>CAZLEX010000067.1:0-1657 GCA_964558655.1 uncultured Oscillospiraceae bacterium | reverse complement strand
GTTCTTTGACTTCGCTCGGTATATTTATATCATCAGCGGTAATTAAAGCGATGTCTTGATTGTCAATACATTCTATGTCGGAGTGTAATATGCGGTCAATTTGTGTCATTTGAGCCGTTTCTACGACATTCCTTGCAAATCTGCCGTTCCCAAAGTCGGCATTCTGTCTTGCCAGTCCAAAGATGTATTCTAACTTGTTTATTGCTTCATCGGTAAAAGAAAGCCCTTTTTGGCCTGCAATATTCTTTGTGATTTGACACAACTCGTCAGCGGAATAATCATCGAACCGGATTTGCCTTGAAATGCGTGAACGCAGCCCCGGATTCTTATCCAAAAAAGCATTCATCTCATCCGGATAACCGGCAAAAATCACGACGGTATCCTCGCGGTTATTCTCCATTTCCTGAACGATTGTATTGATTGCTTCGTCCCCGTAAAGCCCGTCTCTTTCGACAAGTGAATATGCTTCGTCAATAAACAGCACGCTGCCTTTTGCACGCTTAAAAGCCTCTTTTACGAGTGGTGCCGTTTGACCTACATATTTCCCGACAATATCTGCTCTACCGACTTCATACAGCCTTCCGACCGAAAGAATTTCGTTTTCCTTTAGAATTTTTGCAAATAACCGTGCAACCGTCGTTTTCGCCGTGCCCGGATTTCCCGTGAATACCATGTGCATTGTCGGTCTGCTCAAGTTTATATTTCTATCCCCAAACAGTTTTTGTGCCTTAAAATAATTGATGATTTTATTGATTTCCTCTTTAATACCGATTAATCCTACCATATTTTGCAATTCTTCATAAGCGCTGCCGACAGGCTTTTGAGCAAGAATTTCCCGTTCCCCGGTTTGAAATGTTTTATATTGCGGAAACAGATTATTACGGAGTTTGTTATCATACCAACTATTGAATTTCTCTCTGAGTTCGGCAGAAGTAAAAAGTTGAGTATCTTCACCTGATAGAAGCAATTTTTTATCTGAGCGAATACCATGTTCTTTGGCTAATCTATTTAAGTATATATTTGCCGTATCGGCGGAAACGACATCCTCATACAGTTCAATAATAGTTGCAGTACCCATATAGGCACGTAATTTGATTTTGAACTTTTCGGAATTAAGCGGGAAACAAAAAACGGTAAGAACTTTATTGCGGTATTTTAATGCAATTTTACAGACATCGGATAACAGTCCGTCTTCGGATTTTCGGTATTGCGAATCATCGGAATCACCACAGTTAAAGTTGAGAATTACAGTACCGAATTCACAACTTTGATATAATAATTCCAGATTCTCATTTGTTATACGATTATATTCATCACAATCAACATAACAATATCTCTTGCTTAAGATTCGATTGTTCCCATACAGTGCAGACAGTAGCGGCATATACATATTTTTTTGCTCGTCTGTATTACTCCTTATGAGATAGTGTACAGGGTGACCTATTACCGTTTTCTTAGCGGGAATTTCATATATCCGGTTGATTTCTTCTAACAAGGTTGATTTCAAAAGCGTAGTATCGGAGGATGTTAACTTGTCAAACGAAGATATTTCGATAATGGATTCATCATAAGAAAAGCCGTGCCGAAATCGGGAAATACCTGTTAAATTGAACATATCAAGTATATCCTCTGCATCGGCTATAAAATCATATCTTTC
>CAZLEX010000066.1:0-1658 GCA_964558655.1 uncultured Oscillospiraceae bacterium | reverse complement strand
ATTATTTCGATTATACTTACACATATATCATTGTATAATTATACCATATCAAGCGTCGCTTGTCAAATGAAATCGATAAAATTAAGTATAAAAAGGAAAATTTTCGTCCGCATATGATTTTTGCGATACATTTTGCGTAATTTTACGAAAAAAACGGTCAATTTAATATTCTGTAGGCTAGCTGCCCGAAACAGAGGCAACTAAAAAAATAAAAAGCCCCGAAAACAGGACTTTTTACAATAAAAAACAATCAATTTTGTTCGTCGGAACGGCACAAAAGTAAAATACCGCCGATTAAGTTTACAAACAGCAAAGCAGCTACTTTAAGACCTGTTCCGATGGATTCTCCTCGCTTTAATTTACCGCAAATCGAAATCGTTATAGGCAACGTCCATGCAAGCGGTATAAGCAACCAACCGCTTGAAACGCAACCCAAAATCAAAAAGATCTTACTTGCGATTGCCAATCCGTCATCGTTGTTGTTCGTTTTCATTTAAGCTACTTGGCAACCACACTCCGGACAAACAACAGCTTCATCCATAATTTCTTTTCCGCACTTTTGACAAAACTTCATAAAAGTACCTCCAAAATATGTTTTTCCGTCTAAAACCGACAATGTTATTATATCAAAAAATAAATTAAATGTCAATATTTTTTAATATTTTTGTAAAAAAATATTCTGCGTTGTCAAATGATATGAACCATAAAAAATGAAATTAAAGTTTCAGCCTATCAATCCCTCAGTCGACTTTTTAGGTTTTTGCTTTGGCAAAAACGGTTGTTAAAATGCGACAGCGTTTTAACATTCTCCCGTTTACACAAGGGAGCCTTTAAATATTCACACCCTCATATCTCATCAGAAAAAAATAAAGAGCATTGCGAAGCTTTCTTTATTTTTCTGTGTTTCACATCATTATAGCACATACATTTTAATATTTTTGTAAAAAAACAGCGTAATTTTCAAATATAACTTTGCAACAAACGGCAATGCTGTTTGATTTTTACTGTTATCTGTCGCAAATTAAAAAATTTCGAGATTGACAAATCTTAAAATATATTGTATAATTAAACAAGTTAGTTTTCTAACAAAATTCAGGAGGTTTTCAGCATGGGAAAATACAATCACGATCGACCGCCCAGAGATACTCTGCCTGCCGACAGACCGACTATGATGCTTGTAAACGAAGTTTCGAAATTATTTCACGACAAATTGAGAAATTTAAGCGATCAAATAGGCATTCCCGACGGCTACAGGCATATCTTGCTTTCGCTCAAATACGGCGACAGTAAGTCACAATGCGAAATATCTCAAATAACTCACTTGAAAGCGCCTACCGTAAGCGTTGCTCTGCAAAAAATGGAAGCCGACGGGCTTGTCAGACGTATGTCGGACGAAGACGACTTGAGGCAAAGCCGCATTTTTATTACGGAAAAAGGACGTGAAGTTACCGAAAAATTCGATAAAAACCTCGAAAAAACCGAACATATCGCACTTGACGGCTTAACCGAAGAAGAAGAAGCCGTACTTCGAAAAATCATGCTAAAAATGCGTAGAAATATTATAGATTCCGAATGAACGTCAAATCCCCGTATTTCGCAAACGAATACGGGGATTGTTTTATTCTGCTAACATACTTCGTCTCTTCTTATTATTTCAT
>CAZLEX010000065.1:0-2283 GCA_964558655.1 uncultured Oscillospiraceae bacterium | reverse complement strand
AAAGCTTATTTTTTATGCGGCATTTTTATCACAGGGAAATAAAGCCGTTATTTCATAACCACCCTTAATACAAATTTGAAGTTTGTTATCTTGGGTCACTCGAATAGATGTCACCATTCGACGAATAAAGCCGTCATTAAATTCCGGAATAACGACCATATCTTCCGTTAAATATTTTTCTATACGCTCCATTTCTTTTTTTGCTTTTTCATTATAATTCAATTGTTCCAAAATATTCTCTTTTTTCTCCCGCAAAACACGAAGTTGCTCATTGCATTCACTAATCGTCGCATCATATTTTTCTCTATTTGATTTAAATTTAACTGCGAGTTCCGAAAGCTCATCAATACGCCCCATAGCATCAGATATTGCAGTTTCGATAACATATAACTCATTTGAACATTCATCACCTGCAGCCGCATAAATCATCCTGCTTTTTAAAACCTCATACCCATTTTTTCTCTCTGCCAACACCGAGGATAGTGCTTCACAAATAGTCTTTTTCAAAAGTTCTTCTTCTAACCCTTTGGAGTTACTGCAGTACTTATCGCCATTTTCAAGGCGACTAATGCAACGCCAATAGTAGTGGGCTCCATCTTTTTTCTTATGATACTTTCTCCTATAATGGCTTCCGCATTCGGCACAAATCAATAGCTCTGATAAAGCGTGTTTTCCACTATATCGACCGCGCCCGGATAACGAATCTTCGGACTTACTTCTTTGAGCATTGCGTCTGGCTAATTCAGATTGTGCCGCATAAAACATACTTCTTGAAATGATTTGCGGATGATTATCAATAACAAGATATTTTGTTCTTTGTCCGGTATTAATTTTCTTTCGTTTGCTGATACAATCAACACAGCATGTTTTTTGATGCATTACATCTCCGCAATACTTTTCATTCTGTAGCATTGTAATAATAAGCTTAGGTTGCCACTCGCTCTTTCCGCTGTAAGTCTTTACACCGTTATTTTCAAGTTCTGCCTTAATTTGTCCGGCACTTTTTCCATCAAGAAACATTTGGAAAATTGAGCGAACTGCTTTTGCTTCTTCTTCGACAATATAAACCTCTTTGGTTATCTTATCTCGACGATAACCGAACATATTCATATTGCAGCAGTAAGTACCATTCTCCATTCGCTTACTAATGCCCCATTTTACATTAGCACTAATGTTTTCGCTTTCGGATTGAGCCATGACACTATATATACCGATGTAGGTTTCGCTGTCTTCTTTTAAGGAGTTGATATTTTGCTCTTCAAAATAGATAGCAATACCCATTGCCTTAAGCTTACGAACAAAAGAAAGACTATCAACGATGTTTCTTGCAAAACGAGAAACCGATTTAGTTAGGATCATATCGATTTTCCCTTTTTCACAGTCCCTAATCATTCTCAGGAAATTATCTCTTTTCTTAACTAATGTTCCGGTAATACCCTCGTCTGCATAAACATCAACGAATTCCCAATCAGGATTCTCGGAAATATGTTTCGTATAGTACTCCATTTGAGCGCGATAACTGTTCATTTGATCCTCGCTATCGGTTGAGACACGACAGTAAGCGGCAACTTTAATTTTTTTACCGTAAGCAACTCTTGATGTTTTTGACTCATCAGCAGGAATCTTGGTGACAATTTTCTTTCTTTCGTTATTCATTACTCTCAACCTCCAAATTCCCAATTGTTCTGCCGTTTATGAAATTGACTTTTATATTGCCATCAGCTAAAACAACAATAGAAGTTACTATTTTTTTGATTAACTTTATATCCAATTTATCCGTTTTAGGCGTGTACTCTTGCAAAAAATCGTAAAGCACATCGCTTACACCTTTAGACGGATCCAATTCCATATTATCGAACTTATCCGATGCAATCTCATAAATCATTTTCTTCGTAGGATGAAACATCGGATTTTCTTGGGAAATATCCTGTTTAACCTGACGCTCTTTAAGATTAATTTCTCGTGTGTTTATTGCCGGTTGTAAATCGCTTTTATACAAAATTCTGTACGGCTGTTCAATTATATTATAGAGCACATTTTGAATTTTAGAGAAAAACGCTTGATCATCAAGATACTCCTTCGTATTTGAACAACCATTGGTACATAACCAACGTTCACGATTTTTGTGTTTTTTCCTTCGCGTAAACCTTTTGCCGCATCTTGCACACACCGTAATTGATTTCAGAAGTGCAATTTCCTCAGTATCTTTTTCTCGGCTTACCGCCTTGCCAACTCTTATTTTATAAGCCTCATCATATAGATCCTTACTTATTATTGCAGGAT
>CAZLEX010000064.1:0-2415 GCA_964558655.1 uncultured Oscillospiraceae bacterium | reverse complement strand
GGAATTGAAAAATTTTGAAAGAAACGGCAATTTGAGATATTGTTAAAACGATAATATATATGTGTGGACATTTAGAACGTTTTTTACCTCATAAAAACAAGGGTTTCAGCGGTCAAAAACGGCAAGGTAATGGTTTTATATTACCACCCTCAAAAATGGGGTTTAAAATGCTCACATAATTTTTCTTGATTTATATTGACAAAATCAGAAAAACTGTATATAATAATATTAGCAACTAAAATGTAGTTGCATAAATGAGGTGTATTATGAGTAAATTAGAAAAGATGATTGAACGCTTGAAATCAAATCCGAAAGATTTTACATTTGAAGAAATGCAAACGCTTCTTTTGGCTCTTGGGTTTGAGCTTTCAAACAAAGGAAAAACAAGCGGTTCAAGGGTTAAATTTTTCAAAGACGGCGTGTTTATTATTTTGCATAAACCGCACCCCAGAAAAGAACTTTTGAGCTATCAGGTAAAACAAATTATTGAAACTTTATCGGAGGAGGGTTTGATATGAATAACATTTTGGAATACAAGGGTTATAACGGAACGGTTGAATATTCAGCGGACGATAATGTTCTGTTTGGTAAGGTTATCGGTGTAAAAAGTCTTATTTCTTACGAGGGGAAAAGCGTGGAAGAATTAAAGGCCGATTTTGAAAGTGCGGTTGATGAATATTTAGAACTTTGTGCGGAAAAAGGCATTGAGCCTGAAAAAAACTACAAAGGTTCTTTGAATGTCAGATTTTCCCCCGAAACTCACCGAAAAGCAACGCTTATCGCATTGTCCGAGCATATTTCGCTTAATCAGTTTATAGAAAATTCCGTAAATGAAAAAATTGCAACCTATGGCGTAAGATAACCCAAAAATCAAAAAATGTGCAATGGCGAAATGTCATTGCACATTTTTTGTATCTGTTTATTTATAGAAACTTCCTACGACTTAACCACATCTAAAAACCTTTATTTACGCGGTTTTCAAGGTAGTTAGAAGCGTGAAAAAGCCGAAAAATATAGGTAATTCGTGCATTATTTCTATACTACTTCTACACCTATATTCCTACACAAAGTTATGCCTCCTCGTTGTGACGAGTGCCTTAGTTGGTGCTCCCACTTCGGGGAGGCTTTTCTTTGTTTATAGGACAGTTTCTACAAGCTATTTTATTTTTTCTATTTCTTGTTTGAGCCATTCAAATTCTCGTTGCGTATACACTTTTTCAGTGATATCCGAGATCTTATGACCCACCATATATTTGATTGCGTACTCGTCAACACCGTACTTCTTGGCCATAGTAACAAAGTGTTTACGACCATCGTGAGGTCTATGAGCAGAATTGAGATTCAATTCGTCTCGAATCATGCTGAATCCTTTTTGGTATCTTGAATAGGACAGTGCAATACTCTTCTGACGAGCATTAGGGTTAACATAGTTGAACAAGTACGGACTGCCAAGTTCTTGAGCCTCTTTATATTTTCGTTCAACTAAATGACGAATCTTTGAATGTATCGGAACAACACGATCAGTACCAGCATCGGTTTTCATGCCACCACTGAAAGTTCCTTTCTCAAGGTCTACATTTACCAATTCGAGCAAACCAATTTCTTGTGGTCTCCATCCAGAATAGCACTGAATGAGGATGACATCCACCAACATTTTATCATCTACATGTTGCCAAAGCAAGTTCATCTCTTCATCTGTAAACGGTATATGCTCGCTCTTAACTGTGACAATTTCCTTGATTGTCTCTTCGGTAAGATTGAAAGTTCGAGAGTAGTTCCTGTCGACAAGCTCATATTCAAGAGCGTAATCCAACATTAGGTTGAACAGTGATTTGATCTGATTCTTCATCGATGCACTCGGCGTCTTCTCCTCGCCACGAACTTTACTTACGCCTTCTTCCATACAACCTTTCACATGACGAGCACGGACATCTTTAACTCTCATATCGTACACAGCTGAGCAGTAACCCCATGCTGATTGAACAGATCGAGTGCTTTTGACTGTCTTCTCGTATTCGGCAATCCACTTATTATAGAGTTCTCTCATTGTAATGGACGGCTCAAGGTCATATGGGTTCTTGTTATATTCTACGAGGGCAGCGTAAGCATCATTGTATGTAGGAAAATACGACTCTGGCTTCAAAGGCTTACAGATAGGTCGTCCGTTCGAGTCTTTACCGACACTAATCATTGCACGAAACGGATTACGAAGATTCCGGTTCTTAATTTCACTAATCTGACCGAAGCTGTTAGGTAATCGCCGACGCTTATTATTCTTATTGCGAGGCTTGCGAGGTTTTATATTTGGCTGTAATGGATAACCGCAGTGAGGACAGGTTATTGCCTTATCACTCACTTGAAGTTCACATTCAGGGCATTTTACAAGCATTGTTTACCACCTTCCCATTGATTTGC
>CAZLEX010000063.1:0-2539 GCA_964558655.1 uncultured Oscillospiraceae bacterium | reverse complement strand
TTCCTTATGTACTTGAGTGCGGCGTATCTGCCGAACCCGACGAAATCAGAGGTCAAGTGGTTAAAGCAAGTATTGTTTTGACTAAGGGAACCCTCCCTTCCGATGAACTGAAAAAAGAAATACAAAATTATGTAAAAGAACATACAGCACCGTATAAATATCCGAGAATAGTCGTCTTTAAAGACGAACTCCCGAAAACAATCAGCGGAAAAATTCAGCGTAATAAGTTATAAAAAATAATTGACAACAACTCATAGATGTGATATAATAACTCATATAAAGGCTTAGACGAAGAGTAAAACAGAATATGCCCTCCAGAGAGACGGTGCTTGGTGCGAACCGTTGGAAACAGTTTTGTTTTTGTAGCTTCAGAGCCGAAAAGAAGAAAGCATTTATTGCAAGTAGACCTTTTTCGCTATTGCTGCGTCAGTGCATAAGGTTTAATAGAACCTGAGTGGCAGTTTTACTGCAATTTGAGTGGTACCGCGGGTGTCAAATCGATTTCACTCGTCTCAAAGAACATCTTTGGGACGAGTTTTTTGTCCCTCTGAAAAGGAGAAAAAAATGGAACAAATTACAGGACTTGATTACACTATTCGCAACATTGCATCACGAATTGCCCTTCTGCGCGAAGTTGAAGGAATCAGCACCGAAGAAATGGCAAAAAAAACAGATCTTTCCGTAGAAGAATACTTAAAGTGTGAAAACGGAGAAAGCGATTTAAACTTTGCGTTCATTTATCGCTGTGCATTGATTTTCAATGTTAATGTAACGGATATTATTGAGGGATACAGCCCAAAACTTAATTCTTATACTGTTACCAGAAAAGGTGCCGGTCAGAAAATTGCACAGGCTCACGGCATGATTTACTACAATCTTGCTTATGCGTTTCAAAACAGAATAGCAGAACCCTTATATGTTCGAAGCGTTTATGACAAAGACGCCGAACATCGCGATATCGAATTAACCACACATGCCGGTCAGGAGCTTGATGTTATAGTTGACGGCTATCTTCTCGTACAAGTGGGAGATCACCGAGAGATATTAGGTCCCGGAGACAGTATATATTTTGATTCTTCCGCTCCGCATGGAATGATTGCGGTAAAAGGTGCCGACTGTATTTTTTATGCCATAGTTTTAAATCCTACCGGAGAACCGATTCCCGAACTTGAACACGCAAAAGAAATCACAAATATACAAACATTCGAGGACAAAAAAGAAAAAGAAAGAATATACAATAAATTTATTGATGTTGAAGAAAATAAAAACGGTACACCTATATCAATTAAATTTAAAAATTCCGATAAGTTTAATTTTGCATTTGACATTGTAGATGCGATTGCCGAAAAAAATCCGAAAAAATTGGCAATGCTCCATGTGTCGCGTGACAAATCTGAAAAGCGTTTAACCTTCATGGACATAAAAAAGGCATCTTCGCAATGTGCAAACTATTTTAAATCGCTCGGCATCAAAAAAGGCGACCGGGTTATGCTGGTTTTAAAACGACATTATCAATTTTGGTATGCAATGATCGGGTTAAATAAATTAGGCGCCATCGCTATCCCGGCAACCAATCAGCTTCTTGAACATGACTTTGAATACAGATTTGAGAAAGCCGGCATAACCACTGTTATTTGTACGGCCGACGGAGATTCGGCACATCAGGCAGAACTTGCGTGCGAAAATTATAAAGGTATCAAAAACAAACTTATCGTAAACGGCAAGCGAGACGGTTGGCGAACATTCGACGAAGAGTATATACTTTTCAGCACTCACTTTGACAGAACACCGGATTCGCCTTGCGGAGATGATCCCCTGCTCATGTTTTTCACTTCCGGAACATCGGGGTATCCGAAAATTGCAATACATTCTCACAAATATGTATTAGGACATTTTCACACGGCAAAGTATTGGCACAATGTCGATCCGAACGGTTTACACTTCACAATATCCGACACCGGTTGGGCAAAAGCAATGTGGGGAAAACTTTACGGTCAGTGGCTTTGTGAAGCCGCAACCTTTGTATATGATTTTGACAGATTCGATGCATCGGACATATTACCTATGTTTGCAAAATACAACATTACAACTTTCTGTGCTCCTCCGACGATGTTAAGAATGATGATAAAAGAAGACATTTCAAAATACGATTTTTCATCGGTAAGACATATGACCACAGCGGGTGAAGCTCTTAACCCGGAAGTCTACAAACAATTTGAAAAACTCACGGGCTTACAGATATTGGAAGGCTTCGGTCAATCGGAAAGTACAATGATTATCGGAAACTTAACAGGTTCTTCGCACAAAATCGGTTCAATGGGAAAACCCGCTCCGATTTATAATGTTTCTTTGCTTGACAGCGAAGGAAATGTCGTACCGGACGGTGAATCGGGCGAAATTTGCATTTGTATAAAAGACGGATATCCCTGCGGACTCTTCAGAGGATATTACGGAGACGAAGAAAAGACAAACGAAGCAATTCATGACGGATATTATCACACGGGAGATGTTGCATGGCGTGATGAAGACGGATTTTATT
>CAZLEX010000062.1:0-2845 GCA_964558655.1 uncultured Oscillospiraceae bacterium | reverse complement strand
CCGCCGTCTGTTTGCCGTACTGTATTTTCTTTAACAAAGACCTTGCCGCATCTTACGAGCTGGGAGACATTTATCAGCTGGTACTTGACGGAGAATGGACTTTCGACAAACTGATTTCTCTTGTCAAAGATATTTACACTGACGAAAACGGTAACAACAAACGCGATGAGGACGATTTTTACGGCTTTACACAGGCCAACGGTGTTTGTCTGAATTCGTATATGTGGGCGTTCGACAACCCCGTGTGTACGAAAAATGCCGACGGAGTTCCGGAAATTTCCGTTAATACGGATAAGGCACCCAACATTGTAAATACGGTTTACGATTTCCTTTACAACACAACGGGAGTTTTCTACGATAAAGATAATTCAAATCAGAATACTATAGCACATAGCCTTTTTTACGACAACCGTGCAATATTCATGATGGCTCCGCTTGAATATGCGGTAAAGGAAAATTTGCGTGATTTCGAGTCGGATTACGGCATAGTTCCTCTTCCGAAGTGGGACGAAAGTCAGACAAGTTACAAGACAATGGTAGGCGGACAGCATGCGGCACTTGCCGTACCGAAAACGGTTAAAGACACTGAGTTTGTCGGTATCATCGTTGAGGCACTTTCGGCTGAATCCTGGAAACTCGTTGCTCCCACATTTTACGAAGTTGCACTCAAAACCCGTTATCTGCGTGATGACCAGTCGAAAGTAATGGTCGACTATATAATCGACGGCACTCAATTCGACTTCGGTACGGTTTACGACAACTGGCAAGGGTTTGCTTTCATGCTTGAAAGACTTATGACCGCCGGCAACTCAAACTTTGCGTCTTACTATGCGGCACATAAAACGGGTGCGAAATATCAATACAAACAGGTTATTAAAGCGTTCGACAGACTTTAAAACGGCTTACACAACTTTAAAAAAATGAATGAATTGGGCTTTTCTTGTCCAATTCATTCGTTTTTTTTGTTTTTAAGGATTGCATCTTTTGCAGGGAACATAACCGCGTTCTGTCAGTTCTTCTCTCGTCCCGCTAAAGTAAGACTTGTTTTTTTCACTCATATCTTCAACGCCGGAACAGGACGGCAGATGAAATTTAAGCGTTGCCGTATTCAGTACATAATCTGCTTCCGTGTTATCGGATACATCATCGGCAGTTAAGTTTTGAGTTTTTTCAAAACTGAATGTAAGGTTTTTTCCGTCGGAAGAACATATGATTGTACCCTTTTCGTCCGTACGGTATATTGTCGCTCCCGCGTCTTTTAATTTTGACACAGCCTCGTCACTCGGATGTCCGTAGGAGTTATCTTTTCCTACCGATATTATTGCGTATTGCGGCATTATTTCCCGAAGGAAAGGATATGTAGTGGAGTTTGCGCTTCCGTGATGCCCGACTTTGAGCAAAGTGCTTTTCAAATCGGCACCGCTGTCAAGAATTGCCTGCTCGGCTTCTCTTTCTGCGTCCCCCGTGAAAAGAAAAGTTGTTTCTTTATATGTGATTTTAAGAACTATGGAACTGTTATTGGTTCCTTCTGCCCAATTGCATCCGAGAATATCAACCCTTGCGTCTCCGAGCATAAAAGAATCGTTCTTATTCGGAATACAAAATTCAGCTCCGTTTTTTTCAACCTGTTTGACAAATTTTTTGAATGTCTCGCTCCGGGCACTTTTTGTCGGAGTGTATACTATGTCAACATCGGCGTAGTTCAGGGCACCCGAAAGTCCGCCTATGTGGTCCTCGTGAGCATGAGTTGCAATCATATAATCTATGTGTTCTACGGAATATTTTTTTAAATAAGCGTATATAAGACTGGAATCTGCGGCATTTCCGCCGTCTATCAGCATTGTTTGTTCACCGCAGATAACAAGTGCACTGTCGGCTTGACCTACATCGATAAAATGAATTTGAAGAATTTCATCTCCGCTTGCCGATATATCGGCATTATCCGAAACTTTGTTTTTGCATCCGAAAAGAAGTGACGCTATGAGTAAAAGAAACGCCAATGTTCTTAAAAATCTGTTTTTTACTTTCACAAAAACCTCCGAAAATTATACTGTCAATATTAAATCTTTTTCAGGACGAAAGTCCGTTACGCCGACCTTAGCGATTTTTTAACCTGTCAAGTTCCTTTTCGATTTTAAGACAGTTGGCAAATACACCGCTTTCATGTGTATCGACAACTATATCAGCCCAAAATTCGTAAAGCTTGATTCTTTCGTCGAAAATATCTTTTAGGCTTTGTCCTTCTTTCATGAGTATTCCGCGTTTTTCAAAATTTTTAATTCTCAAATTCAGTTCTTCAAACGGTACGCGAAGATAAACAACTTTGCCTATCGCTTTGAAATGCTCCATCGCTTCTTTCCCGAAAACCGCACTTCCGCCGGTCGCAATTACCGTTTTGTTTGCGTTTATCGAAGAGTTGATTTCGTTTTCAATCTTCATAAAATAATCGTTCCCGCAATCCCGCATTATTTCAAAAAGCAATTTTCCCTCCCTGTCCTGAATAAGAAGATCCGTATCGATAAACCGGTATCCTATTCGCTTGGCGAGAAGGACTCCCACCGTACTTTTTCCGGATCCGGGCATTCCGATAAGTATAATATTGTCCATCTGTGTACCTCCGAAAGATGTGCTGCCGTATTTACATAACAAACCGAAACAAGTCCGTTACATCGGTATTGTAATCTTGAGAATATTGTACCATATATACCGATAAATTTCAACAAAAAAAGCAATTTTGATTGATGAAGTCGAAATGAAAAAAGGGAAGAGTTTTTTTTGCGGTATTTTTTGTTTGTCGGTTTGTCAATGATGTGTTACAAAATCAGAAAACTTCTCCAATTTGAAT
>CAZLEX010000061.1:0-3092 GCA_964558655.1 uncultured Oscillospiraceae bacterium | reverse complement strand
CATTTTCACGCTTTCAAACAAATTTACACTAACTGATGAAGTCGGATATGCCATCGGATATGCCATCTTTGAATAACGCATCACAGAGCAGAAAGCAACCGTTTTTCAACCCTTAAACGCACAAAAACAGACGACACCCAACTATCGTTGAATGTCGCCTGTTTTCTTGTCCAATCCTGCTTGCAGTTGCCGATTTTGTAATTTTTCTCAAATTACTGTCTTATCAGCACACAGCCGAAAGGCTCTTTTTTATTAAGCACCTACGAAAGTAACTCGAAGCGAAGGTGTTGTTCCTCGTATCATGTGTTATCTCCTTTCATTGCACTTTTTATGATTGCCTTGTATTCATCTGCATGTCTCGCAACGGCAGGGTGCAAATACGGCTGTGCCTTTTGGCGTACTGTTCCAAGCTCAACATTCGGGGCGTACGTTACGTTTGTTCCGATATATGCCGCCTGTTCATCCTTTGCAACTGCGTGTGCTATGCTACTTCTCAATCTGCCTGTATCAACCGGGCAAAGCTTTTTTGAATACTCCTCGGCTTTTAGTCCGCACTTTTCTAAAGCTACAAGCAATGCGGAAAGCAGTTCTTTTTTTGTCTGCTCTGAATTGTCTTTTATGTAAAAACTCATTGATTTTCCTTTCCGGGACTAAAATAATCTGCCCAAAAAGGGTTTTCATTATCGAAAATCTTTTTTTGTTCTGTTGAAAGCTTGTGGGGATAATCTGCAAAAAGATTGAAAAACTTCTTTTTGTCAAAAGTAAAGATAAATTCTCCGTCTCTGTCAGATGTATCAACCCACCAAATTTTATCCTTGGCATTATTTTTGTAAAGGTTATTTTTCTCTTCCATTTTTGCCCTTCCTTTGCTCCGCTTCGGCGGTATTTATAAATCCCAACAATGATTTCAGCTCATCGTTCGCCTCGAATTGCCCTATATCCGTCAAGAAAGCAGTGTTTCCGATTTTTGTTGAACTTATTTCTAATGAACAGCCAAAGCGACGTTTTAATGTTTTTTCCACGTCATCAATAGTTCTCCAACCGTTTCTTGAAGCGATTTTACTTTGTAATTCAAGGTATTGTTTTTCGCCATTTTCGTTCAAGCGTACAATTGCCGCATGCTTGCCAACGGATAAATAGTATTCTTTTCCTTGTTCCATTTTAAGTAAAGCACGTTTTCCATTAGTCAAGTTGGTTTTAAATTTGCTTTCTTCGAGAACCTCAGCACCGAGAACCTTAAACATTTCTACCTTAGTGCTTTTTCTGGCGAAATACTCCATCGAACTGCCACCACGATAATCCAACACATCCAACCCATGCTTTTGTCCGACATACGCTAAAGCAACAGAAGCACACGAGCCTGTGGTTTCATCGCCACCACAAATCGCCGAGATGATTTCAGTTTCGCTTTTTTGTGTTTTGGATACTGTAACAGGATTATAAGCAACATTTAGATTTTGAAGTTCTTCAACAATTTTATTGTACGCTTTGTTGTTAGACTTTGCCGGGAAAACGCTAGTTCCGGTTTTAACGGTTTTCTTTTTACCGCTCTCCCACTCAGTATAAGTCATATCTTCTATGATGTAGTTCTTTCCTGTGGCGGTGCTTCTTGCCCTGCGTTGAGCGTTCTGTGCCGGAGCATCTTCAATCACGGAGACAAGAGTACAGCGACAGTTGTATATTTCCTCGGCTGTTCCGTTCGGGTCACCCGGATACTTGCAACCGTTAGAAAAAGTCTCGTTTGTGCCTATCGTCTCGCCGTCAAGCATGGCATGACTGTGCCTTGTTCTACTGTCCAAGGTTGACAACCACTGTTTTTTCAGCTTGATTCCCATATTTTCGGCGGCAATATATCCGTCAATTCTCCCTGCATTTTGAGCCGCCGTAGTCGCTGTTCGTGCCGCTCTTACCGCCGATTTGAAGTTCATGTTTGCCATTCGTGATTTTAAATCGGCGGCAATCTGCGGTATTGAGTTGCCTTGCAATATGCCACTTGTTATGGTGGATGTGATTTGCTGTTTATAAATTCACCGCAAATCAGCGTATGTACCCGGTCGTGACAAAGCTCTGTAGAATGCTTCTCGTCTTACTTGAGCAAAAAAAGAGACGGGGAAAATAAATCCCCGTTTTTAGGTTTATTTCAGTTGTGCTTTATTGTGCGTATAATTGATTATCGAAAGAACTACGTTTACGATATTAAGCGGGATTGCGATACACAGCAAAACAACAATAATTGTATCAAGCATAATTCACTCCAAAAGTTTTTTATATATGATAGCACACATTCGACGTATTGTCAACAAAAAGCCGAGACGAATCAATTGCGATTTAGTCTCGACTTTTGTTTATTTCATTGCGGTGAAGTCCGATATATCATTTTCGATAAGCGAATTGATGTACGCACTGACGGATAATCCGAGCGATTCGGCACGTCTCTTTATCTTTTCTTTTTCGCCTTTGTAGACCATTAAACCGATTCGGTCATATGCCTTTGAGTTGTAGCGGTTCTTCACTTCCGCAGATGTGTGCGGCTTTTTATTTTCTGTCATTCTTCTCTTTCCTCATAGCTATCAATGCGATTATGATTTTTACGATTCCACTAATCATGAATGCAATTCCGATTGCGATAAATATTTTTCCCATAATATTTTCACCATTGACAAAACACTAATTTTGTTTTATAATAGCAACAAGGAAGCAGCTCATCGCTCCCCCCGTAATGTGGTTACTTGAACATCGAATGTTGAACATAAAATGTTCGGTGAAGCAAGTGAATAATGCGACAAGCATTCCCACTATTAAGTCAATCAAACCAATTAACACTATTTCGAGTATGTTTATCTTTGGTTTTGATTGGCTTTTTTTCTTTGCCATGGTGTTTCCTACTTTCTGCGTATATTATACCATACTTTGGTAAGTATATCAAGAGGTTTGTACAAACTTCTTGATTTTTTTGTTTCGGTCAAAGCTTGCAGTTGAGCGTACAAAAATGATATAAAAAATCTATAAATCACGGCTCAAAGAGGTCAGCAGAATGATTTCCTCCGGTTTTTCCGGCATACCCTGTCGCATCCATTCGTCGATCCAGCCGA
>CAZLEX010000060.1:0-3189 GCA_964558655.1 uncultured Oscillospiraceae bacterium | reverse complement strand
ATTCACTTTGCGGTCTCGGGCAGACGGCACCTAACCCCGTTCTTGCAACATTGAAATTTTTCCGTGACGAATATGTTGCACATGTAGTTGACAAGAAATGTCCTGCTGGTGTATGTAAAGATCTTCTCAGCTTTAATATCGATCCCGATAAATGTAAGGGCTGTTCCAAGTGTGCACGCAATTGCCCGGTAGGTGCTATCAGCGGTGTTATTAAGTCACCGTATAAAATCGATACAAATAAATGTATTAAATGCGGTGCTTGTCTGAGCAGTTGTCCGTTTGGTGCAATTTATAAGAAATAAGAAAGGAGTACGCTGAAAATGGAAATGATTAATCTTAAAATAAACGGCATTGCTGTCAGCGTGCCCAAGGGTTCAACGATACTTGAAGCGGCGCGTGCTGCAGGTGTTGAAATTCCTACATTGTGCTACATGAAGGAAAAAAATGAAATAGGAGCGTGTCGTATTTGCGTAGTCGAAGCAACCGGTGCAAGAGGTCTTGTTACCGCTTGTGTTTATCCTGCGGCTGAAGGAATGGAGGTTAAGACAAATACCGAAAAAATTCAGAAAGCCAGAAAAACAACATTAGAGCTTTTACTTTCAACCCATAAAAAAGAATGTTTGTCATGTAAACGCTCAACCAATTGTGAATTGCAAAAACTTTGCCGCGATTACGGAGTTGATGAGCACGCTTTTGAAGGTTATAAGCCAGAATTTGCTGTTGATGAATCGGCGCCTCATCTCGTAAGAGATAACAATAAATGTATTCTTTGCCGTCGTTGTGTTGCTGTCTGCAATGAGCAGGCACTTAACATAATAGGTGCCAATGACAGAGGAATCGACACAAATATCGGTAATCCTTTTAACATGAAACTTGACAATACACCGTGTATTTCTTGCGGACAGTGTACCGCAGTATGCCCGACAGGTGCTCTTACCGAAAAAGATGATACCGACAAAGCTTGGGCGGCTCTTGCCGATTCAAGTAAACATGTAGTTGTGCAGACAGCTCCGTCGGTTCGGGCCACACTCGGTGAATGTTTCGGTATGCCCATTGGAACGAATGTCGAAGGAAAAATGGTATCGGCTCTCAGAAGATTGGGATTCGATAAAGTCTTTGATACCGATTTTGCCGCCGATGTTACTATTGTCGAAGAAGCAAATGAGTTGGTAGAGAGAATAAATAATAAAGGTACTCTCCCTATGATTACATCTTGCTCTCCCGGCTGGGTTAGGTTCGCGGAGAATTATTATCCGGATTTGCTTTCCAATCTTTCCACTTGTAAGTCACCTCAACAAATCGCAGGTGCAATTATAAAAACTTATTATGCCGAAAAAGCGGGTATCGATCCTAAGGATATTGTCGTTGTATCGATTATGCCCTGTACGGCTAAAAAATACGAAATCGGCAGGCCTGATCAAAGTGCGGCAGGTGTTCCCGATGTTGATATTGCCCTTACAACGCGTGAACTTGCAAGAATGATTGACCGTGCGGGAATTAAGTTTACGGCACTTCCCGATGAGCAGTTTGATAATCCGCTTGGCGAAAGTACAGGAGCAGCTGTAATTTTCGGTGCAACAGGCGGTGTTATGGAAGCGGCACTTCGTACGGCGTCAGATTGGTTAGCCGGTGCAAACGGTGTTACAAATGATAGAATTGAATTTACGGAAGTTCGCGGAACTCAAGGTCTCAAAGAGGCATCGTACACTCTGCCGGGCAATCTTCAAATTAAAGTTGCCGTTGCAAGCGGTACGAAAGCTGCCAATATCGTAATGGAAAAAATCAAAAACGGAGAAGCCGACTGGACTTTTGTCGAGATTATGGGTTGTCCCGGCGGTTGTGTAAACGGCGGCGGTCAGCCGATTCAACCTCAGAGTGTTCGTGATACGGTTGATCTTAAAGCGGTTCGTGCTAAGGCACTTTATGATCAGGATGTCGCAATGAAGTTCCGTAAGTCTCATGAATCGCCTGTCGTTAAAGTTCTTTATGACGAATTTTACGATGGCTTTGGCGGACATAAAGCACATCATGATTTGCACACATCTTATTATGCCCGTGACAGAAAATTCAAATATTGATATATGAAAATGAACTGCATCTTGATTTTCTTGATGCAGTTCCGCCTTTATGGAGGATTTATATGATTTTTGATTTAAAAAAACTTGCAAGCGAACATATTGTTTCAGTTGCACATAGAGGTATATGCGGAGGTAATATTCCATGTAACACAATTGCATCTTATGAAGTTGCTTTGCGTTCGGGTGCCGATATGATTGAGATTGATGTTTCGCAAACAGCTGATAAAAAATTGGTAATCTTTCATCCGGGAATGGAAAAAATGCATTTGAAACATGACGGTAAACCCATTCCGCAAATGAGTCTTGATGAGGTGAAAAAGCTTCGCTTTGTTAATATGGATGACACACCGACAGAATACGGTGTGTGTACACTTGACGAAGTTTTCGAAAGATTTAAGGGAAGATGCTACATAAATGTAGATAAATTTTGGGATCACCCAAAAGAAATCAGCGATGCAATACAAAAACACAATATTTCGGAACAGGTCCTTGTAAAAAGCACCCCTTCAAGCGAAGTGCTTGATGTTATGGAAAATTATGCTTCAAATGTTATGTTTATGCCCGTTTTGTATAATGTTTCAAACGATGCACACAGTAAATTGATGAATTCAAAAATCAATTATATAGGTGCCGAACTCTGTTTTAAAGATGAAGATTGCGAAATTTGTCAAGACGAATATATCAGTATGTTGCATAGAGACGGGAAACTTGTGTGGTGTAATTCGATAGTATATGATTATAGAGCAGTTATTTCGGCCGGTCATAATGATGATATATCTGTGTCTTCTGATCCCGATTTGGGATGGGGATGGATAGTCGATAAAGGATTTGATATAATTCAGACGGATTGGTGCCTGCAAATGATTGATTATTTAAAAAGCGTCAAAAAGTATTATAAGTAAAGTCAAAAATCGGAACGGGTTTGTAACCGTTCCGATTTTTATCTTGTGTATAAAATTTTGGATTACTTAGTTGTCCTCGTTGTATCCGTAGTCGTAACCGTAGTGTTTTTTATAATTGTGATAATAATATTTTCCGTATTTGCCGTATTTAGAGTGTGTCGGTTTGTCAATGATGTGTTACAAAATCAGAAAACTTCTCCAATTTGAAT
>CAZLEX010000059.1:0-4319 GCA_964558655.1 uncultured Oscillospiraceae bacterium | reverse complement strand
AATTCAAATTTCATATCTGCTTTGACTTCATCCTGTGATATATCTTCCGTTTCGGCAAACCTTTCGGTATATTCGGCAATTTCTTCATCGGTAAGACTGCGAAAATTATTGTTTTCAATGCCGCAAACAAAAAACGGTCCGGCTATAATCGAACTGCCGTCACCGTATCTTCGGTTGCCGGGCATTCCCATTAGTTTTGATTCTTCATTGCATACGGTAACGGTATTGTCATCGGCAATTTTTACCGTTTGAAAAAGTCCGCCGCCCACCGCTTTTTGTATGCTGTCCAAATTGTGTTCAATGTCTGTAACATAAGCGGATTTATTCGGTTCTACATACACTACACGCAATAGGTTATCCGATTTGCCGGTAATCGACTCGTCAAATTCTACTTTTTTAAAGCCTAAACTGTCGCAGTAATATGCACCGCTTTGTGTTACCGCAATATCCGATACGGAAAGAGAATGTCCTCGGCAAAGAGGATGTCCTTTTGTATTAAAAAGAATATATACTTCTTCTAAATTCTCGCAATCTACATCGCCGCAAAAAACTTCATCGTAAATTGCGGAGTTTATATCCTTTGTATCTTGAAAATTATTCAAATGTTCATATCGCAAAAACTTTACATTATTTATATCTCGGTCAAGGTTTATTTGATAAATTTTAAGTTTCACTTTACTCACCGCCTTTTGTCTGTTTATCTGCCCACAGTACCGAAAGATGCACAAGTGCCGCTTTTTGCTGTTCTTCGGACAGACTGTTTAAAAAATCCAATAGGTTTACTTCGTCTTTTTTTACCCCGGATTTACAATCATCGCAAATCTTTTCACGGCGTACTATTACCGTTCTGCCGTCAGCCGTTTCGGTAAATGACAGTACATCGTTGTATTTGAAACCGACACGCTGCCGTATTTCGTAGGGGATGGTAATTCTGCCTCGTTTTCCGAGAATACGAAACATTTTCGACATATCTTTTCAAGCCTCGCTTTCGTCACAAATTTCACTGCAAGGGCAGTTTTCACAATCAAAATCGCAGTCCTCACAGTCAATAGGGCAATTGCCGCAGTCACCGTCACAGACAAAGTTTTCGGTATCGTTTGTGTTTTCTATAATCAGTTTCTTTCCGTTGGTATACATTTGTAAGGCTTTGGTTTCGGTTATTTCGGCTTGTGCCATAAGTTCTGCCGGTACGGATAACAAAACAAATTCGTTTTTTATTGCTTTATTTTGCATTGTATAATACACTCCTTTAATATTTTTTCGTAATCATATTCTTCATCGCATATATCTCCGAAAGCGTTAAATAACGTCAACTGTCTCGGTTGTGTTTTTTCCCGTTCATACAGGTCATAGTTGCCTATAAGAAGTTCTTTAAATTCTTTTCCGGCTTCATACCGTTGTGCCATAGAATGTGTTCGGGAGAAATCGAAAAGAGAAAAGCCGTCATATAACTGCCTGATTTCCGGGCAATCGTTATATGACAGCAAAAATTTGCCTTTGATATTTTTAAGCGTATCCCGAAGCCGCACATGGTCATCCCAACCGAAACCCACCGCATACATATCTTCGCTTGAAAAGTAGGGCGGATCGGCATAAAAGAAAGCATCGGGACGGTCATAATGTTTTATAAGGGTTTCAAAATCCTGATTTTCCACGACTACATTTGCCATTCGGGTTTCAAGTTCGGATATAAGACCGAATAATTTGCGGATATCAAAAGGTTGCGAAGCATAAGATTTACAACCGCTTGAATAACTGTAACGCAATAATTTTAAAAACATTGCGGCACGGCGGACATCGTAGTCGGTTGTTATTCGTGTGCGTATTTCTTTCAGTTCTTCGGCTTCGGGCGGCGGAAACAGTATTTCTGTAAGCCGCAGTTCTTCCGAAAGGTATTTATCGCTGAAATGTTCGTTATCGAAAAAACGGCGTATTGCAATAAAATCTTCACGGGAATTAAGATGACAAAATCCGAGTTCCCGTATAACTGCCGCCGTTCGTTCTTTCATACAATGAAACAAATTTGCAAGATTGCGATCAAAATCGTTATACACTTCAAAAGGTACGGTATTCGGGTTACCGAGCAACACACTGCCCGAACCGCCGAACACATCTATAAATCTTCCGTATTTTACAGGGAACAGAGCATATAAAATACGGAGTACGGAAGATTTATTGCCGACTCTCGATACAGGGGTTTTAATAATAATCACCTCACTTAAGGGTAGAAGTTTTTATCCGAAAAACAAAAAAGACGGTATCTTTCGCTGCTTTTGCGATTGATACCGTCTTTAATACTTTGTATTAAGTTTTTGCTTCAGTTTTTCGATTTCGTTTTCATAATAGTTTATTCGGTTTATCTGCATACAGGCAATTATGCAAAAGCCCACACACCCTCCGAGTATAAGCCCTATGATAAGACAGATAAATGCACTCATAATGTCATCTCCCGATTGTTTTCAATTTGCAAAGCATTTTCAAGATGATTATATATTTCTTGTAATACATCGCTGTTTTCACAATATCCGCACAAAGTCTTATCCAGTGCATCGGCAAGGGCTACCGTCTGTTCTTTGTTAAGCGGAATAAATATAGGAAACGATGCTTTTAATTCCATTTTATATTTCTCCCATCTGCAATTTTACGGTTTCTTCTTCGTTTTCAGTTTGGGTGAAATCAATATTCATAAATTCGCTCGGAGTCAGTTCATAACCGAGAAAATTCGGTGTTGTATCATCATCGAAAGCAATATATTTTTCATTTCCGAAATCAATCGGAGATTTAAGCAACACCGTTCCTCCGTGATTAACTGTCACATTCGGTTCTATTGACGAAAAATAAAGTGATTCACCCTCACGCAAATCATATTTATACAAACCTTCCGGCAGTTCTTGTTCCGTTACTCTGGCGTTTGTAAAGAGTCCTGTTTGCCCAAGCACCTCGATTACATCTAATTTTTTATCGGTTAGTGATTGGATTTGCGGTTCCTTTGCCGGCTGTTTATCATAGGAAACAAGTTCGTATAAAGAACGGCCTCTTGCGGAAATAACACCGTAATCCGTGTTTATTGCACCAAGCCTGTCCAGCAATTTTGATGCTTCTGTTTTAAGAAGAACGGTCTCAAGCCAGGTACGGTCAAATTGACTGTCGAGGTGGTGTTCAAGATAATCCTTAAAAAAATCATCATCGTTGTCTGCATAAGCATTCAATTCGTACAGTTCAAGGTTATTAAAAACATCCCGTACACCGTCAATATCTTTCGGTTCTTCGGCTGTAAGTGCCGCCTTAAATTTCGCTTGTTCTAATGGTGACAGATACGGGAGTTGCTCTGCCAGAGCATTCAATTTTTGAAAATCTTGCATACTGCCGAACTGCTCGGCGGTAATTTGAGGCACAGAAGAAACGAAATCCAAATAGACACATTCTTTAATACTGCCAACACCGAGTTCTTCGACAATACAGTCAATTTCTTTCTGTTTCATAGGTAGAGTAATCCACAGTGATTTATCCTCAACCTCGGATACATTCTCGGTGGGAGACGGTGCAATTTTTAAACGGAAGGCGTACCGATTTTCCATTTCGGCGTCGGGCAACTGCTTTCCGTCGTATACTTCGGGAATTCGGTAATCTGCAATAAAAACGGCATATTCGTTTGACAATGTGCAATTCATAGATTCTCGATACAATTCACCGATTTTTTCTTTATCAAGCAGATAAAGTGACGATTCGGGAATTGCATTTATATCGTCATGCAATTCATTTTCGATAATAAACTGTCCGAGTTGCTCATTGTTAGCGATATTTGCCGCAATCATAATTTCATCATATCCGTAGGTGCAGTTTATAAGGTCTTTCATACTGAGAAGAGAGTCTGTCGTATTGCCGAGCAATTTTGATGCTACGGCTTTGAATATGGCACATTCGCTCTCGTCCATTTGTTCCAAGCGTTTGGCAAAAAAGTTCAGTTCCGCAATGGTCGGAGAGTCAAGTCGGTAATAAATTAAACCCGACCAAACAGAACAATATATGATGTCAATGTTTCTGAAAGTATCATCATTACCAAATATACGCACTTGTTGTATGGCATCTCGAATTTCATAATCGGTTGCCGGTAAGTCCAAGGTCGCATAAAAATAACCGTCACCGGTAGGATTTTCGTGCGACAGTTCAATGCTTAACGGTTTGTTTTTCATATTATTTCCTTTCCGCAGTACACATCTGCTCGTTATATATTCTTTTAATAATCGAACCCACCGCCGAAACAACGGGTACACTCACCGCATTACCCGCCATTTTGTAAAGATGTCCGTCTTTAAGAC
>CAZLEX010000058.1:0-4397 GCA_964558655.1 uncultured Oscillospiraceae bacterium | reverse complement strand
AACTGTAACACAGGTTTTTCCTTTCGTCACTCTTTTTTTATCCGCTACTCTAACATATCTATTGTAAACCTACACGACATTTAAATTAATTTTTTGCCGATTGTTGACTTAATTTGCGATATGTGTTAAAATGAAAAAAGTTTATTACAAGAATTTGACGGGAGTTAAAAATGCACACAGAAAAAAGAAAAATGCTCATTCGTTATGTACTGCCTTCAATTCTCAGCAGTACCTGTTATTTTTTGTTCACCATAATTGACGGTATTTTTATCGGAAAAGGTGTCGGGACCGACGGACTCGGAGCCATAAACATTATTTTTCCGTTCGTCATGATAGCCAATGCGATATTCTTGCTTGTAAGTATCGGCGGTGTAAGCGTAGTAGCGGTAAGGATGGGACGGGGAGATGTTGAAGGAGCAAACCGAGCTTTTCTTCATTCACTGTTCTTTTCGGCTGTTTTTTCGCTGGTGCTTTCTCTTATCGGAACGGTTTTTTCAAAACAGGTTACAATTCTTTTGGGCGGAAGTGATCCCGCTTTCTTAAATCTGTGTACGGAATATTTGTTTACATATTCCCTGTTCATAGTTCCGTCCGGGCTTTCAACGGCTCTGCAAAATTATTGCAGAAATGACGGTTCTCCCGTGCTTGTAAGCATTGCCACTATTACCGGAACGGTTTTTAACATATTCGGTGACTGGTATCTCATTTTTCCCATGAAAATGGGTATGCGTGGAGCGGCTTTGGCTACGGGAATTTCTCAAAGTGTCATATTCCTGATTGTTTTGTCCCACTTTGTTTTCAAAAGAGGAAAACTCAGAATAAAGAAATTTTCTTTTGATAAGTCTCTTATCGGAAAGATATTTCTACGAGGTCTTCCCGAATGTATAGCACAGTTTTCAGTCCCCGTTGCGACTATATGCATGAATTATGTCTTGTTTGATCTTCAAGGGCCGCTCGGCGTAAACACTTATTCGCTTTTGGCATATGTCGCTTCTTTTGCCGTCGCCGTATTTGCCGGAACCGCACAAGGACTTCAACCTCTTTTCGGTCAGTCATACGGATCTCACCGTCGCGACGATCTGTCATATTTTTTAAAATGCGGTATTATTATTAATTTGACGGGAAGCATTTTGATTAATTTGATTTTGCCGTTCGTTTCCAAAGATGTATGTGCACTTTTCGGTGCAGATGAAACGACAATGAACAATGCGGTAAAATTTATGCCCTATTTTTCTTGGGGATTTATTGTAGAATCGATGAATTCGATTTTATCGGCATACCTTTATTCAACAAAGCGTTCAAGAGAGGCTATCATTACGAATGTTTTAAGGTCTTTCGTTTTTTCAACTCTCGTGACTTTAACTCTTCCTTATATTTGGAAATCCGACTTTTCCGTATGGATGACTTTCGGAATTTACCAATCCTTTGTTTTGACAGCCGGTATCATCTTAACACGCCGTGCAGACAAAAAACTTGAATTCAAATAAACCTATTTTGACACCGAAAAATGCAATTTTGCAACATGAGTCCCCCACTTAGTAGAGCCGTCATATTTTTTTTCTCTTGCTTTTTCGACTCAAGTGTGGTAAAATATCTTAAGTTGATGGCGTTTTGCCGTTAAAAATTATAAACTTTGATGCAATAGAGATACTGACCTGTATATTTATTTTATAAGGAGGAAAATATGAAAAGAAGAATTATTTCTTTAACTCTTGCTCTTTGCATGATTCTCGCATCCGTTACTTTTCTTTTTGCTTGCAAAGACAAAGACGAAGACAAAAAAACGGACAAAGACCTGAGTGCGACCGAAAAACAGCTTGAAGAAGGAACGATTTTCTACGACAGAGCACAGGTTTCCGATAATCTTCCGGAAAAAGATTACGGCGGACGCGAATTCAGAATAGTTTCACATCAGCCGTGGGAATTTGAAGTCGAAGAGGAAGAAAGAGGTAAGGGAAACCTTATCAAAGACGCTATAGTTTCCAGAAATGAAGCGGTAGAGAAAAGATACAATGTAACATTGAAATGTGCTTACACCGGCACATATCAGGAATGTTTGGATTATGTTTCCAAAACGGTTCTTTCCGGTGCGGATGAATTTGATCTTTTAATGGGTATGGCAGCTGCTACCGGTTCACAGCTTGTCACAAAAAAGGTTTTGATGAACTGGTACGATATTCCGTATATCGATTTTTCACAGCCCTGGTGGGCAAGCGATAACGCAACGGAACTTACCGTTAACGGCAAATGTCCCATTGCAGTATCCGATCTTAACTTTACTTCCATCACTCAAACATACTGTATGCTTTTCAACAAGGACCTTGCGGCATCTTACGAACTCGGAGACATTTATGGTATGGTTTTGTCGGGAGAATGGACTTTTGACAAGCTTCAGAGCCTTGTAAAAGATATTTACAACGACGAAAACGGTAACAACAAGCACGACGAAGACGATTTATACGGATTTAACCACACTCAGGGTTCTGCCGTTGCGGCGTATCTGTGGGCATTCGATAATCCCGTTTGTACTAAAAATGCAGAAGGTGTTCCGGAAATTTCCATAAAGACCGATAAAATAAACAACATTGTGTCGGAACTGTACGATTTTCTTTATAATACAACGGGAGTTTATTATAATCCCGAGTATATGAACGAAAAAGGCATTTCAATGGACAGATTTTTGGAGAACAAGTCCATATTCGTAACAGCGACCATCAGTGCACCCACCGACTCGAAATTGCGTGATTTTGAATCGGATTACGGACTTATTCCCTATCCCAAGTGGGACGAAAATCAAACAAATTATTATACCATGTCTGACGGATATCACACCGTTTTGGCAGTTCCGAAAACTTGTTCGGATACGGAATTTGTAGGTATCATGGTTGAAGCACTTTCTGCTGAAACATGGAAACTCGTTACACCGACGCTTTACGAAATCGCTCTTAAAAACCGATATTTGAGAGACGATGAGTCTAAAGAAGTTCTCGACCTTATCATCAACGGACGCCGGTTTGATTTCGGATATGTTTATGACGGCTGGAAGGGATTCTCATTTACACTTCAAACTCTTATGGGTGAAGGTAAGTCGAATTTCGAGTCCTACTACAGTTCCCGTTACAGCTCTGCAAGAACCCATTACAAATCAATTGTAAAACAAATTGAAAAAATGTAATTTTTTCAAAAATCAATTTAAAAAATACCTTACGGGGCAAATCCCCGTAAGGTATTTTTTAAGTCACTTCAAAACTTAAATTTAATTTCTTTGCCTTTTTTAGCCGATTCGTAAATTCCGGCAAGCATTGCTTCAAGCTGTACCGCCTGCTCGATATCCGAACCGGGCTTCTTTCCGGTTTGAATACAGTCAATAAAGTGCTTAATTTCATTTTCGTACATATTTCCGTCAAAATTGCCTTCGGGAATTTGTTCCGAAACATTCATTCCGTCACCGACAAAAATCTTAAACGGATCAAGTGTTGCACCCGCTTTATCTCCGGCAATCATCGTAGCTCCCTCTTCAGGCCCGTTGAAAGTCCAGGAGGTATCAAAATACAGGGTTGCACCGTTTTCAAAGCGGAAAAATCCACAAGCCGAATCTTCGGTGTCAAATTTATAATCCTTAACGATTGTACCCGTCCAGCTACCGTCTTCCGAAGACGGACGGTAATCTCCGATTCTGTAGGAAACCGATGCGGATACGCTTACAGGTTTGGGACAGCCCATAGCATACCACGCAAGGTCAATTCTGTGAACACCGACATCAATGACAGGACCGCCTCCGCTGTATTTTGTACAAGAGAACCAGCCACCCGGTATACCTCTTTGACGAACATACGCCGTTCTGCCGTAGTAGACATTACCGAGTTCTCCGCGATCTACCATCTCACGCAGATACATTGCCTTCTCCTGATAACGAAGAGGTACGGCAAGCTCGAAAATTACATTGTTTTTGAGAACTGCTTCTCTCATGGCAAGAGCACTCTTCAAATTATGCGATGTCGGCTTTTCGCAAATTACATGTTTGCCTGCGTTAGCCGCAGCTATCGTAACGGGTCCGTGTGCAGCAGGCCATGTACAAACATCAACTGCGTCAACATCACATTTTTCAAGAAGCTCTTTGACATTTCTGTAAGCATGCGGAATATCATACTTTTCCGCCGCATCTTTTGCTCTTTTGAAATTAATGTCGGCACAGGCAACAAGCTCAACATCTTCAAGAGATTTATAAACGGGAAAGTGCGAATGAGAAATGCTTCCGCAACCTACAAGGGCTACTTTAATCTTAGACATTTTTTCCTCCTAATATAATTAAATTTTAACTTACCTTAAGTATACATTTTTAAAAGCGATTGTCAATAGATTTTTTGAAAAAAAGAAAATAAATTTACTTATTCGGA
>CAZLEX010000057.1:0-4701 GCA_964558655.1 uncultured Oscillospiraceae bacterium | reverse complement strand
TTTCCGGGAAACACGCAAATACCAATGCGTATTTTGTTGACGATTTGATGTAAATACTTTAATAAAACCGCACTTTCATTAAATGCAAGTGCGGTTTTAAACAAAATATTATCGAAAAGTGAGGGGGAGTGCTTTTTGCCGTACCGTTCTCTTATTGTGGATAAAACGGAAATAAAAATATATATTCTTTATGTTTTCCGTGCACTTAAAAATTTCGGACAGCAGGTGTCGTTTGAACTGATTTCAGATGTTATCACATGGGAAGGAGCCGTCAACTATTTCGACTTTTCCGAGCAGTTTTCTTATCTTGTCGATAACGGCATGATTGCCGAAATCGGCAAGGAAATTTACGACATTACGGAAAAAGGCGAAATGATTGCCGATACTATGGAAAAAAGTCTTTTGGCAACGGTCCGTGAGAGTGCCTGCAGGTCGATTATGAGATTTTTTTCTTTCAAAAACGACAAAAGCCTTTATCTTAACGAAATCGTTCCGGAAGACAACGGTTGGCGTATTCGCTGTTATCTCAAGACGGGCAACCGTGTAATTATCGAGGCAAATCTTTATTCCGACAATAAAGCGTATCTTGAAAAAATAAGCCTGAATTTCGAGCAAAACGCCGTAAAGGTCATTGACGGAATAGTAGGTTTTATGACGGGAGATATAGATTTTTTCTTTAAAGACTGAGTATCACCTCAGCTATACATTCGGCACACAGCCTTGCCGCCGTTTTCGCTTCTTCCAATGTGTTCGAGCAGGTTCCGACTTCAAGCAGAAACGATGTGTACGGCAAATGCTGGTTGTATCTTGCCCCTCTGAAAAAAATCGGCCGTGACAGCGACGGATATTTACTGTCGATTTTTTCTTTTATTTTCAAGTCGAGTGCGAGGTTACGCCGCCATTGCGGATAGTAGCTTCCTCCGGCATCACTCCCCGCGACTATCATAATCTGTGCGCATCTTTCTTCGAGTCCGCTTGTTACGGTTTTTATTTTTACAAAATCTTCCGACATCAAAGAATCCCTGTGCAAATCTATGACAAGCTGTATTGACGGATACTCTTTTAAATATTTTTCTATGGCATTTCCCGATTTTGAATATGCCGTTGTATAATCGTCGCGGTCGAACATTTCCCTGCAGTGAATTGTCTTTATTCCCGCACTTTCAAGCGTTTCGCAAAATTCATCTCCGACCGATACGACATTCCTTTCGCATTCTTCGGAACGCGTTTTTGTTTTTTCACCGTAATATGCCTCTATCCCTCCTTCCGTATTCGACGGCGACAGCAGTACGCCTTCGTCGGAACTGAAATAACACTCGGTGCCGTGCGTATGTACGACAAGTACCAAAGGTTCGTCGGTAACTGAGTATGTAGGGACTTCTTTCAGTATATTGTTTTCTTCTATGTTGTATGAGGTCTCGTTTAAAATGTTTGAACTTGACTTTATTGTTTTCGCTATTATCGGGTGCATATTTTCGAGCGTGTAGGGAAGCTCGTTTAGCATTTCGGAGGGGAAGAGTTCGGATTCAAGAAAAATGTTCGGTATGTTTTCGGGGATTTCTTCCTTTATGTACGCCGTATCGGCACTTCCCCGTACCATTATTCCGCCTAAAACAATATTTGCGAGCACGAAAAGAGGTACGGTGAGATAAAAGCATATAAACGATTTGACCTGTTTTTTCATCTGTTCTCCTTGCTTAATTTGCGATTGATACCATTTCGTCGTATTCCAAATTTTTGTGAAAAGCGAGGTTGATTCCGTAACCGATTATTTTGGAAAGGCAGGAAATTATTAAATCGGTGTCTTTCGGCGTTACGAAATAGTTTGATTTTTCCGGAGAAATATCTTTGAAAATTTCTCCTGCCAAGTCTTTCACCTGAGGATTTTTTTGACAGTAGCCGTCTACAATGTCGAAGGCCAAAGCGTTTGCATCGACAACCGTCGGCACGCCTATCGAAATTACCGGTACTCCGACGGTCTTTTCGTTGAGGGTACTTCTTCTGTTGCCCATGCCGGAGCCGGGAGATATGCCGGTGTCGGACAGCTGTACCGTGCTTGCCAGCCTGTCGAGATTTTTCGATGCGAGCGAATCTATCGCAATCAGTGCACAAGGTGAAATTTTGTCGACGAGACTTTTTATTATCTCTGCGGTTTCGACTCCCGTCTGACTTAATACTCCCGGAGAAAGTGCTGCAATGTCGAAAAGGCCGAGCTGTGCGAACAGTGACGGAGATGTCGCTTTGATGTGTCTGGTTACTATTATATGCTCCAGCGATTTCGGCCCTATTGCGTCTGCCGTTACCGTAATGTTGCCCAGTCCCGCAATAAGTACGGGTGATGAAGAGCTGATTTTGTCCCGAATAAGTTCGTCAATCAGTTCAGACAGGGCATAGGACGCTCTTATCATGGAGTCCGTTGCGTCATTCCATGGGGAGCCGATGTGCAGCGTCAGGTACTTTCCGCAAGGCTTCTGCGTAATCTTCGCGGCGTTTTCCGTTTCGATTTCGACACGCGTCAGCGGAAAACCTTTGATTTTTTCTGCACTGTATATTACACCGTCAATAGCCTTACCTAAATTCTTTTTTGCGATTTCGTGCGCTTCAAACGCAAGGTCTGTTCTCGGTTGATACATAAATCCTCTTTTCATATATAAGATACTATAAAAAATATGACAAAAAACTCGGATTTTGACAAAAAAATAAAAAAATTTAAAATAATACTTGATATTTTTCAAACTTTGTGGTACTATACATAATTGATAGGTTACAACACAGAGGAAGCCCTCTGTAATATAAGGAGGTGTAAGAATGCCTAACATTAAATCTGCGAAGAAGCGTGTACTCGTTACCGAAAAGAAAACTCTTCAGAATAAAGCTTTCGTTTCTTCCATGAAGACTGCGATTAAGAAATATGAGAAAGCAGTCGCAGAAGGAGACAAGGAAGCTGCTGCAAAAACTTATAAAGATGCAGTTAAAAAAATCGATATGGCTGTTGCAAAAGGACACATTCATAAGAATGCCGCTGCACACAAGAAAAGCCAATTTACCAAAAAGCTCAATGCATTGGGCTGACAGTGACCACAGGCTCAATGTCATGGGCTGACAGTAATGCATCACTTAAAAAGACATATCCCACACATGTGTGTGGGATATGTCTTTTTTACAGCACCCTTTTCACACTTGTCTGACAGTAATCAAGCAAAGAATCGGCATATGTTTTACATTCGTTTATATATGCGAAAAACATTGAAAAGTCGTCGGCAATGAGACTTGAAAGAGCGTTTTTCAGCGACAGCAAAAATCTTTGCTGTTCTTCGTTCGGTATACCGAGTTCTATTGTAAACGACTTTTCTTCAAATTCGTTTATACATTCAGTCAGCAGTGACCGGTAGTATTCCTTTTCGCTGTATTCGAATTGCACGCTGCTTGTCGGAATGTTCGCTATTTTCTCCGATATGGGTTCTATAACCGCTTTTTGTTTTGACGATATTCTTACCGAAAAGAAAAAAAGCAAAAATAAAAGTATAAATGCGGCTGCTGTTGATTTCATTTGTTCTTTCTCACATAAAAAATTTTACCGTTGTCGCAGACGGTTAACAGAAAAATTTCGTCGACGCTTTTAAATCCCTCTTTTTTTAGGGTGCTGTGTAACCACTTTTCACTTTTGTTTGCGCTTTTCATAGCTGTACTGTTTACTTTTCCGTCTATTATTATCGCCCGTTCAAGTCCCTCTTCGTCCGATTGAATATTCATGTCGGAGGGAGTTAGAGGCTTTAAGTTGCTCTTCGGCAACACGCTCACTTTGCCGTTTGCTTCCAATATCGCATACTGGACTTCCGAAATCGACGATATCGATTGCTGACGCAGTTCCGAGAGCAGTTCTTCCACCGTCATTCTTGAACGGGTGAGTGCTTTGGGATTTATTTCGCCTTTGTTTATCAGAATATCCGGCTTTGAATCGAATATCTTTTTAAAAAACGGGATTTTTATCGACAGGAACGAAATAATAACTTCACAGGAAACAAGAAAAACAATGGGAATAATTCCGTAAATGAGCGGAGTTGAAATGTCGCCTATCGGAGCTGTGGCAAGCTCCGAAATAAATATCGCACACACAAGTTCCGATAACTGCAGTTCGCCTACCTGCCTTTTTCCCATTAATCTGAATGAAAAAACGGTGAAAAAGTATATAATGAACAGGCGTATCAGATTTATGAACACGGTTATGCACCTCCGAATATAGTATGGCTTAAAAATGTTTTTTTATTACAAAAATGCCGAGCATATTCGGCGGCGAGAACAAAAAATACATATTTTAAGGCAAATATGGGCAATTTGACAAAAAATATTGAGAAAAATACCGAAAAAATATCAAAAACACAAAAAAGCGAAAAAAAGCAAAAAAAGGTATTGACAAAAGGGAGAAGATGTGATAAGATAGACAAGCTGTCACGGAGAGTGAGGGCGATGGACATTGAAAATTAAACAACGAGACAAATGTACAAAGGAAAGGTAGAAAAGAACCAAGAATTTGGTGTCTCGGAAATTCCAGAGAAAACAAACCAGAAACAAGTAAAGAGCAAAAATCGAAACTTGGATAGAGAAGATATGTAAGAGGTTCGAGAGAGCCGAAAATATATAAGAAATATTCGAGAGTTTGATCCTGGCTCAGGATGAACGCTGGCGGCGTGCATAACACAT
>CAZLEX010000056.1:0-4841 GCA_964558655.1 uncultured Oscillospiraceae bacterium | reverse complement strand
ATGAAACAGCTTCTTGAAGCCGGTGTTCATTTCGGACATCAGACAAGAAGATGGAATCCGAAGATGGCAAAATACATCTTCACCGAACGCAACGGCATTTATATCATTGACCTTCAGAAGACAGTTAAGAAGGTTGAAGAAGCATATATGTTCGTTCGCGAAATTGCCGAAAACGGCGGAAACATTCTTTTCGTAGGTACGAAAAAGCAGGCTCAGGACGCTATAAAAGAAGAAGCGCAAAGAGCCGGAATGTACTATGTAAACGCTCGTTGGCCGGGCGGTATGCTTACCAACTTTAAGACGATTCGCAAGAGTCTTTCCCGTCTCGCAAATATTCATAAGCTTGAAGAGGACGGAACATTTGAACTTCTTCCGAAAAAGGAAGTAAGTTCGCTTAAAAAGGAAATGGACAAACTTGAGACGAATCTTGGCGGTATCAAGGAAATGTCCGATATTCCGGATGCAGTATTTATCGTTGATCCCCGTAAAGAAACAAATGCTGTTGCCGAAGCACGCAAACTCGGTATCCCGATTGTCGCTATTGTTGATACAAACTGTGATCCCGATGAAGTTGATTATCCGATTCCCGGTAATGATGATGCTATTCGTGCAATTCGCCTTATCGCATCTGTAATCGCAGATGCCGTTATCGAGGGACATCAGGGTGAAACTCCGATTACCGAAGAGGAGCCGGCTGGAGAAGCGGAAACCGCTGAGGAAACAAACGAATAATTAATACGAAAGGACGGTTTGCCGTTAGGCAAACGGGTAAAATATATGGCTATTACAGCAAAACAGGTTGCTGATCTTCGTGCCAAGACAGGACTTGGCATGATGGAGTGCAAAAAAGCACTTACGGAAGCAAACGGAAACGAAGAAGAAGCAATAAAGCTTCTCCGTGAAAAAGGACTTGCAGTTGCCGCAAAGAAGTCATCGAGAATTGCCGCAGAGGGTGTTGTCGATATTATGGTGTCCGACGATGCTAAGACAGCCGCAATGATTGAGGTCAATATTGAAACGGATTTTGCCGCTACCAATGCCGTTTTCGGTGCATTTGTAAAAGACCTTCTTAAAATAATCATTGAAAAGAAACCTGCCGATGTTGCACAGCTTCTCGCACTTCCTTTTAACGAAGAATTAACCGTTGAGGGAGCTGTTAAAGACAAAGTTTTTGCAATCGGAGAAAATATTAATATTCGCCGTTTTACAATTGTTGACGGAAATGTGGCAACTTATGTTCACGGTAAAGGTCAGATCGGCGTAATTGTAAATATGAAGGATTCCGATGCCTGTGCAAAAGATGAATTTAAGACAGCGGCAAAGAATGTTGCTCTTCAGATTGCGGCTATGTCTCCTGCTTATCTTGACAAGGATTCTGTTCCCGCAAGTGTAGTAGAGGGCGAAAAAGAAGTTATCCTCGCTCAGATAAAGAACGATGAAGCAAATTCCAAGAAGCCGGAAAATGTTCTTGAAAAGATGGTTATGGGTAAAATTAATAAATTTTACACACAAAACTGTCTCCTTCTCCAAGAATATGTTAAAGATGACGGTGTAAGCGTAGGCAAATATCTTGAAAATACCGCTAAAGATCTCGGTGCAACGGTTGAAGTTGCAGGGTTTGTGAGATTTGAAAAAGGTGAAGGTCTTGAAAAGCGTGAAGACGACTTCGCCGATGAAATCGCAAAACTTACGGGAAAAGCGTAAGTCGGTTTTCGTAGAAGAGGGCTGTGGCAAAATAAATTGCCACAGCCCGAATTTTGTTTATGCAGAATAAAAAGAACCGACCGTTTATTTTCAAAAAGTTATTGCCGAAATATCTTCGTTTTCATTAAACGCTGCCATAATTCCGTCAACATCGATTTTTCGGTCTCCTTTAATTGTAAGAGTAACGGTAAAGAATCCGTCGTCTCCGAGAGAAATTTTGGAGTCGGTGTATTCAATTTCTTTTTCTTTGAGAAGATTTTTTAAGCGAGAAAGAGAATCCGGCGTATTGCGAATTCTGAGTGCCATTTCAACGGTAACATCATTTGCAAGAATTTTATCAAAACCTATAAGAAAAGTGTGAAATACAATTTGTATAAGTACAAGTAATATGGTTGAAACAATGCCTGTAAGATAAAGACCGCTACCTACTGCCATTCCTACAGCCGAGGTTGCCCAAATACCTGCGGCGGTAGTAAGACCTTTTATGTTAATTCCTTTGACAAATATCATGCCGGCACCTAAAAAGCTTATACCGGTAATAATGTTTGCGGCAACTCGGGAAGCATCGAAACTAACAGAATCTTCAAATCCGTATTTTGAAATAACCATCATAAGTGCCGATCCGAGTGCAACTATGAGATGTGTACGAAACCCCGCATCTTTTTGCCTAAGTGTTCTTTCGATTCCGATAACTCCTCCACAAAGACAGGCAACAAAAATCCTGAGTAAATATCCCCATTCCCGTGATGAAAAAAATGCATTGATAATATGTTCCATGAAAAGCTCCTTTAAGTTAGTAAACAGATGTATTTTATCATGTAATTGTAAAAAAAGCAATAGATTTTTGTAAAATACATATTTTTTCAAAAATACGGTATTTTCGGTAAAAAAGCCGATTTTGCTTTTTGAAAAAGACTGTCACTTTACATATTCTTTACAAAAGTTAAACTTGACAAAAACCGTACTGTATGGTTAAATATACGCAGAAGTCATTTTCAAAGGCACAAAAACTTTGAATGTTACTGTATAAAATTAATAAAGATGCGGAGAGGTATATTTTATGATGCCTATTTATTTAAAATTTCCGGAATGGCGGGGAAAAGTTCTCACTTTCAGTTATGATGACGGAACGATTCATGATAAAAGGCTGAAAAAAATTTTTGATAAGTACGGTCTTCGTGCTACCTTTAACCTGACAACACAATATCTTACCGATCACAGTATGGAAAAAGATTGGTGGAAACCTATGACATTGGAGGAAGCAAAGGAACTTTTTAAAGATTCCGAGCATGAAATAGCACTTCATTCACATACCCACCCTTTCCCTCATGTAATTCGCGAAGATTGCATGACGGCTGAAATCATACGAAACCGAGAAATTCTCGAAAAAGAATTCGGAGGTGTGATTACGGGTATGGCATATCCTCAGGGGACATATAGTTCTGAAACGCTCGAAGCGTTGAGAGCATTTGGCGTATCTTACAGCAGAACCGTCATGAACACACATAATTTTAATTATCCTCCGAAAAATTGGCTTGAATTAGATCCGACATGTCATCATAAAGATGCGGAAATTTTTAACCTTGCCGAGAAATTTTTATCAACCGATTATTCTCAAGCCGCAACAAATATAATGTTCTACATATGGGGACATTCATACGAATTCGAAAACGATAATAATTGGGAACACATGGAAAAACTGTGCGAAACTCTTTCCGGGCATGATGATATTTGGTATGCCACAAATATTGAAATTTACAACTATCAAAAGGCATTTGAACTTTTGAGGTGCAGTTTGGACGGACATTATATTTTTAATCCGACATCAACTGATATATGGATAATACGGGCAAAAAACATTTTTGAATATGAAAACATTATGATACCTGCCGGAGAAGCTTTTTCGGATTAATTGTTTTGACCGCAACCCCTATATAAAATGATATTTCAAATGTACATAAAAATGTATATAGTAAAATAAAGGTAGGCACATAGAAAAAAGCTGTGTACCTACTTTTTTATGCTAAAATATGATGGGGAGTAATTTTTTCGGCACTTTATACTTTATTATATAACTTTTATCATTTGCTTGAAAAATTCACATCTTTCTGTTACACTGTCGGTGAGGTGGATTTTTTATGAAATATTTAAGTGTAAAAAAGACGGTATGTATACTCACACTTAATCTGGTTTTAACTTGTATTCTCTGGTTCTTGCCGACATTTTTGGAAAATATGTTTCTTCAAAAAATTATTTTTATTCTGTTTACCGTTTTCGGATTTATTTTGACACTTTTGTTTTTTCTTGTAAACGGTATGAGTACAAGTATTGTTGACGGTGTTTACGAAAAAGAGTACTATAAACATTTGAAGGAGTCTACGGCACTTGACGAAGGTCAAAATTTGCGTTACAACCCTTTTAGGCTTTCACTTTGCAAAAGAATTTATTACGCAAAATTCATAATGCTGTTTTTGCTTCCGATAATTTTAGTATATTTGTTTGAATGTGCCGTTATTTTAATTGAAATGCTGTGAGGAAATTTTATGATACATACAAATTTCGATGCCGGAATGCTTTCTTATCTCGGAGACGCTGTGTGGGAACTTTTGGTTCGTGAATATATTTTTAAAACGGTTTCGCACGGCAATAAAAAAGCAAATGTTATGGCTTTAAAGTTCGTTACCGCAAAAGCACAGTGCGAAGCATTAAAAAAAATTCTTCCGCTACTCAAATCCGAAGAGGATGAGATTTTTCGCTGGGGAAGAAATACAAAAGTTAACACTGTACCGCGTTCCGCGACTCCGGAAGAATATCATCTTGCAACTGGACTCGAAGTGCTTTTCGGATACCTATATATAACCGAAAATACCGCAAGGTGCCGTGAACTTTTTAAAGAAGCTTTTGAAAATTGTTAATTTTTTGTGAACGAAAGTAAAAATTTATGGAAAAAAAGTTATATGTATGATATACTGTTATGTGCATAACAAATAATTAATAAAAGAAAGTAAAAAATACTTTAGGAGGAAACACAAATATGGCAAAGAAGTATTGTTATCTCTTTACCGAGGTTAATGCATCAATGCGTGAACTTCTCTGCGGCAAAGGTGCAAACCTTGCGGAAAGGACTAATATCTTGA
>CAZLEX010000055.1:0-5039 GCA_964558655.1 uncultured Oscillospiraceae bacterium | reverse complement strand
ACCTTGATATATAAGGATTTTTTAATGGAGGATGAAGTAAAATGAAATTAGGTATTGTGGGACTTCCGAATGTTGGAAAATCAACCCTCTTCAACGCTATAACCGGAGCCGGAGCAGAAGCGGCAAATTATCCGTTTTGCACCATAGAACCGAATGTAGGTGTGGTTACAGTGCCGGATTCCCGACTTGACGAACTCGCAAAGATGTACAGCCCGGAAAAAATCACGCACGCCGTAATCGAATTTGTAGATATTGCGGGGCTTGTAAAAGGTGCGAGTCACGGCGAAGGATTGGGGAATAAATTTCTTTCTCACATTCGTGAAGTCGATGCTATTGTGCATGTTGTTAGGTGCTTTGTAAATGACGATGTAATTCATGTCAATTCAAAAATAGATCCTTTATCCGATATTGAAACGATAAATACAGAACTTATTTTATCGGATATTGAAATTTTGGACAGACGAATAGACCGTACAGCAAAAGCGATGAAAGGCGACAAAAGTTTGCAAGCGGAGCTTGATTTTTTAAATCGCTTGCACGCTCATCTTGACGCGGGACTTTCTTCAAGAAGTTTTGAAAGAAGCGATGACGAACAAAAAATTCTTGCCGACATTCCGCTTCTCTCGGAAAAGCCGGTCATTTATGTTGCAAATATTTCCGAAAAGGACATTGAAAATATTGACAGTCTTTCCCAAACAAATCCGTATTACAAACAAGTATCTGATTTTGCAAAAAGCGAAAATTCGGGTGTTCTCCCAATCTGTGCAAATATAGAAGCTGAGATTGCCGAGCTTAATCCCGATGAAAAGCAGATGTTTTTGGAGGATCTCGGTCTCGCTTCTTCCGGACTTGACAAGCTTATTGCCGAAAGTTACACTCTTTTGGGACTTATAAGCTTTCTGACGGCAGGACAGCCGGAAGTTCGTGCATGGACTATCAAAAACGGTACTCGGGCACCACAGGCGGCAGGAAAGATTCACTCCGATATAGAGAGAGGATTTATTCGTGCCGAAATAATTTCTTACGACGACCTCATGAAATGCGGTTCTATGAATGCGGCAAAAGAACAAGGACTTGTTCGCAGCGAAGGAAAAGATTATATAATGAAAGACGGAGATATTACTCTCTTTAGGTTTAATGTGTAATGGGTATACTTTCCGAAAAAAAACTTTTTATAATGGATATGGATGGCACTGTGTATTTAGGCGACAATGTAATAAACGGTGCACCCGAATTTGTACGCCGTGCAAGAAATGCGGGAGCGAGAGTTTGTTTTTTTACAAACAACGCTTCAAAAAATCCCGACCTTTATGTTGAAAAGCTCACACGGCTCGGATTTGAAGCCGAAAGAGCCGATATCATAACATCGGGTGATGTTACGGTTGATTTCTTAAAAAAACACCGTGCGGGAAAAAGTGTATATCTTGTAGGGACACCCGCACTGCACGCAAGTTTTGAACAAGCGGGAATAATTCCCGTCAAAGAAAAGGAAAATGCCGATATTGTTGTTTCGAGTTTTGACACAACTTTAACTTACGCAAAACTTGAGCACGCCTGCAATCTTATAAGACAAGGTGCCGAATTTATTTCTACTCACGAAGATATTAACTGCCCGACTGCTGAAGGATTTATTCCCGACAGCGGTGCAATATGTGCCCTGATTACTCTTTCAACAGGTAAAAATCCGCGATATTTCGGTAAACCTCACCTTGAAACAGTCAAATACATTGAAGCGTATACGGGAATTTCCCGAGAGCAATCGGCAATAGTCGGTGACCGGCTTTATACCGACATCGCAACAGGCAAAAAGCACGGAATGACCGCAATATTTGTTCTTTCCGGAGAAGGTACATTCGAAGACGCTAACAACCTTCCGGAAAATTTAAAACCGGATTTGATTTACAATTCCGTAAACGACATAGTATAACAGAAAATCAGCATCGGAATCAAACTGATTTCAAAAAGTATACTTTTACAGCGTAGTAGTTTTAACGACTGCTACGCTATTTTTATGCAGTCAAGAGATTGAGCAGATACCGCACCGGACTCATCTGCCCAAGTCTCATTGTAATAATTATATAATTTTCCATAGCAGAATCGTCGTAACAGTTACCTTTTCGAGATATACTCTGAAATATTTTGTTTTTTTAAGAGCAGAAAATATTCATTGACAAAAAGCAAAATAGCCCGAACATTTTACTCACGGTAAAAAGTTCAAGCTATCAAGACTTGGCGCGCCTGAAGGGACTCGAACCCCTGACCTACTGGTTCGTAGCCAGTCACTCTATCCAGCTGAGCTACAGGCGCATTTATAAGCATCGGAAAAGCATGAAATCACGCCTTTCAAACACTTAAATATTATATTACAAAACATATGTTTTGTCAAGAGCTTTTTGAAAATATTTCTGTTGTTTTTATTACACAAAAAACAATGCAGGCACACGGTGATTTTCGTGTACCCGCATTTATTTACCGATGAAAATTTGTCATATTATGTCCTTTATACGAAAAAGACTGTTCCGACGCTCCATGGTTCCATTGACGGAACTTTAATAATGTAGTCATTTCCGATTTTTGAATATGCCAATTTTGTTTCGTTCGTATTCTGCGACATGAATACAGCATTGTCGCTTGACGGATTTCTTACAATAAGTTCAAGCTCTCCGCTTTTCCCTATTGTGCAATTTATAATCGATACCATCGCCGTTTTTCCCGAGTCATTTTTTCTCGGGAGCAATACGGATCTGATAGGTGTCTCAAGTCTTGCCGGCAAGCGATTTTGCGAAATATAATCGGCAATATTCAATATTTGATTTCGTTTATTCAGACTTATAACGCCTTTCCAGGGAGCATAGCCGAGCAATGCCCATTTACCGCCTTCCTTTGTAGTCAGTATCGCTTCCGCAATGCTTCCGGCAATGTTTTTGTCATCAAAATCCGAATTGGGAGTTTTTAAAATATATGTTCCGAGTATCTCAAGAGGGAGGTCGCCTGTAAAATAATAAATTTCGTTCCTACCTTCCGTAAAATAACTCGATGTCCACTCGTTAAATCCATTGGGATTTGCTTCGTGTGATGATAAGCGTTCTCCAAGTTTTAAAATATCGGACGGTAAAATCTTTTTTGCACTTATTCCGATATCTACTCCCCTGTTTTTTAAAATTTCTACCGTTTCTCCGTCGGTTATCACATCTTTTTTCAGTAAATACTCAATTTCTTCTTTTGACAGAGACTTTGCATTTTCAGGGTGTAGTAATATTATGTCATCGTCAATTTCGTCAAAACTTATCGGAATTGCATCGTATGTCAAAAGGCTTGCACCGTCGTAACATTCTTTGTTAAGATCCCACATAGTTTCGTTTTCGGAAAGCTGTCTTTTATGAATGTTTTTTGACATAAAATAATGAATACCGCTTTGATATGTTTTTTTGTTGTATTCTGAAAGCATCTCCCAATATTTTCTTTGCTCCGAGAACAGTTTAAATTCTTTTTCGTGCCATTTCATTTCTTCGTTCAAATGCATGATCATGGAAAAGCTCATATCTGTATTTCCGTTTGCAAAATAACAGCTTGCTTCAAACGCTGTACCTGCGGGACTTTTTCCGAATGTGACAAAAGGCAGATTTTCAATTTCCGGGCATTTGTATCTTACATACGACGGGAGCATTGAATTTAATCTGTTTGTGAAAAATGCTTTGTTCAAAAACTCATTCGGGTTATGATCGTTATATGCTCCTCCTCCCGGTCTTGAACGGGGAGGAAGTTTTGTAGTTTCTAAAATGGCATCGAAGATAAAACCGTATCCGTGCCCCGTAAAAGAACCGTTTGCCGCATATTGAAGTCCGATAGCCGTTTTCGGAGATACCGCATGAATGGTTTCTCCTATTTCTCGCATTAGCAGATAAAGTCCTTCTCTTATAAAATCGATATATTTTTCCCTTATGGTGATGTCTCCGTGCAAAAATTCATCAACAAGCGTTTTTCTGTCAAAAGAAAAAGAGTTTTTTTGGTTGAATTTTTTTATACAGTTATCGCAAAAACATCCGAAAGATACCGGATCATGATTACTTGCACGGAAATCATCGTCTATCCATATGCAATTCGGTTCGATTGAAGCGTATAACTTTAATTCTTCGAGCAAATATTTTTTAAAGTTTTCTCCTCTCCAGCAGAAACAATAATCGGCAACTGTGCCATCATGTCCTACAAGTTTTTCAGCTTTGCTTCCTTCAAAAACCATACCGCTGCAATCTTTAGCTGACATATATGCACCGTGACCTATGGAATTACTTAGCGAAAGAGAAACGGATATACCGGCGGTACGAAACTTTTCGGCTTGAGCTTTAATGATTTCTACCATTTCTTTATGCTTTTCGAGAGGGGGAAATCCATATTTCGTGGCAAACCAGACCTCATCGCACGATCCTTCGTACTTTTTAATCGCTTCAATATAGGAATTGATATAAAAATCGTTTATGTCGTCTCCCAACCGTTGTATAAGTTTCATTTCCGTCCACAAAAGGGCATCTGCCCTTTCCTTTCGCATTTTTATTTAGTAAATCATAATTTTCAAAAAAAATCAATATCAGTTTTTTACAATATTTTTATGGTAAAATGGGCAGAGTTGACAAAAATTTTCATCTTTATTACAATGTGTTCATAAATCTATTGTGAGGTGATTTTATGTTATGCCTAAAGTGTAGATTGATACCGACAGAGAAAATAATTGTTCTCAATGCGGTACATCACTAAGTAAAGGTATGGATATTACTGACAGTGTATATACATACTTTCTATACTTTTCTATATTCTCCTTGTAGGAACAGTTTATTTGATTTTAGCAACACTCGCGAATATCCTTTTAGCAATTTTCAATCAAAGTTAAAAAACTGTCGCTGCATAAATGTAATTGTGTTTAAAAAGAAAAATCTCTCTTGCCGTGAAATTGCAGTGGAAGAGGTTTAAATCAATCGATTTGTTTGCAAAAAATGTCGGTTTGTCAATGATGTGTTACAAAATCAGAAAACTTCTCCAATTTG
>CAZLEX010000054.1:0-5212 GCA_964558655.1 uncultured Oscillospiraceae bacterium | reverse complement strand
TTGACAATACGAATTGCAAAGTCAAAACTTTTATTTTCGATAATATTGTTCATTTCATCATCACTTTCAATTTTCAATTATCAATTTTTCACACACGGTACAGATCCTAAGTCTGGCGCGTCTGCCAGTTCCGCCACATCCGCATATTTATAATAATGCAATATCATTTGTTTGAATTTGAAAATTTATCTTGTCATGCCTTTTTTGAGTTTTAATAATTTATTTCAAATTTGAAAAACGCTCAATGGCTTTTGCAAAATTTTCGATAGTTTTTTCGGCATCGCCGTTTTCAATGCCATCTCTTACGCAATGACGAATATGACCCTCAAGCACTATCTGTCCGCATTTATGAAGTGCCGATTTAGCCGCATTTATTTGAGAAAGTATTTCTTCACACGCGACATCTTCGTCAATCATTCTTTCTATTGCCTGCACTTGTCCGGCTATTTTTTTTAATCTGCGATGAAGATTGTCAGAATCTATACATTTTTTCATTATAAATACCTCTGCTTTTTCTATATTTTACAACATATATTTGTGTTTGTCAAGAAAGCAATTTTTTGTACAAAAAATAAAAGTCTCGGTGTAATCTGCAAAAAACTCTGCTACAAAAACAGCATAAACTGAAAATTTTCGTTAAAGTTAATCCACAATTATTAAGTAAACTTAAATGTTTTTGCGGATATACACATACCGGTGTTACAATCAATGTCAAAAATTACACCGTTAATTGATACTTTTCCCACTGCAACATTATGATATTGCGGAATTTTGGTAATAAATTTTTTAATCATTAATTCGGCATCAAGTCCCAACACGGAATTTTCAACTCCGGTCATACCTGCGTCGGATATATATCCCGTTCCTTTAGGCAAAATTCTTGCGTCGTTTGTCTGAACATGGGTATGAGTGCCGAACATTGCCGATATTCTGCCGTCAAAGCACAACCCCAAAGCCGTTTTTTCACTCGTTGCTTCAGCGTGAAAATCAACTATGGAAAAATCAAAATTACCGCTTTCTTTTTTTAATATTTTGTCAAGTACCCGAAAAGGAGAATCGACTGCATCCATAAACACTGTTCCGAGCAATGACACTACAAGTATTTTCCACCCCATACAATCTGTTATGACATATCCGTTGCCTGAACACGGTTCCGGAAAATTTGCCGGACGCAAAATGTTTGAATTCGAATCAAGTAATGCTTCTGTGCCTTTCTTTTTCCATACATGATTGCCTGAAGTAAGTACATCGGCACCGGAGTCAAAAAGTGTTTGTGCCGACACTTTGTCAATTCCGTTTCCGACGGCGGAATTTTCCGCATTTATTATAACCGCACCGATATTATTTTCTTTACGGATATTCCAAAGATTTTCTCTGATAAAACGGCATCCCGACTCAGAAACGACATCACCGAGTGCCAAAATCCGAAAAACTGCCATAAAATCCTCCGAAAAGGGAGAGGTTCTTATAAACTATAAAAACCTCTCCCACATAAACTTTTTCCGAACCTTAGAAAGTGATCTATATCATTCAAAAATATTTTCGCTCTTGAATTTATGTTAATATATTCACCGCATTATTTTGCGTATTCAACTGTCCGGCTTTCTCGAATAACATTGACTTTTATTTGTCCCGGATATTCAAGCTCATTTTCTATACGCTTGACAATATCTCTGGCTATCAATGCCATACTTTCGTCGTTGACAACATCAGGTTTAACCATGAGACGAAGTTCTCGTCCTGCCTGAATTGCAAATGATTTTTCAACACCGTCAAAGCTTGTTGCGATTTCCTCAAGCTTTTCAAGCCGTTTAATGTAATTTTCAAGGTTTTCGCGTCTTGCACCCGGTCTTGCAGCCGAAATTGCATCGGCAGCCTGCACCAAAACCGCAATTACCGTCTGCGGATCAACATCTCCGTGATGAGCTTCGATTGCATGAATAATCTCGCGGTTTTCGCGATATTTTTTAGCAAGATCAACACCTATTTGTACATGTGATCCTTCAACTTCGTGATTGAGTGCTTTACCTATGTCATGAAGAAGTCCTGCACGGCGTGCCATATTGGCATCAACGCCAAGCTCATCTGCCATCATTCCGGCAATGTGAGACACTTCGATTGAATGCATAAGTACATTCTGACCGTAACTGGTTCTGTACTTCAGCCTTCCGAGAAGTCTTACAAGTTCTCCGTTTATAGAGTGAACGCCGGTCTCAATAAGTGCGTTTTCACCCTCTTTTTTGATAATTGCTTCAACTTCTTTTTTGCTTTTTTCAACAATTTCTTCAATTCTTGCCGGGTGTATTCTACCGTCGGCTATAAGCTTTTCAATAGACAGTCTCGCCACTTCGCGACGCATAGGATCAAAGCTCGAAAGCGTAATGGCTTCCGGAGTGTCATCGATGATAAGGTCGACACCGGTAAGTGTTTCGATTGTACGAATATTTCTGCCTTCGCGACCTATAATTCTTCCTTTCATATCATCATTGGGAAGAGGAACAACCGATACGGCAACTTCGGATATTTGATTTGATGCACAGCGTTGTACCGCAAGAGAAATAATATTTCTCGCTTTCTCTTCGCTTTCGTCTTTCAGATTTTGCTCAATTTCCACGAGTCTGATTGCGGCATCGTGTTTTGCATCGGCTTCTATCTGCTCTATCAATTTGGCTTTTGCTTCTTCGGTAGTAAGACCTGCATATTCTTCAAGTGTTTTAAGTTCCTTTTCACGAATGGATACAAGCTCTTCTTCAATAGCCTGATTGCTGCGAATTTTTTCAGCAAGAACTTCTTCCTTTTTCTCAAGATTTTCCATCTTTCGATCAAGATTTTCTTCTTTCTGTATGGCTCTCTTTTCCAATTTAAACACTTCGGCACGCCGTTCTTTTATTTCACGGTCGGCTTCGGCTTTGTTTTTTAAAATTTCTTCCTTGGATTCAACAAGAGCTTCTTTTTTCAAGCGTTCAGCCTCTTTACGAACATCATCGAGAATCCTTACGGCTTCCTGTTCCGCCGAACCTATCTTCGCTTCGGCAACTTTTTTGCGATAAAGCACACCTATCAAAACTCCGATAGACACCGAAACCAAAATAAGTCCCACATAAATAAGGATATCTGTCATATTTCAAAGCACCTCCTTTTCAATTAAATTTGATTGCGAAATGAATACACAATCATTCACGGTATATTGTACAACTTTTTTGCCGAATTGTCAAGAAGTAATAAAAAAACGGTATTTTTATACATAAAAATGTTCATTTTTTAAAATAAAAAAATTTTTTCAAAAAAGTGCAAAATTTATGTTGACAACTTGAACGAAAAGTGATATCATATATAAGCACAAAATAACAGATGCGGGTGTAGTTCAATGGTAGAATTCCAGCCTTCCAAGCTGGTCGCGTGGGTTCGATTCCCATCACCCGCTCCATTTTTTTCTTTTTTTCTTCTATGCGCTTGTAGCTCAGCTGGATAGAGCAACTGCCTTCTAAGCAGTAGGTCGGGAGTTCGAGTCTCTCCAAGCGCGCCATCAAATTTAATTGTTCGGTGGGTGTAGCTCAGTTGGTTAGAGCGTCAGGTTGTGGCCCTGAAGGCCGTGGGTTCGAGTCCCATCACTCACCCCATATCGAGTATTCATAAGGGATTTGACTTATGAATACTCGATTTTCTGTATTTCTTTTCTTCGGTAAGTAAGTTATTAACCTAAGTATTGTTTCCTGCTGTAATTCCGCAGCCTTTATTGCGAAAAAGCCGCATTCTACGGTTCTGTAATAAATTTATGCACATAGATACGGGCAGGTCTGCCTTTGCCTTGCTGTAAGCGACTGATGAGTCCGTACAATTCTAACTCTCGTAGCATTTTCGTGGCTTTATCGTGTCCGCAGGATAGCGTTTCGCATATATCTTTCAGAGTGCAATATACGAACACATCACCGTATCGATCTGTGAATTTATCCCTGTTTTTGACCGATAAACTCATTCGGTCAAGCAATATTCCGTAAAGCAAGGCAGCATTAGCGGATAAACCCTTATATGCCGGATTTGACAAAATGGCTTTCGGAACTCTCACAAAAGCAAAAGTTTCGGCTTCCCACCACTTAAATTTGTTATTCAATCTGTTTCCTCCGTTCCTTAAATTTCTGTATGCATAAGGTGCCGAAAACCGCATTTTTTCTTTATATACGGCTCTTAAATTTCAACAGAGTGTAATTCTTTGTCTTAACTTGAATCGTTGAAATTATCGCTTTTAGGTTCGGTTTTGGCACTTCTTCTTGGGTGATATTTAGGACAACAGACAACCGTTGCTCTGAAACTTTGTTTGCATTTGTTCCGACATTTACGGCACAGTTCGTTGTATGCACGCCTGCCGGTTTCGTCATTCCAAAAGAATGACCATTCTGTTTTCGTTTTCTTTGATAATCTTGGCATTGTAAAAACTCCTTTCGATTTTCTTCTCTACTATTTACAGTAGAAAATTTTTGTTTTGCCCCGCATTTTTTGAAAAAGTATTTACCCTTTCACTAATTCCCACTGGGAGAGGCGATTTTTCAACCCTTTTGAAAAAATTTTTATTTATTTGAAGACCCCCTCTACTACCCAATTGCTTACCGATTTTGAATTTGTCCTAAAGTTTTTTACCCCCTCACTCATTAGGACAAAGAGGTATGATTTGGGCACCCAAAATCTGCGATTTGAAAAAATATTCCTTCACTTGTTTGAACCGGGAAAGCGTTTCTGGGGGGATTTTTCAAAAAATAAAATTTACCCTTCACTTATTTGGAATTAAAAGCCGAAATGACAACCTGTTTTTTGAAAAAACATTTTGTTTTTAATGCCCAAAAACAAAAACGGACTTCCAAAAAAATATCGGAAATCCGTAGATATGAAAATATTCTGTTTTATCGGAGCCAAGCAGACCGTTTATGGACATAAACTGTATTTTTACTCGTTAGGGGTGCCCTAAGACCTATGCTAAAGACAATCCGCAAAGCCCGAAATATCCAAAAGGTGCAAATAAGTCTTTTGTAAACGCCCCAAAAGGTGCAAGTAATCAAAAACGATTAACGATACAGATTAACGAAATCGTTAATCTTTGAATTTTATCGTTAATCTTTCAAAGATAGTCGTTAATTCTTGACTAATCGGAAGTAATGTTGTAGTTAGTATTTTAACGGAGGAATTATTATGCAAACAGACGCTCTGAAAAAATTGGCAT
>CAZLEX010000053.1:0-5298 GCA_964558655.1 uncultured Oscillospiraceae bacterium | reverse complement strand
GAATAACCGTGCGTTGAAGTCTCTTTCAGAAATGCTCAGAGGAAAGCAGGGACGTTTCCGTCAAAATCTTCTCGGTAAGCGTGTTGACTATTCCGGCCGTTCGGTTATAGTTGTCGGGCCTGAAATGAAAATTTATCAATGCGGTCTTCCGAAAGAAATGGCACTTGAACTTTTCAAGCCTTTTGTAATGAAGAGACTTGTGGAAACCGGTAAATCCACTAATATCAAAGATGCGAAGAAAAAAGTTGAACATCAAAACACTGAGGTTTGGGACGCTCTGGAGGTTGTAATTCGCGAACATCCCGTTTTGCTTAACCGTGCTCCTACGCTTCACCGTTTGTCAATTCAGGCGTTTGAACCCATTCTTGTTGAAGGGCGTGCGATTAAGTTGCATCCGCTTGTATGTTCTGCTTTTAATGCAGACTTTGACGGTGACCAAATGCCTGTCCATGTACCTCTTTCAAACGAGGCACAGTCTGAGGCACGCTTCCTTATGCTTTCGGCAAACAACCTTTTGAAGCCCGCAAACGGAAGAGCTGTTACCGTTCCTACACAGGATATGGTACTCGGTTCTTACTATCTCACTTACGAAAAAGACGGAGAAAAAGGCGAGGGAAATGTTTATCGCGACTTTGACGAAGCTAATATGGCTTATGAAAACGGTTATCTCGGATTGCACGCGAAGATAAAGATACGGGATACTCGTGATTTCAACGGTCAAAAAGTTACGGGACTTGTTGAATGTACACTCGGACGCTTTATATTTAACAGTGTAATTCCTCAAAATCTTCACTTTGTTGAGAGAATTGTTCCGGAAGACGCTCTTGTACTCGAAGTTAATCATGTAGTTAAAAAAGATGATCTCGGAAATATTATAGATGCATCGATTAAGTATTGCGGTATTGCGAGAACAGCACAACTTCTCGACGATATAAAAACTATGGGATTTAAGTATTCCACGAAAGGTGCAATTACTATTTCCGTTTCCGATATGACCGTACCGCCGGCAAAGAAAACTATTCTTAAGGCCGCTGACGAAAAAGTCGACTATATCACTTCTCTTTATCGTCAGGGACTTACTACCGATGACGGAAGAAGAGAAGCGGTTATCAAAACTTGGGAGACAGCTACCAACGATGTCGCAAAAGCCCTCCAGGATAACCTTGATAAGTTCAATCCGATATTTATGATGGCCGATTCCGGAGCGAGAGGTTCAATTAAACAGATAAGACAGCTTGCGGGTATGCGTGGTCTTATGGCGACAGCATCTGGACGAACTCTTGAAATTCCGATTAAAGCCAATTTCCGTGAAGGTTTGAATATACTCGAATATTTCACAGCGGCAAGAGGTGCTCGTAAAGGACTTGCCGATACCGCACTTCGTACAGCCGATTCCGGTTATCTTACTCGCCGTCTGGTTGATGTTGCTCAGGAAGTCATTATTCGCGAGATTGATTGCGGAGATGAAAGAGGAGCTTGGATTACCGAAATCCGTGACGGAAACGAACTTATTGAACCGTTGCATATAAGAATTGTCGGAAGATATATAATAGGTGATTTTGCCGATCCGGTAACAGGTGAAATTCTGGCACATGACGGTGATTTGATAGGTGAAGAACAGTCGATTGCGATTGAAAAAGCTTGTTCTAAGATGTCTGATGAACAAAAAGCATCTTTTAAAGGCGTTCATATTCGATCAATTCTCAATTGCCGTGCAAAACACGGTGTATGTGCACACTGCTACGGTGCCGATATGGCGTCCGGAGATCCTGTTAACATCGGCGAAGCAGTCGGTATTCTTGCCGCACAGTCTATCGGAGAACCCGGTACACAGCTTACGATGAGAACTTTCCACACGGGAGGAATTGCAGGAGGAGATATCACGCAAGGTCTTCCGCGAGTTGAAGAACTGTTCGAAGCTCGCCGTCCGAAGAAAACTGCTGTAATTGCCGAAATTGACGGACGGATTGTTATTGATAATTCCAAGAAAAATCGACTCATTATAAAGAACGACCTTACAGGTGAGGAGAAGTCTTATCCTGTTGCAATGTCAGCCCGTATACTTGCCGAAGACGGTGATTATGTCATTCACGGTCAAAGATTGACGGAGGGAACTCTTTGCCCTGCCGATATCGCAAGGATACAGGGACTTGATGAAGTTTACAGTTATATTATACGCGAAGTACAGAAAGTTTATTGCTTGCAAAGCGTTGATATAAGCGATAAACATATTGAAGTTATAGCACGCCAGATGACGAGAAAAGCAAGAATTGAAGATGCCGGAGATTCGGAACTTCTCGTTGGTTCTTTGGTCGATGTCGGAGAAATTGAAAGTGCTAATGAACAGATTGAAGCTCGCCGCAAAGCAGGAGAAGTTCAGCTTCGTTCTGTTGAATACACTCCCGTACTTCAAGGTATCACCAAAGCTTCTCTTTCAACCGAATCATTCCTTTCGGCAGCATCTTTCCAGGAGACTACCAAAGTCCTTACGGAAGCTGCAATTAAGGGTAAGGTTGATCCGCTTCTCGGTCTTAAGGAAAATGTAATCATAGGTAAACTTATACCTGCCGGTACAGGCTTGTCCGTTTACCGAGATATTGAAGTTGAGAAGAAAAAAAGTCCGCAACAACAAGGGTAAAATTCACAACTTTGTTTGAATTTCAGCTTTAAATTTGTACAGAACGCCGAAATTTTGCGGGATTTGTTATTTTTGTTGACATAAAAAACTAAATCTTGTAAAATATATAAGTAAATCTGTGCATTAATGACAGTATGCTCGGACAAAAAAGTTAGAGTCGGACTGCCTGCGGAGTAAATCCGCAGGTTAGTGCGTATCTATAAATAATTTAAGAAGGAGGAATATTATGCCAACATTTAACCAGCTGGTAAGACATGGACGCACTCAAGTAACTTATAAGTCCAAATCACCTGCTCTTCAGGCGGGAGTGAATACTCTTAAGCAGATTGAGACAAGCGTACCGTCTCCACAAAAGCGTGGTGTTTGCACTAAGGTTACGACGAAGACACCGAAAAAGCCTAACTCCGCTCTTCGTAAAATTGCCAGAGTAAGACTTACGAACGGATATGAAGTTACAGCTTATATTCCCGGTATCGGTCATAACATTCAGGAACACTCGGTTGTAATGATTCGCGGCGGAAGAGTAAAAGACCTTCCCGGTGTTCGTTATCACATCATTCGTGGAACACTTGATACACAGGGTGTTGCAAACAGAAATCAATCGCGCTCAAAATACGGTGCGAAGAAGGCAAAAGCTAAGAAATAAGCTTTGCTTAAGACACGACAGCACGAACACAAAAACAGCTTGTGCTTGAAAAACAGATGTTAATAAAGGCTGCGGCCTATTTATATACATGAAGTTTGATTCAAGCACTTACGGGGCAGAGATGCTGCACCGAGTACCGCTGATATCATTTTATGAAGGAGGGAAGTTCAGTGCCAAGAAGAGGTCAAATTTCTAAAAGAGATGTATTGCCGGATCCTATTTACCATTCAAAGCTCGTTACAAAACTTGTAAACAACATAATGCTTGATGGTAAAAAGGGTGTTGCACAGGCAATCGTTTATGATGCATTTGAGCTTGTTGAAGCAAAAACCGGCGAAAATGCACTTGAATCATTCCAGAAAGCACTTGATAACATTATGCCAACTCTCGAAGTTAAGGCACGCCGTGTAGGCGGTTCAACATATCAGGTTCCTATGGAGGTAAGACCCGAAAGACGCCAGACGCTCGGTCTCAGATGGCTTATCACATATTCGAGAGCCAGAGGAGAGAGAACAATGGCTGAGAGACTTGCGGGTGAAATTGTTGATGCTATTAACAACACGGGAAGTGCTGTTAAGAAAAAAGAAGACACACACAAAATGGCTGAAGCCAATAAGGCTTTCTCTCATTTCAAGTGGTAATTCTCACATATTCTATTGTACATTTGAGAAAAAATACTTGAAAGGAGAAATAAAATGCCAAGAAGCTGTTCATTACAGAAAACAAGAAATATCGGTATTATGGCGCATATTGACGCAGGTAAGACAACTACGACAGAGCGTATACTTTTTTATACCGGTAAAACTCATAAAATCGGCGAAACTCATGAAGGTGCCGCAACAATGGACTGGATGGAGCAGGAGCAGGAGCGTGGTATAACCATTACATCTGCAGCCACAACTTGCTATTGGGCACATTCGGATTTTCATACCGACGCAAAAACCGTTGAAGCCAACAAACACCGTATTAATATCATTGATACTCCAGGCCATGTTGACTTTACGGTTGAAGTTGAGCGTTCGCTCAGAGTACTTGACGGTTCGGTTACGGTATTTTGTGCAAAGGGAGGCGTTGAGCCTCAGTCAGAAACCGTATGGCGTCAGGCTGACAAATATAAGGTTCCCCGTATGGCATATGTAAACAAGATGGATATTATGGGTGCTAATTTCTACCGCGTTGTCGGAATGATGCACGACCGTCTTAAGTGTAATGCCGTTCCGATTCAGCTTCCTATCGGAGCCGAAGCTGATTTTAAAGGTATTATTGACCTTATGAAGATGAAAGCGTATATTTATACCAATGATCTTGGTACAGATATACTTGAAGAAGATATCCCCGCCGACATGCTTGATAAAGCTGTCGAGTACCGTGAGAGCATGGTTGAGGCTATTGCTTCGACAGATGATGCACTTATGGAAAAATATTTGGAAGGGGAAGAGCTTGAAATATCCGAGCTCAAAGCCGCACTTCGTAAGGCAACTATCGATAACGAGATTGTTCCGGTAGTTTGCGGAACATCTTATAAAAACAAGGGTGTTCAGAAACTTCTTGATGCTGTTATTGATTATATGCCTTCACCTCTTGATATTCCTCATATTAAGGGTGTTGATCAAAATACGGGAGAGGAAACCGAAAGGGTAACATCAGACGATGAACCTTTCTCGGCACTTGCATTTAAAATTGCAACGGACCCGTTCGTAGGCCGTCTTTGCTTTGTTCGTGTTTATTCGGGTAAAGTGCAAGCAGGTACGACGGTTTACAATGCCACTAAGCAAACGAGAGAGCGTCTTGGACGAATTGTTCAAATGCACGCAAATCACCGTGAAGATATCGATGAGCTTTATGCCGGAGATATTGCGGCAGTTGTCGGTGTCAAGAATACTACAACCGGTGATACATTGTGTGATGAGGCTCATCCTATCATTCTTGAATCTATGGAATTTCCCGAGCCGGTTATCCGTGTAGCCATTGAACCGAAGACCAAAGCGGGTCAGGAAAAAATGGGTATCGCACT
>CAZLEX010000052.1:0-5809 GCA_964558655.1 uncultured Oscillospiraceae bacterium | reverse complement strand
AAAGAAAATAAATTTACTTATTCGGAATTATTGACAAATGGGCAAATATAAGTATAATATATAGGTATATTTAATAAAGAGGAAATTTTATGGGATTTTTTGAAATTGTTATGATAGCGGTAGGGCTTTCAATGGATGCTTTTGCCGTTGCGATTTGCAAAGGACTTGCATCAAAAAAGGCAAAAATCAAAAATATGTTTACGGTTGGGGCTTGGTTCGGAGTGTTTCAGGCAATTATGCCCACCGTAGGGTATTATTTGGGATCAAGTTTTGAAAAGTACATAAGATCTGTAGATCATTGGGTAGCTTTTGTTCTCCTGTCTATGATTGGAATAAATATGATTCGCGAATCATGTTCCAAAGAGGAAGAAGCAAACGACGATATGTCTTTTGCAACCATGCTTCTCTTAGCCGTTGCAACAAGTATCGATGCACTTGCCGTGGGAATATCGTTTGCTTTTCTGGGAATAAAAAGTATTCCGGAAACGGTTTGTCTCATAGGTATGATAACTTTTGTGCTTTCGTGTATCGGTTACTGTGTCGGCAACCGTTTCGGCTCAAAATATAAAAGCCGTGCCGAACTTCTCGGAGGAATTATTCTTATCATAATCGGTCTGAAGATACTTCTCGAACATACGGGGATTATAAATTTTTAAATAACGGCAAAAATACCGTACGGTTTGTAACAACCGTACGGCATTTTTTATTTTCACGAATTATATACTGTCAAACGGAAAATCTTTTTGAATACTCTTCAAAATCGGTTTTAAACTGTTCCGATGTTGACCTCCATGAACGAAGTGACTCGTGAAGATTCATCTTCTGGTGCATCATATCTATAACGCACCCGGCAATGTTCGAACAATGTCCGGCAACTCTGTCCATGTCGGTAAGAAGATCCGACCATACAAAACCCGCTTCAATAGAGCAACCGCCTTGCTGTAAACGCAAAATATGACGGGTACGCAAAGTTTCCTTGAGTTCATCGATAAGCTGGTCGAGCGGTTCAACATGCCTTGCCGCCGAAATATCGTTATTCAAAAAAGCTTCAAGCGTCAGGCGTGATATCTCGGAAACCGCATTTGAAATTACTTTAAGTTCATCGGCGGCCGATTGCGTAAAGGCGAGTTTTTTGTCTCTCATTTCTTCGGCGGCACAAACGAGACTTACGGCGTGGTCCGAAATTCTTTCAAAATCACCTATAAGCTTCAAAAGCATTGTTGCATCGTTTGAATCGGATTCACTGATTTGTGTAGAACTTAATTTTACCAAATATGAACCTAAAATATCTTCGTAGCGGTCGGTGTCGCTTTCGATTTTTCTGATTTCTTCCGCTTCTTCCTCAGAATATTTTTCAAAAACACGAAGAGATCTTTGCAATGCATCTATCGATGTTTTTGCCATTATGGAAGCGACTGTACGGCAACGCTCCATAGCGACCGGCGGAGTTGCGAGAAGCCGTTCATCAAGTTCTTCGATTTCGTCGGGTTCGGACGAATCGGGAACAATTTTACATACAAGTTTTTCCAAAAGTCCGGCACACGGAAACAAAACAACTGTACAGAAAAGATTGAAAAGTGAATGGAAAACGGCAATCCCGAATGACGAAGCAGCGTCGTCAAAAAGTGTCGGAGCCAAAACAATTTGTACCGCATAATATACAATAAAACCTAAAACAGTACCGATTATGTTAAACGATAAGTGAACTGCCGCCGCCCGTTTAGCGTTTTTGTTAGCCCCGATAGCCGAAAGTATGGCAGTAATACAAGCACCTATGTTTTGTCCCATTATTATCGGAATTGCGGCACCGTAAGAAATTTTTCCCGTAAAGGCAAGAGCCTGCAAGATACCTACCGATGCCGAGCTTGACTGAATTATCGCCGTCAGAAGTGTGCCCGCAAGCACTCCGAGTATCGGATTTTTCAAAGCAGCGAAAATTTCGGTAACTGCACTGACCTCAGAAAGTCCTGAAACTGAACCGGACATTGTTTCCATACCGAACATGAGAACGGCAAATCCAAGCAATATCATACCCATATCTTTCTTTTTGCCGTTTTTCATAAACATATAGAATATAATTCCTACAAGTGCCAAAATCGGAGTAAAGGAGGACGGCTTAAGCATTCGGATAATTGCATTTGAGGAATCAATCCCGCCTAAACTCAAAATCCATGCCGTAATTGTTGTACCTATATTGGCACCCATGATTACATGAATGGACTGTTTTAAATTCATTATACCGGAGTTAACAAATCCGACAACCATTACAGTCGTGGCTGAAGAACTCTGGATTATGGCGGTCACACCAAGCCCTGTTAAAAAACCCGTAAGCGGAGTTTTTGTAAGTTTTGCGAGAAGTGTATGAAGTTTTCCTCCCGCACGGCGTTCGAGAGCTTGCCTCATAATTTCCATGCCGAATAAAAACAGACACAATCCGCCGATCAGTGTTAAAACATTAAAAATATCCAAGCCATTTCAATCCTTTCGTTTTTAAAGTTTATAAAAAAGTTTATCCCAACTTTCCTCTGTTATCATTTTAACTCATATTTGTCAAATTTGCACTATCTTTCATGTAAAATTTGTGTAAAGTGATTTCTCATGATAAAAAAGCGTAACACCTCATCGGCATTACGCTTTTTTATCATTTAATTTCCATAAACTTTTTTGATGCCGAAAACAAATGTGTTTTCTAAGCTTTTTTTACGGTTTTCGCATCGAATTTTTCATAATCGTTAATTTCTTTTATAATTGCGGGATTAAATTTAGGCTTGCGGTCATATGTATACAAACCGTTCTGTTCCTGCTCTATATCATATAGCTGAGTATAACAAAATCCTAAAATATATTCATTGTCAATTAAACAATGAGTAAGTTTTTCGTATCTGTCAATAAATTCTTCTTCGGTTTTCGGTGCTTCGCCGTAACCCCAGCCTTTTTCATCGGCACTCCACTGTATACCGCCGTACTCGCTAACTATAATCGGTTCTCCTTTGAAAACCTGATACAGTCCGTTACCGTAATACCGATTTATCTGATCGTTCAGAACTCCTTTGCCAATTTCGCTGTAAAAATTTGCAAACTTTTCGGGATCCTGCTCATAATCATGAACATCAAAAATATCCGTCACCGTGTGATAATTTCCGCTTGTGTCAATACAAGGTCTTGTCATATCAATCTCTTTTGTAAAACGGTACACTGTTGAAAGAAATTTGTTATGATGTAAATACTCCACATAATTCCATGTTTCGTTGAACGGACACCAACATACAATAGACGGGTGATTAAAGTCGCGGTTTATGACCTCAGCCCATTCGTGAATAAAAATTGACAGTGCCATCTCTTCAGCACAATCAAATCCCCATGTCGGATATTCTCCCCATACGACATATCCCAAGCGATCGCAATGATACAAGAAACGCGGTTCAAAAACCTTTTGATGCAGTCTCGCACCGTTAAAACCGAGACCTTGTGCAATTTCAATATCATTTATGATATCGCTTTCACTCGGTGCTGTATATAAACCGTCGGGATAATATCCCTGATCAAGTACGAGCTTTTGAAAAAAGGCTTTCCCGTTAATTTTAAACGCCTTTTGCTCCAATGAAATATTTCTTAATCCAAAATAGCTGTATACAACATCATCGTCCATACTAAGTTCAAGATCGTACAGCCTACCGTGTCCGGGTTCCCATAAATGTATCTGTGAAAGTTTTACCGTAACAATAAAATTCCCGCAGCTATATCCTTCCGAACAACCGACTTCTTTTCCTTCATATAATACCTTAACTTTTACATTGCCGTCTCCGTTTGTTTTTCCGAAAACAGTGAGAGTTCCCGCAACGGGATCGGTATAATATTTTGCCCCAGAAATATAATTTTTCGGAACAAATTCAAGCCAGACACTCTGCCAAATCCCCGTTGTACGAGTATATAAACATCCGTACGATTCATATTTTGTACTTTGTTTGCCGGAACACTGTTTTGTACTCTTTGTATCATCTTCGGCATAAACAAAGATCGTATTTTTTCCTTCTGATAAAGCTTTTGTAATATCGGCTTCAAAAGGAGTGTATCCGCCGTTATGTTTGCACACCTCTGTCCCGTTTACATATACGACAGTCGAATAATCAACAGCACCGAAATGAAGAAATACTCTGCCGTCTAACTGTTCTTTCGAAATATTGATTTCTTTGCTGTAAACAACCGCAGGTATAAAATCTGTATATCCTACTCCCGACAACTTACTTTCCGGACAAAACGGCACTATTATTTCTTTGGTTAACAAATTTGTATTTTCATATAATTTGCGTTCGATTGCACTTCTGCCGTAATCAAAATCAAATTTCCATTTTCCGTTAAGACATTCCCAGTTTTTTCTCTGCCATTGCGGATTGGGGTGTTCGGCTCTCGGAATATTCATTCTCGTGTTCCTTTCTTGTTTGCATAAAATTTGTAATTAGTTATTTTTAATCTCAAATAATTTTCATTATTTAAGGTTTTTTATTTGTTTTATCCGCTTTTTTACGCTATTACTTTTTATTTTATTATATCATTTACTTTTTGCTTTGCAACCTTTTTACATTTGAAAACTTCATGATATCTTCTTATTTTATCGTTGCGATCTATAGACATTAAATTTCCCGAAAAGCTTAACTGTCTCTCCTACATCACTGTATTTATCCATACTTATTTCTCCATTCTGTTCAAACAATTTTTTGTGTTTTTATCATTATACCATATTTACTTTTGAAAACAATGTGATATAATATTAAAAAAACTGTCAAATACTATTTTAAAGGTTTTAATTTATGGAAATTACATCTATAGGCTACGATTTTCAACACGGAAAAGATTTCCGCATTTCCCGTCCTTTCGGATTAAATGAATATTTGTTCCTTATAATAAGGTCAACTGCGTTATTTGAAATTAACAGTCAAAAACTGCACATTTCACCCAACTCAATGATATTAATCGACAAAAATACGCCCCATTCGTTTTGTGCCGATTCCGAACTTTTTATAAATGATTGGTTTACACTAAGCATGAATGCAAAAGAACTGCCAAAATATATAGAGACCAATATGTTTTTCACTTCCTCAGATGTTACGATTTGCTCGGAATTGATTAAACTAATCGCAAGTGAAAAATTGTCTTCAAGTATTTTTAAAGATAATAATATACAAAATATATTGCAAATCATTTTCAACAAGTTACGGGATAATTCCAAATCTTACGAAACCGACATACCATATCATAAAGAGCTTAAAAAAATGAAAGATAAAATTTACAGCCATCCCGCCGAAAGATTTTCAATCAAACAACTGTCAGCGGAAATTAATTTAAGCAAATCGTATTTTCAGCATTGCTACAAAGTATGCTTTAATACAACTCCGATTGCGGATGTCATAAACAGTAGAATAGAGTATTCAAAACAACTGCTTATATCAACAAATTTCCCAATATCAAAAATTGCCGATATAACAGGATATAAGAACGATATTCAATTTATTAAGCAATTTAATGCTGTTGTAAAAACGACACCCGCTAAATACAGAAAAGAGATAATCTCCAATTAAAGAAATTATCTCTATCTTTTGAATTTAAGTTTTGTTATCGCTCGTTCAAATTTGAAAACAACCATTTACCGATATATGCAATTTTAAATCCTGTAAAATTGTGGATGCACTGCTGTTTTTTAATCAAATAAAGCTTTTTAAAAAATGCTGAAAAAATGCGGTTACATTATAAGATTGTCGTTACTATTCTGTATGCTCTATGATACTATGTTTTATAATAACGCCACTATCTC
>CAZLEX010000051.1:0-6306 GCA_964558655.1 uncultured Oscillospiraceae bacterium | reverse complement strand
TGCCGTCTGCCCGAGACCGCAAAGTGAATTTGTCTTTATGTAATTACAAAGTTCTTCAAGCTTATCAATATCTTCAAGAGTACCTTTTCCTTTGGTTATGTTATCAAGCATTTCGAGAAGACGCTTGGTTCCTACACGGCAAGGAGTACATTTACCGCACGACTCATCAACCGTAAACTCAAGGAAAAACTTAGCCATATCAACCATACAGTTATCTTCGTCCATAACTATAAGACCGCCGGAACCCATCATACAACCAAGTGCAACGAGATTATCGTAATCGACTTCGGTATCAATCAAACTTGCCGGTATACAGCCGCCTGAAGGTCCTCCGGTCTGAGCTGCTTTAAATTTTTTACCGTTGGGAACTCCTCCGCCGATTTCTTCGATAATTTCACGCAAAGTAGTACCCATAGGAATTTCAATAAGACCTGTATTCTGTATTTTGCCGCCGAGAGCAAATACTTTGGTTCCTTTGGATTTTTCAGTACCCATCGATGCAAACCAATCGGCACCTTTAAGGATAATCTGCGGAATATTTGCAAAAGTTTCGACATTATTTTCAACGGTAGGTTTACCGTAAAGTCCTTTTACTGCCGGATACGGCGGACGCGGACGGGGTTCGCCTCGATTACCCTCTATTGATGTCATAAGTGCTGTTTCTTCTCCGCAGACAAACGCACCGGCTCCGAGACGGATTTCCATATCAAATTCAAAACCTGTTCCGAATATATCTTTACCGAGAAGACCGTACTCTCTCGCCTGATCTATCGCTACCTGAAGACGATGAACAGCTATCGGATATTCTGCTCTGACATATACAAATCCTTTTGTGGCACCTATTGCATAACCGCAGATGGCCATAGCTTCTACCAAACAATGCGGGTCTCCCTCCAGAACCGAACGATCCATGAAAGCACCGGGATCGCCTTCGTCTGCATTACATACAACATATTTTTGATCTGCTTTATTCGGTGCGGTAAGTGCCCACTTGCGTCCCGTAGGAAATCCTCCGCCGCCTCTTCCTCTTAAGCCGGAATCGGTTACAATCTGAATTACCTGTTCGGGAGTATATTCGGTAAGACATTTACCGAGAGCCTGATAACCGTCCATAGCAATATACTCTTCGATATTTTCCGGATCGATAACACCGCAATTACGGAGTGCAACACGAATCTGTTTCTTATAGAAGTTTGTCTCGCTAAGAGCTTTAGCTACAACCTTGTCTCCGTCGTGGTCCTTATGTACGATTCTTTCAACGGGACGACCTTTGAGAAGATGTTCTTCGACAATTTCATCAACATCGGAAAGCTCAACTCTGCTGTAAAAAGTTCCTTCCGGATAAACTATCATGACGGGACCGAGTGCACAAAGACCAAAACAACCGGTTCTTACTACCTGCACCTCATTCTGAAGTCCGACTTCGGCAATTTTCTTTTCGAGAGCATCGCCGATCTTCATGCTTCCTGACGAAGTACAGCCTGTACCGCCACATACCAATACATGTGTACGAATCATTTTTTTACCTCCAATTATTTAGTCTCGGCACTTATTGTATATTCTTTTACAATTTTGCCATTTTTAATATGTTCTTCTATAATGTGCTGTGCCTTTTCGGGCGTCACATTCACATAAGTGACTTTTTCATCGCCGTTAAACACTTCAACGACAGGTTCATACTGACAGAGTCCTATGCACCCCGTCTGAACAACAGTAACCTTTTCCGTAAGTCCTTCTTTAACAATTCCTTCAACAAATGTGTTAAGCACAGGTCTGGCACCTGCAGCAATTCCGCAAGTCGCCATACCGACAACTATACGAAAAGTTCCGCGATTTTCACGGATAAGAACCTTATCCTGCATTTTTTCGCGAATGGCAGCGAGTTCTGCTAATGATTTCATAGCTTTTCCCTTTCGTTTCTTTATAATTAATTTTTTTTTGCACTGATCATACTGTTCGGTAAGAAAATCTCTTATCCAAACCAAAACATCGGGAGTGTCAACCGAAACACCACCCAATATGTTTTTTATTTCTTTTGTAGAAAGCACTATTTCTTTTTCATAATCAAACCTGTGCTTAAATTCGAAATCGATTTGAGGTGCACCTTGAATTAAAGTTATTACAGTGGAAATGATATCGCCCAGCGGAAGACAGTCGATATGATTTTTATAGAAAAGTGCACTTATTCGTGTACCGTGATTGTTGGGAAATTCATCTTTTGACTTAGAATTAATTTCAATGTATCCGCCTGTTTGTTCTGCCGTTAATTTTAAAAAAGGTATTCCCATACCGACACGCCGTGTCGTCCGAGTAGTACAAAAAGGATCGGAAACTTTATTAAGCAAATCTTTTGACATACCGCAACCGTCATCAATCACGGAAAACGCAATGGTTTCTTGTGTTTCATCAATAAAAACGGAAATATTTTGAGAATCGGCACGAACCGAATTCATCGCAATATCCAAAATATTGAGAGAAATCTCCTTCATTTTATTTACCCGATAAATAATCAAATATTTTTTTACGCAGTAAATTCGGATTGCAATTATCAATGTCAAATTCAAATGCGTTAATCGCTTCATTAATATTCCAGAGATAATGAGCATCGCTTGAAGACAAAGTCTTTTTGTAATTTAGCACATCAAACTTAGCTGCATAATCGTTAAACTTTCCGAAATCGTGAAATTCATACGCTGAATAATCCGGAAAATCCGGAAGCGTTCCCAAAATTGAAACTATGCCGTTCGATTCACGGTCAATGTGTGCAGGATATACAAGTGCACCGAATTCTCCGGCAAAATCATAGAGAGAATTAATATCAAGCATCGTTGCATTGACAAGCAGAGCTTTTTCATGTGCGACAACTTCATCTTCGGAATTCATTATAAGTTGGCTTCCAAAAGTCTCTTCGCAGTTTTTGAAAAACACCTTGTATCTGTACAATGCTTCGTCAAAAGCCATTGCAGCATCGAGCGACGGAAAAAGGCAAATTATGTGAATATCTTCCGATGTCGTAACCTCTGCACCCGCTATCGGAACAATACCGTATTTTTGACACGCCGAAAAAAAGGCGGGGCAATTCTTGCAGGAATTGTGATCGGTAAGTGCAATAACCTGAAGTTTTTTTATAGACGCCATACCTGCAATATTATTGGGCGTCATATCGTCATCAGCACACGGAGACAAGCATGAATGAATGTGAAAGTCGTAATAATATTTCTCAAGCATTGAAAATTTTACCCAACATGAAGCAAATCTCGTAAGAAGATTTGGAAGTTCTGAAAACATTAACTCCGTTAAGCTTTGCTTTTTCCAAAACTTCATCTTCGATATCCGAATTTTCCGAAAGAATAATACAGGAAGCATCGGCAAGATAAGCAACGGCGACAATATTTATGTTGTTCATTATAGTAACCCAAACATCATGCGGTTTAAGTTTACCCATAACCCAACTTAAAAGATCACCGCAATAAACATTTTCAACATTTTTATCGGGATCTGCAAGATTTAAAACTTCCAATTCGAGAGCATCAACAATATCCGAAACATTCATGCAATCACTCCAACTTGCTGTCTTTCCTGTACAAATTAACAATACATTTGTCAACTGTAGTTTTCCCTCTGACCACATCTTCAGCAAGAGCGTGACAAGTGGGTGCACCGCAAGCACCACAGTCAATTTGAGGTAAAGAACTGTTTAAATTTTCTATTTGCGTCATTTGAAGAAGCGTAAGTTTTTCCTCCGGAGAAAAAGTTCCTATGCATCTGTCTCTGAGAGGTGTATGTATTATAAAATCTTCCGGGACATCATCGTTATCATCACGGACAAAATTTTTCGTAACCGGTAAATAACGGCGTAATCCCTGTATACGAGCCTTAGCGATAAAAGGATTCGCAACAGTCATAACTCCGCCGACACAACCTCCGGGGCAACTGTTAAGTTCAACAAATTCAAGCGTCGGCAGTGCATTATTTTCAATCTGTTCCAATACTTGAATTACATTTTCTATTCCGTCAGCGGCAAGATATTTGTCGTTAAATATTGCCGCCGCCTCACCTCCTGATGTAGACCAGCTCAAACCGACAACGCCGGCCTTTGAAACATGAGTGCCGATATTCTCTCGCGTCATACAGGAAATCAGATTAAAATAAATTTCTTTCATTGAAACGACTGTATTAATCAGCGGTCTCCTGTTTTTCGGATTGTTCTTTACATAACTGACTTTGGCAGGACAAGGCGATATGAACGAAACACCTATATCGTCCTCGCTAAGACTCGGATTACGGCGTTTCGCTTCACGGCGTGCTGACATCGCCGCAACTTCCATCGGTGACATAAGCGGAATTATATGATTTTCCAAAGACGGAAATCTTAAACTTATAAGGCGAAGTATGACCGGACAGGCGGAACTTATTACCGGACGCGGAATATCTGACTTTTTTAAATACCTGCGTGTATACTCCGAAACGATTTCAGCGGAACGGGCAACTTCATAAACATAATCAAAACCCATTGTATACAACCCCTCAATGACATAATCAATATCATCGAGATTATCGAACTGCCCGTAAAGAGATGGAGCCGGTAAAGCTATTTTATACTTAAATTTCTTTATTTCTTCAAGTTTGTCATAAACGGATTTCTTCGCTTTGTTTTTACAAACTCTGATGCACTCTCCACAATCAATACAAAGATTGGAATTAATCGCCGCTTTACCGTTTTTTATTCTGATTGCTTCAGTCGGACAATAATTTAAGCAATGCGTACAGCCGTGACATTTATCGGAAACAAGTGTAACAGAATGCATATAATTAAGCATAACATTCACCTACCGTTTTAGGTATTGACAATCAATGTAACTTTCGTTCCTATGCCGACTTTTGATTCAAGATACATTTCATCGCTGTACCGTTTCATGTTGGGAAGTCCCATCCCGGCACCGAATCCAAGTGATCTGATCGCATCGGGGGCTGTTGAATACCCTTCTCTCATCGCAAGGGATATATCTTCAATTCCCGGTCCGTCGTCTTCAAGCACAATTTCGATTCTGTCGGAATAAACAAATACATCTGCCCGACCTCCTCCGGCATGAATGACCATATTGATCTCGCCTTCATACATTACAATAGACACGCGTCTTATAAGTTCAGGCAAATATCCCATAAGGCGAAGCCGCTTTTTTACTTCGGCAGAAGCCTCTCCTGCAGAAGTAAAATCTTCACCGTCAACATCAAAATGCAGTCTCAAAACTTCAGTCATCGGAAAGTGCTCCGTGTAATCCGTTTTGATACAAAATTCCGCAGGAGTCATACATACGCATGGAAGTAGTCATTATAACAATTCCGTTATCTTTCGCCAAATCCAAAACTTCTTTCGTGGGTTTTTTATTTCTGACAAATACTATGCACAGCATATCCATCATCATTGCGGTTCTCACTACCTGCGTATTGACAAGCCCTGTCAAAAGAACCGCTTGATCTTTGACATATGCCAGAACATCGCTCATCATGTCACTTCCACAAGCGGAAAAGACATCACGATCGAGAAAATCCTCACAAGTCAAGACTTCTGCCGACAGATGTTTTTTTATTTCGCAAATTTTCAAGGTTTTATACCGCCTTTAAAAAGGATTTAATAAAAATTAAGCACCGTATTTTGCGAGAATCTGGTCAACTTCGTCGTTGCTCGAAATTCTTCCGTAAACATCTTCGTTAATTGTCAAAACGGGAGCAAGACCGCAAGCACCTATGCAACGGCAGGCCGTAAGAGAAAACTTTCCGTCTTCCGTACATTCTTCCGCATCAATACCGAGCTTTTCGGAAATACGGTTAAACACATCGCCCGAACCTTTTACATAACAAGCTGTTCCCAAACAAACAGAAATATTGTATTCACCTTTCGGAGAAAGCGAAAACTGTGCGTAAAAAGTAGCAACACCATAGACTTTTTCAAGCGGAACATCCATTCCTTCAGCTATCATAGACTGAACTTCAATCGGTAAATAACCGTAAATGTTCTGTGCTTCATGCATAACTCCCATTAAACGACTTTTATCGGATTTAGAAGCTTCAATAACAGCACGAAGCTTCTGCTCCTGCTCCGGTGTTCCCCTGAAAGGAAGATTGCTGATTTTTTTCTGCATTATTATTTCCTCCTGGCAGAATTATTATTGTGAAATTATGTACGAATAGTACGATAACACACATTACATCAATTTATTATACTACATATGTTTCGTCTTTGCAAGCTGTTTTTACAAATTTTGTCATTTTTTTAATATGTATTTTTTGTATTTTCAAACAAAT
>CAZLEX010000050.1:0-6514 GCA_964558655.1 uncultured Oscillospiraceae bacterium | reverse complement strand
TGCTTGACGAACCTCTTTCAAACCTGGACGCGAAACTCCGTGCACAGATGAGAACAGAGCTTACAAAGCTTCATACAAGACTCGCCACCACTTTCATTTATGTTACGCATGACCAGGTCGAAGCTATGACGATGGCGACGAGAATCGTTGTTATGAAAGACGGTCTTATCCAGCAGGTTGATTCTCCTCAAAATCTTTACGATTACCCTGTAAACACTTTCGTTGCGGGCTTTATCGGAACACCTCAAATGAACTTTATAAACGGCAGTATCATCAAGCGTGACGGAAATGTCTACTTCAAGTTCGGTTCAAACGAACTCAGACTTCCCGCAGACAAAGCAAACGATGAAAGACTTCAGGAATACATAGGTAAAGAAGTTATTGCCGGTATCCGTCCGGAATGTATCCACGACGAGCCGATGTACCTCGAATCCCTTTCAGAGTGGGTTATAGACGCACATGTCGATGTAACCGAGCTCATGGGTTCGTGTATTTATCTTTATCTTGTTTCCGAAGAACAGAACCTTATCGCAAATGTAAATGCTCATTCAGCATCGGCAGTCGGCAATGATATAAAAATTGCTCTCGATGTAAACAGACTTCACATTTTCGACAAAGATACGGAAAAGTGCATTATTCACTGATTTGAGAATTTTTAAAGAGCAAACTTCATATGAAGTTTGCTCTTTTTCACATAATACTGTTCGCAATTTTCTCAATTTCGACAAGCACTCTGTCACATTCATCAAATGTATTGAAATGGGAAAGGCTAAGTCTCAATGTTCCGTTTGTCTTCAAAAAATCATGCATTAACGGTGCACAATGATAACCGCTTCTGCAACAAATTCCCGCTCGGTCAAGCATTTGTGCACTCTTATCGCATTTAAGATCTCCGATATTGAAAGCAACAATTGAAACGGCATTGCAATTGGGACTGTATACTTTTACCTTCGGAATTACAGACAGTCCTTCCAAAATTTTCGAACGCATTGCTTTACAGTATTCTTCAATATATTCGCAGGAAACTTCTTCGATATATTCAATCCCCGCACGAATACTTTCAATTCCCGTCATTCCCACAGTTCCCGCTTCCAGCCTTTCGGGTAAAAAATCCGGCATATCTTTTTCAAAAGACATTATACCGGATCCTCCTGTTATAACGGGAGAAGGTATTTTTAAAGAATCTTCGGCAATTGCCATAAATCCGCTTCCCATAATTCCGTATAATCCTTTATGTCCCGAAGAACACAGTATATCCACACCGTCTTTTTTCATATCCACGCGGTTATATCCGAGTGCCTGAGAAGCATCAAGTATAAATGTAACTCCACTCTTTCGGCAGAGTTTGCCGAGAGCTTCCACCGGCATTCTCGCTCCGGTGACATTAGATGTATGCGTAATTATCAAAAAATCCGGTTTCCGTTCGGAATGGAGCATTTTTTCAAAATCGCAAATTATATTTTCGTCACTCCCGCTCAAAAAAGAAATTTCAATTTCTTTTTCCCTTTCAAGACGGTAAAGCGGTCTTAAAACGGAATTATGTTCAAAGGCGGTTGTCACAACATGAATTTTTTCCGCCTTTCCGTTTCTTTTCACGGTCCCTAAAATTGCCATATTCAATGCATAAGTTGCGTTGTATGTGAATATTACATTTTCCGGAACGGTATTTACAAATTCGGCAACTTTTTGCCGTGCACTATAAAGGACCTGAGCCGAACGGACAGCTTCACGGTGTGACGACCGACCGGGATTAGCCGGAGCGTTTTCAAAAGATCCGACAACGGAATCTATAACTTTTTGAGGTTTAGGATAGCTTGTGGCACTGTTATCCATATAAATCATCTTTTTCACCTCACAAAACATTAACCGAGCCAATTCTGAGAATGTTAATCGCATTTTCCCGCGAAATACCTTTAACCCACACTCCCCAACTGCATCCGTTTGAATTTAAAATATCGGAATTTTTGGCAACGGCACTTTCTATATTTTTACTTTTTAATATTTTTTCAGCCCTTATCGCTTGTGTCATTGACCCAAGATTTATGTAAAACGATTCTTCTCTTGACATAATATTCCTCCTCAAAGTATAGGAAGAGCACATTTGGTGTGCCGTTTTTATTCTATGCCCGAAAAAATCCTTTGTGAAAATATAAAGTGTTTTAAAAAATATTTTTTTGTTTTTACATTTTCTATTTACAAAAGTTATTTCTTTATGTTACAATTATGTTGTGTTGTTGTGTATAATTAATATTTAAAGGTTTTGGTGAATACAGATGCAAGCAATTACTAATTTTTTCGAATTTCTTTTTAATCAATTTTCGGATTTCGGCATCGCCGATATTGTTGACATATTAATCGTATCTCTCGTACTTTATTATCTTATCATTTTCATCTATGACAGACGAGCGGGAAAGCTCGCGGTAGGTGTTGCTCTGCTTTTTCTCCTTTTGGGCGTAAGCACGCTGTTTAACTTAAAAGTCTTGGCGTATATGCTGCGAAATATTGTACAGGTCGGTATTATCGCATTGTTTATACTGTTTCAGCCGGAATTGCGTACAATGCTCGAAAAAATGGGCAACGAGTCGTTTAAAAACCTGAAAATAAGAGAGAACAACGACAGAACCGAAACAGAATCCATGATTGAAAATGTCGTCACAGCGGTTGAAGAACTTTCCGCTTCAAAGACAGGGGCTCTAATCGTTATCGAACGCGGTACGAAGCTCGGTGACAACATAAAAACAGGTATTGTAATAAATGCAGATGTAAACATCTATTTGATTAAAAATATATTTTTTGACAAAGCTCCGCTACATGACGGTGCTATGATAATACGAAACAACAGAATTTATGCCTGCGGCTGTTTTCTTCCTCTTTCTTACAATACCGATATAATAAGAAATGTCGGAACCCGTCACAGAGCGGCAATAGGCATGAGTGAAAACAGTGATGCTATGATAGTTGCCGTATCGGAAGAAACAGGCATTATTTCAATAGCTCAAGGCGGAAAACTTATAAGAAATTATGATAAGGAAAGTTTGAGGAACGAGTTAAAATCCGCTCTTCTTGAGCCAACAGGCGTTAAAAAGAACCTGTTTAAAATTAAATTCAAAGAAAAAAAGTGAAGGGAGCTAAAGTGAATGAACACACCTTTATCAAATGAAAAAAATATAAAGACGCGAAATCTTATTATACGCATATGCTCCCTTGTTTGCGCAATAATTCTTTGGATTTATGTTTCCGATGTTGAAAGTCCTACATCGGAAAAAACCTTTTCAAATATCACGGTAACGGTAGAAAATGCCGGTATTCTTCAAAAGGAATACGGGCTTGCTCTTATTACACCGTCTACTTCGGCAAGTTACACGACCGATGTAACTCTTCGCGGTAAAAAAAGTGTTCTCAACAAAATAAAATCGTCTGAAATCGATGCTTATTTCGATCTGAGCAAAATCGATGAAGCCGGTAAAAAATCTCTTGATATACAAATCGAAGCTCCCGACGGCACTACTGTAGTTTCAAGTTCTTTGACCAATCTTAATGTTGTAATTGACAAAAGAGAACCGAGAGTTTTCGAAATAACACCCGATATAACATACGGTCAGTACAACAGTGCATATGAATTAGGCGAATGTATAATCACGGATTCCTCCTCAAAGCAAATTACGCATGTTACGGTTACCGGTCCTCAAAAAGAACTTGACACTATTTCCGAAATACGAGCTTCGGCACATTTTGACGAAATAGATGCAAGTGTTGAAGCAAAAGTGAATTTGGTTATGTACGACATTCAGGGAGAAGAAATTACATCTTCAAATCTCAAATTGGATATAAGCTCCGTAACGATAAAATTGCCGTTATACGAAACAAAAATCTTAAAACTCAAAGTTGAACAGGTTCACAACACATTCTCTCAAAATCAAATTTCATTCCAAATATCTCCGTCAACTATATCTGTAAAAGGCGATCCGAAAATTCTTTCGGGAATAGATTCCATCTTTCTCGATCCTATCGACGAAACGACTATAATCGATGGCAAGAAACGCATTACTCTCGGCATTAATCTTCCCAACGGTGTTGAACTTCTTTCTGGAGAAAAAAATACAGCTGAAGTTTTGGTAACGCTGTTTGCAAACAAAGATACAATATCCGTTCCGACAACGGATATTGTAATCGAAAATCCGCAAAACAGCCTTTCATATGAATTTGAAGAAAGCAGTGTGACCATAGAAGCATACAATTCCATAAGCTCATCGCTTAACCGAGAAGATGTAATCCTTACGGTCAATGCCGCAAGCTATACAGAACCCGGCACATATACAGTAAATGTTTCGGCGGCGGCAATCGACAGAATAGACTATGCTTTTGTTATCCAAAAAACTTATACGGCAACACTTAAAGTGACCAAAAAATAAGGAGGTATTACCATAAAACTTCTTATTCGCAATATTTCTTTTTCATATACTCAAAATCAAGACGAGGCAGTTTTTTCGGCACTGAAAAAGCTGCCTTTTAAGGCATCGTCATACACAGTATACAAGAAATCGATTGATGCCAGAAAAAAAGATGATATACGCATTGTTTTGTCTGTAATATGCGAGGTACCCGATGATACAAAAATCAAAATTACGGACAAAATATCATTATTTGAGGAAGAAACATACCCGGACTTTGAAATAGCACCTCCGCAAAAAAAATATATGCACCCGGTTATTTGCGGGTTCGGGCCTGCCGGTATGTTTGCATCTCTCGTACTTGCACGCGGCGGATTCTGTCCAATCGTACTCGAACAGGGAGACAATATTGATACAAGAATCTTAAAAACACAGCTCTTCCTGGATTCAAAGGTGCTTGATCCTTTATCAAACATACAATTCGGAGAAGGGGGTGCCGGAGCATTTTCAGACGGAAAACTTATAACCCGAATAAATGACAAAAGATGTTCATATGTCTTGAAAAATTTTGTTCAGTTCGGTGCTCCGGAAGATATCCTCACCCTCGCACGACCTCATATAGGCACTGATTTACTACGCGTTATTGTAAAAAATATACGGCTTGAAATAGAAAGGCTGGGTGGGCAAATCCTTTTCAAACACAAACTCGAAAATATTAAAGAGTTACCCGACGGCTGCCGGATAACGCTGTCATCGGGCGAAACAATTGTGGCTCCGTCTGTCTTTTTGGCAACAGGCCATTCAAGTCACGATACATATAAAATGCTCATTTCTCAAGGAATACCTATCTGTGCAAAAGATTTTTCGGTAGGCGTAAGAATTGAACATCTGCAAAGCGAGGTTGAAAAATCTCTCTACGGCAGGCAAAGAGAAGTTAACGATATTCTTCCAAAAGCCGAATATTCGGTTTCATACAGAGAAAACGGACGCGGCTGTTATTCTTTTTGCATGTGTCCCGGCGGGCTTGTAATGGCATCTGCAAGTGACGCAAATTCAATCGTAACAAACGGCATGAGTTATCATTCCAGAAATGAAATTAATTCAAACAGTGCTCTTGCCGTATCCGTTTTAAAAAACGATTTCGGAAACACTCCCTTAAACGCAATTAATTTTCAGCGAGAAATAGAACAGAAGTCATTCGCAATTGCAAACGATTTCAGAGCTCCTGCGCAAAGTGTAGGGGATTTTCTTGAAGGAAAAAGGACTTCCTGTTTTAAAAATATATCTCCGTCATATCCGCACGGTGTTATAGGTTGCAAACTCGATGAAGTTTTACCTCCTGTTATTTCGAATATGTTAAAAAACGGATTGAGAAAGTTCATGTCGGTTCATTCATTTTTTAAAGATACTTCAGCCCCTCTTACAGGATTTGAAACGCGTACCTCTTCTCCGGTGAGAATAATGAGAAACGAGAACATGACCGCTTGCGGATTTACAAGGATATATCCGTGCGGAGAAGGAGCAGGGTGGGCAGGAGGTATCACAAGTGCGGCAGTCGACGGAATAAAATGTGCACAGGAATATATAAAAAAGGCAAATGAGAGGTAACAGATGAACAAAGAAGGCATAGTTGTGAAAACCGAAAATGAAATTGCGACGGTCATTATCAAAACCATCACGGCCTGCGATACTTGCCGTGCCGACTGCACAGGTCACTGTGACAAAGCAAAACCGATTTCTATAGAAGCAAAGAATCCTCTCAAAGCCGAAATAGGTGACAGTGTAACCGTTTATACAAAAACCGGCGTGATTTTGGCAATGGCAATATTTACATTTATCATGCCTATTATTGTCACGGCAACGACAGTGTTTTTGTTTGCGAAATTTATAAAAGCCTCTTCCCTGCCGGCAATATTCGGAATAATCGCATTTTCCTTAACAATTGTACTCCTGTATTTGTTTTTCAAAAATAAAAATGACAGCGATATTTTCACAATAAAACAAATTAACAGCAAAAATAAGAACGGCGTATAAAAGAGTATTTTTAACATAACGCAAAACGGCGATTGAGATGACAAGATTCTACTACTCACTATATAATGTACTTTGCGTTATAAGCTGTA
>CAZLEX010000049.1:0-6952 GCA_964558655.1 uncultured Oscillospiraceae bacterium | reverse complement strand
TACCGTCATACGGCTCAATCATTTCGGCAATCAGATTAACGATGCTCTTAGGTGTATAGAACTCGCCCTTGCCTTTACCCTCTGCCAAAGCGAACTTGCTGAGGAAGTATTCGTACACACGACCGATAATGTCGTTTTCCTCGTCGTCGGTATTCATACGGTTGATTTCGTCCAAAAGCGATGCCAATTTAGCGGTGTCGATATGCAGACGGGAATAGTAGTTATCCGGCAATGCACCTTTCAGAGCAGGGTTTGACTTCTCGATGTTATAAAGTGCCGTGTCAATCTTCAAGGCAATGTCGTCCTGCTTGGCTTGTTCGATTATGTAAGACCAACGGCTTTCTTCGGGGAGGAAGAAAACATTGTCCTTGGTATAGAAAGCCACATTGTCGATAAACTTCTCTCCGAACTTCTCGGCAATGGTCTTTCTCTGTCTTTCAAATTTATCACTTGCAAATTTAAGGAAGAACAAGCTCAGAACAACGTGCTTGTACTCCGCAGGCTCAACAGAGCCACGGAGCTTGTCGGCACTTTTCCACAGAGCTTCTTCCATAGATATTTCTTTTTTCGGTTTAGCTGCTACCATATTATATAAAACCTCCAGTAAATTTTTTTATCATAAATATACATTAATATCAAAATATTTTCGAAAATGGCTAATAGAAATTTGTTGTTTTGATAATGTAAAGCAAATATTTATCTCTTCGGTTTATTTTTGATATCACGACAGAACATCAGTTGTTACAGGTAGTTGATAAACCGCAAAATCAACCGATAATATTTAACTTTGCATAAAGGAAACAGGTGTAACCTATGAAAAAAGGGTTACACCAAATTTCTAAAATTATTAACCTCGAAGGAATATCTGCCGTGTTTTTAATCTTCTATCCATTTTTTCGATTTATAAAAATAAAAGGAAATCGCCGTTGCGATCGACCAGCCGATAGGCCATGCACACCATATACCGACTGAATCGAGAGGTATTGACAGTCCCCATGCCAATACAACACGGAGTATGAGATCGACAAAGGTGGCTATAACAAATTGTCTCATCATTCCTGCACCGCGAAAAACGCTGTCGGCAACGATTTTGAAAGATATAACGAAATAAAAGGGAGATACAATACGCAAAAATGTAATTCCCGTGTCCAATGCTTCTTTGCTCGGATTATCAATAAACAAACGAATAAGAGACTCTCCCGAACAAAGATACAAAACGATAATCGGAACACAAATAATCCACACTAATTTTATGCCGGCTTTAAATCCTTCGTTCACTCTATTAAGCTTTTTGGCTCCGATATTTTGTGAAGTAAAGTTTGAAATTCCGCTTCCGAGAGTGCTGAATGAAGTAATTACAAGGTTGTTTAGCTTAATGGAAGCGGCGTAACCCGCCATAACTCCGGGGCCGAAATTGTTAATGATTTTTTGTATAACAATGTTTCCGACCGAAACAAAACTCTGCTGAAGTATACTGGGAATTGCGATTGCCGAAATATCTTTGAAAATACTTAACGAAAAGATAGGTATATGTCCCTGTGTTTTTATTTTTGAAAAACGCCTGAATACAAAGAACAGCGAAAGGATACAGCTAATTCCCTGACATATAAATGTTGCCCATGCAACACCTGCTACTCCCATTTTAAATTCGGTAACAAACAAAATATCCATTGCGATATTCGCACTTGACGAACAGGCAAGAAAGATAAAAGGTGTTTTTGAATCTCCGAGTGCCGAAAATATTCCGTTAGCTACATTGTAAAATATGACAAACGGTAATCCCCACAAATATATTTCGAGATACAGCCATGAATCTTTTAAAAGTTCCTGCGGAGTGTCTATCACATTTAAAAGGAATTCACCGAAAAGCAGTCCGAAAAGCATAAGAACGGCACACAATATACCGCTTGCAATGAAAGTGGTGTAAACGGCAGTTTTCATTTCTTTGTATTGCTTTGCTCCGAACAATCTCGATACAATTACCGAACAGCCTATGTTGCAGCCAAATCCGAACGCTATGAAAATAAGAGTTATTTCATAACTGTTTCCGACAGATGCGAGAGCATCTTCACCGATAAATTTACCGGCTACAAAGCTGTCTGCCAAATTGTAAAGCTGCTGAAAAATAACACTGCCAAACAGCGGAATACAAAATTTCCAAAGAACAGTTGACGGTTTCCCGACGGTTAAGTCTTTATTCATTTTTTACCTCATCTTTGTTACAAAAAAAGTTCTAAAACAAATACCGTAATGCAAGCCGCAACCGAAACGGAAAAAAGACTTTTTCCGAACCATGCCAAAATTACGGCTGTCACAAATGCGACAGATGCCGCAACTGTATTTTCCGTAGAAGTGATTATCGACGGGAATGTCATAACAGCGAGCGTTACAAAAGGTACATAATACAGAAATGATTTAATAAATTTATTGTCTATATGGCGTCGGATCAATGTTAACGGCAGTGCACGGATAAGATAAGTTACCGTCGCCATAATAAATATGTAAATGTATATTTTAGTCATTATTTTCCTCCTTTTCTTCAATCGGGAAAAGGAATGCGGCAGATGCCGCAATAATAACGGTTAGAATAATTATTTTAAATCCCGAAGAAATATTTTTTACAATCGGTAAAATACCGAAAGCAAAGCTTGCGAGCATTGACACGGCAACAACACCTGCGACAACACGATTTTTTTTGGCAGGCGGAATTATAATTGCAATAAACATTCCGTAGAGTGCGACACTCAGGGCACTGAGTATTCGCGAGGGCAAAATATTTCCCGACAAAACTCCCAAAAAAGTACCCAAAGTCCAGCCGGGTATGGAGAGTGCCATCATTCCGTAGTTGTAATACGGAGAAAGTTCTCCGTTAACTCCGGCGGCAAGTGCGAAAATTTCATCTGTTACTCCGAAAGACATTGCCGCTCGGTGCAAAAACGGAAGTTTTGTATTTACTTTTTGTGAAAGAGTTGAAGACATGAGAGAATATCTCAAATTAATTATAAGCTGGGTAGCTGCCATTTCAAAATAGGATGCCCCGGCTGAAATAATGCTCAATGCGGCAAATTGTCCTGCCGATGTAAGATTTACAAGCGACAGAAAAGTTGCTTCGAAAACCGAAAGCCCGCTGTTTCTTGCGGCAATACCGAAAGTAAAAGAAACTGCTAAATATCCGAGAAAAATCGGAACGGCATCTTTCATTCCCCGTTTAAAATGCGAAAGACGAGTCAGTACTATCATCTCCTGTTCATAACAATGAAAAAATTATATCACAATTAAGAATTTTCTGCAATAAATTTTCCCTATTTTTTTAATTCTTGTCATGTTTTGTCACAAAGTGACCCTTGACTAAAATACTTTTTGTGAGTATAATTGACTTGATGCACAATTAAGGAAAGGGGAATTTTCATGCCAAGACGAAAACTTCGTTTCAGGCTTAAACAAAAGCCGGGAGAAAAAGGCATTTTTTTGCCTGAACGGGTTTTGAAATCTTTGACCAACGCAACGGAGTCGGAGCTGAAACTTTTAATTCTTCTCGCAAAAGAAGGGCGTGATAAGGATTACCTTTCAGAGAGTGACCTTTTGCCCGAAGCGTCAAAAGCGGGAATTGATAAAGATACATTTACCGAGGCACTTGCATTCTTTCGCGGAGCGGGACTTGTTGAAAACGAAGAAACCGATGAAAAAAGCTTTGAGCCGAAACAGAATTTATCAGCAGTTTCAAAAAAAAGCCCCACCACCGCTTACACTTCCGAAGAGCTTTCACGGGCTACAGGTGACAGAGAGTTTCTGGAGTTGGTTGAATTTGCGGGAAAAAGTTTTAAAAAGCCTCTCAACAGGAGCGATATCGCAACGCTTTATTCTTTCACGGATTCACTTCTTTTGCCTTATGATGTCATTATGCTCGGAATAGAGCATTGCGTGACCGAAGGTAAGCTTAGCTTAAGATATGTTGAAAAGCTTCTTATTGATTTTGCCGACAGAGAAGTAAACACATACGAAAAAGCCGAAGAATACATAAAAAGCAGGGCACTTTATAAAACTTTTGAAGGAAAAATCCGTGCAAAGCTCGGAATAGGGCAACGCAGTTTAACCGCAAAGGAAAAAACAATGATTGCGTGCTGGCAGTCCGAGTGGAATACGCCGGAAGAACTTATTGACCTGGCATATGAAAAAACGGTTGAAAAAACAAATAAAGCTTCAATGAGTTATATGAACAAGATACTTGAAAATTGGCATACGGCAGGTTATAAAACAGTCGAAGATATTTCTTGTGGGGACAAAAAAATGTCCGTTGTTGATGAAAATTCGAGTTTTAATCCGGACGAATTTTTTGCGATAGCGGTATCTCACGCAAGAAAAAAAGCAAAGGAGCAAAATGATGAATGATAAATTTTCATTCGAATCCAAACGCATTCACGCTCTTGAAGTTGCGAAAAAAAGGCTCTCGGAAGTATATTCAAAATGTCCGGAAATCGAGGCGATAGACAAAGAGCTTTCGGAAACCGGAATGAAAATTTTTAAGACGGCTTTTTTGCCTGAAAATAAGCGAGATGCCGAATTTAATACTCTTTCGGATATGATACGGTTTCTGAACGAAAAGAGAAATAACCTTCTTATAAATCTCGGATATCCCGAAGATTATACCGAACCTCATTTTGAATGTAAAAGGTGTTCCGATACGGGTTATGTAGGACATAAAATGTGTGAATGTTATAAAACATATCTCATGCACGAGAGAGCACAGATATCGGGGCTCGGAAAATATTTGACATCACAAAGTTTTGACACATTCAATCTTGATTATTATCCTAAACAGCTTTCCGGCACGAGCCCGTACGATACTATGAAATACAATCTTATAGAGTGCCGTAAATTTGCCGATAATTTTGATGCACAAACAGGAGAATCTTTACTTTTTATGGGTAAGACGGGGCTTGGTAAAACCCATCTTTCTACTGCTGTTGCAAAAAGAGTTTTGGAACGCGGATTTTCGGTTGTTTACGACAGTGCACAGAATATACTTGCCGTTTTTGAAAGGGAAAGATTTTCTCAAAGCGAGAAAAAACAGTCTGATAAATATTTTAACTGCGATTTATTGATAGTTGACGATCTCGGCTCGGAAATTCGCGGAACAACATCTTCATCGTATTTTTATACTCTTATAAATACTCGGCTTGTTACCTCAAAATCGGTTATAATAAGTACAAATCTTACGCCAGCTGAACTTAGCCGTCAATATGAAGAACGGCTTGTCTCCAGACTTTTCGGAGAATATACGGTTTTGACTTTTAACGGAAAAGATATTCGCCAATTAAAGAAAGTGGGGGATTTTGGTGGTTAAAATTACAATTGAAATTGAAGGAATGAAATGTCCGATGTGTGAGGCACATACAAACGATGCAATAAAAAAAGCTTTTGATGTAAAAAGCGTTGTTTCTTCTCACAAAGAAAATAAGACGGTAATTATTGCCGAAAACGATATTTCGGACGAAAAAATTGCGAAAGCTGTTTCGTCTACGGGATATAAAATAGGAAATATTACAAGAGAAAACACAGAAGAAAAAAAGAGCTTTTTTTCAAAATTCAGAAAATAAAAAAGTCACAGCAGAAATCGGCACTCCGTAAGAAAGTTTTATATAAAAGAAGTATCTTGACCGATAACGGTCAAGATACTTCTTTTATGCAGTGCGTTTTTACTGCACTTGACTTTGTCATGCAGTGCGGTATAATCAGCGGTATGATGTTAGCGGCATTGTAATATATCTCGTTTTTTTCTTAAACGCTTTTTAAATTTTTCAATAGTATCAATGTCGGTTTCAGACAATCTGTAAATACGGTAAATTGCTTTATCGAGCTCATCTTGACTTTCTTCACCAAAATTATCCCGATATTTATCCGCCAATTCTATAAGCAACGCTTCCTGTTCAAGTGTCAAGTTTGGTATTGGTATTTTCGATAAATTGTCAGGTGAAAAAGTTATTCCTCCGCCCATAGCTATCGCACCGTAGGCTTCTTTCAAAAAATAAAATACTACACTTGAGTTCAAAATGGGAATTAAAATTTTAATATCTCTAACCGAAGAGTTTTTGCTTGTAATAATTACAGTAGACTTAGAAGCAAGATATCTGCCTTCAAAATCGCCAAACACTTCAAAGTATCGTATTCCCGTGGTAATCAATTTTGGAATGATTGATTGATTATATCTTTTTGGGAAAAGAGCTTCCAACTTATCTTTTTTAACAACAGGATGTAAATATTTCTTGCCAACATAAGTTAATACATCTTTCCCCCAAAGCGACGAAAACTTGTCTATAGTTCCCGTATTGATGAAAAGCAGATAATCGTTTTCATTGGGAGAAGTCACATTTTCGATGATATTCGCAATTTTATAAGTTTCAGATACCGTTGCTGCACCGCTTATATCATATTTAGTTTCAAGGCTTGGGTTATCCAATATCTTATTAAGTGTATCGAAACTGTTTGAAAGACACAAACTCAGATTATCGAATGGCTCTATGATGTTTTTGGGAACGGTTTTGGAAAATTTCTGTATATAGTTATCGCCAAAAACATTTACACATATATCTGCACATTTTTTCCTTGCGGCAAATACAATTACAGTTGAAATGTCTGCCGATTCAAAAACATAAAAAGACGAATAGTCGCTAATGTTGTATATGTAATCAAATAAATGCTTTCTGAGAGCAGAACCGTATTTTATAGCCAACCATTTATTTGGAGTTATCAAACATACTCTTCCGATATCAGATAAAAGTGAGAAAGATTTTTCCCAGAACAGAACATACAAGTCCCAATTACCTTTAGCACAACTGTATTTTTGTGCATATAAATCTCGTTTATCCGGCATTACCTTTACCATTGTTTCAGAGTCAACATACGGCGGATTACCGATAACGATATCAAAACCGTCTTTAATGCCAAACATCCA
>CAZLEX010000048.1:0-6982 GCA_964558655.1 uncultured Oscillospiraceae bacterium | reverse complement strand
AAAGCGATTGTCAATAGATTTTTTGAAAAAAAGAAAATAAATTTACTTATTCGGATGTTCAATTGTCAATGATGGGTGACACTTTTAGAGTCTATTTTCTTTTTTATCTGTCACCCGTCTATTGTTACACAACAAAGTGGAAATATTAATCGTTTTGGGCATAAGTAAAAGCATCGCCAAAGCGATGCCTTTACTGTAATTACTTATCTTTCCACAATTATCAGTATTATCGTTGCAAGTAATATTACTTTACACTCTTTTATTTCCTTATTCTATACTCAATACACTTGTTTTGGCTTTTATCTATTGTTAAGACAATCAAAATATTGTGATAAACGATAATAATTCATTTTATTCTCCTCTTTTTTCTTTGTCATCGGCTGTTGCCCGATATGCGTGGTTTTCCACATATACCATCATGCGATTATACAACACCACATAGAAAAGAATGGCAAGCATACCGCCGATTGTACCCAACAGCACATAAAAGTTGTTGTCTCGTAGTTTCAGCGATGTCCATATTATGATACTTATCCATGCCACAACACACATGAGGATAGTCGAAATATGTTCATGCAACCATTTTTTCTTAAAAAATACTATCTTTTCTTTCAGTGTAAATGTGCTGTTGTTGAGAGCAGTCACAAGATTGTCATCGGCGGCTTTTTTGAAATCCTTTGTGTTAAGCCGTTCTCCGCTAATAAGTTCGTTAATACTCACATCGAATTCTTTTGACAAAAGTGATATCATTTCAATGTCCGGCATATAGTTGCCGTTCTCCCAGCGAGAAACGGTTTTGTTGGTTACGCCGAGTTTTTCTCCAAGTTGTTCTTGCGTTAAATTATTTTCTTTTCTTAGTGTCGCAATAAAATTTCCGATTTTAATTTGATCCATTTTTACATTCCTCCGAAGAAAAGTATAGCACATTTTCCATGAGAATGTTTCCCCACAAAAAGCGAATTCCGCTCGATGACTTGAATTTTCGATTATTTGCCTTTTTAAACTAACCACTTCACGAAATTTGGTTTTAATCGTGTTTTCCATCAATTACTTTAAATTTTCCGACACGGCAACGGATATTTATAAGTCCTTTATGCTCAATGCCGAGAAGTTCGTCCGCTTCGTCAGCGGCATTTTTGTATTGACCAGGCGAAAAATGGACGATTATGTAATCTGTTTCTTTGACTTTTCCCGCTACCTGTCGGCAAAAGCTACGCACCGGAGCGGCGAGCGAAAATACCCAAATCGGAGAACAAATCGTTACACGGTCATACTTTTCCAAATCCACGCCTATTGGTTCGATCGGCATATCCCAACGGTGCATACCGTATCTGCCGCACCACCAAAATCCGAGCGTTCCGCCCGTTCTTTCGGTTGCTTTTATTTCGTAAATATCGGCACCGATTTTGTTGGCATATTCGTATGCGATTTTCTTAACATATCCCATTCGGGAGAAAAATACTACAAGTTTTGATTTATCTGTGCCGATATTTTTATATTCGGTTGTATCTATCGTAAATTCCTCTTGCTTATGAAATATGTATGTTATATAGCCGGTAACCGCTTGAGCTACACCGAAAGTAAAATATGAAATTGACAAGGGATTTGACGGAAACATATAAAACTGAATACAAATCCAAAGCATTATCGTTACACCTAACACACCGCCCAAAACAACGCCGAGATTTTTATTTCTTATAAGCAATATCGCCGCTGTTAAATTGGTTATTCCATTTACTGTAAGCAGGGCAATACCCGAAAATGTATAATCTCGAAAAAATATATCGGCAAATGGCAACTTTTTAAAATACGGCAGCATAGTCTCCATTTGTAGCAACTTGCCTGTGGGGTCAATCAGCATACATGTTGCACCCCATACCGCACCGATACCGATAAACATTGTCCAAAAAATTAAGAAATTATGTGCTGTATTGTATCTTGATTTCTTCATTTTCTTTACTCCAACGGATATATTTGTCATCATCGGACAATATTAATTTACTCGTATTTTTGTCAATGGATTTTTAATATTTAGCGATAAATATTATATATAGCAAGCATTAAATCCGATGATTTACGCAAATTTCTTCATGAGCTTACCGGCTTTGCATTTAACTCTGTAAAGATATGTTGTTTTGCTGATAAATTGAAAGTTGTAGAGACGAATTAAACAGGTGTTCCGACTTCAATCAGATTTCCGTCAGGGTCATAAAATCTGACCACATTTTGCCCCCAGTTGTGTGTCATCAGGCGATTGACATATTCGGTTTCGGGGTAAAGTGTCTCAAGGCGTTTTACAAATTGTTCTATATCGGACTCTTCAAAATATAATTCGGACTGATTACTGTTTGAAATTATTCTTCTCTTCGTGAATTGTTCCCAGTAACCCGATTCCTGTAAATACAAATTGTTTGTCAATTCCATATTTCCGTTGTTGTCTTGAAGCAGTTGAAACCCAAACATATCACGATAAAATTTCAAAGCACGGTTGCAATCTTTTACAACGATAAGCGTTCCTTTGTATTTCATATTCTCCTCCTGTAATTCCGATTTATCTCTCTAATGAACGAAAACATTTTACCACATTTTTGTGATTTTTTCAACTTGCCCACTTCGACTACACTCCCGACTTAATAACTTCTTAAATATTTGCATCAAAAGAAAAACTGCCATCATTTGACAGCAGTTCTTCTTCGGTCAATATTCTGTTAATACATAATATCGTTTAATACGATTTCATCAACGCAGGTGCGGATATTGTTCATCAATCCTATCCATCTCATCATATTTACAGGCTTTAATTGCTCGGTAATATCTTGCTTTCTTGCTATTTTCTTAATTATTTTTATTTAATATAATCAAATTCAAATCCGCAAACATCTACGGTATCGCCGTCTCTGACACCAAGTTCTTCCAATTTTTTAAAAACTCCCGCATTAGTGAGAACTTTGTGAAAATACGCAAGCGATTCACGGTCTTCAAAATTTACGGAAGATGTAACTTTTTCCAGCCAATTTCCTCCGATAAACCAAACACCGTCAATATGTTCGATTTCAAAATTACGCACTGTCTCATCTTTGAAAGTTTCTTCTATTTCGTCCGGCTCGTAATATTTACGCTCCGGAAGTGTGGAAAGTGTTTCCAGAACGGACTTTAAAAGTTCACTGACACCGTTTTTCGTCACAGCAGATATAAAGAAAAGTTTGCATTTGCATTTTTGAGCATAATTTTCAAGGCGTTTCCGAACTTCATCGGGAACTCCTATATCACATTTATTTGCAACTATTATTTGTTTGCGGCTTGACAATTCGTCACTCCACTCGGAAAGTTCTTTATTGATTTTTTCTATATCTTCAACCGGATCTCTTCCTTCGGTTCCTGCCGCATCAACAACATGAACAAGCAATCTGCAACGGTCTACATGACGCAAAAAATCATGTCCGAGTCCGGCTCCTTCGCTTGCACCCTCTATAAGTCCCGGAATATCCGCCATTACAAAATTCGTCCCGCCGACTTTCACAACTCCCAAAACAGGTGAAAGTGTTGTAAAATGGTAATTCGCTATCTTGGGTTTTGCCTCAGACACCATAGAAAGAAGAGTGGATTTTCCGACGTTTGGGAACCCTATAAGACCTACATCGGCAATAAGCTTTAACTCAAGTATAAGACGGCGTTCCTCACCTGCAGTTCCGCCTTTTGCAAAGCGTGGTATTTGACGGGTTGGTGTGGCGAAATGGACATTTCCGAAACCGCCTCTGCCACCCTTTACGGCAACAAAACGCCCGCTGTCTCCCATATCGAAAAGCAATTTTCCCGTGTTTGCATCTCTTATCAGTGTACCCTGAGGAACTTTTATAATTAAATCTTCAGCTGTTTTACCGTGAAATTTTTCCGGTTTCCCGTCCTCTCCGTTCTTCGCAATAAATTTATGCCTATATCGGAAGGGCAAAAGGGTATTTTCTCCCGTATCAACTTCAAAAACAACATTTCCGCCGTTGCCGCCGTCTCCGCCGGACGGACCGCCTTCGGCAACATATTTTTCCCTATGGAAAGCAACACAGCCGTTTCCGCCGTTGCCGGCTTTTACATAAATTTCCGTTTTATCAATAAACATGATTACCCTCTTAATGTTGTAAAAAAGGGCTGTCTCAGAACCCTGAAACAACCCTGACAAGCACACTAATCAGCGAACGCTGACTTTCTTTCTTCCGCCCGACATAGGCTCGAATTTAACAGTACCGTCTGCAACGGCAAATAATGTATCGTCCGAACCGCGTCTAACATTTTCACCGGGATGAATTTTTGTTCCTCTCTGACGAACAAGAATATTTCCCGCAACACAATGTTGACCGTCAGCCTTCTTTGCACCAAGTCTCTTCGACTCGGAATCGCGTCCGTTCTTCGTAGAACCGACACCTTTTTTGTGTGCAAAAAACTGTAAACTGATTCTAATCATAATTTTTCGTTCCTTTCGTGATATTTTGTTTTACCGTAACGCACAAATTGTCCGGATAAATATCAGCAAGATCTCTTAATTGCAATACAAAGCCTTTTAAAACTCCGCGAACGGATTCATCGTTTACATCGGGGACTTTCTTTATCTTCATCTCTATAAAAGGTAAAGCTTCATCACTTTTAAAATCGACTTCGGCTCCGAACACTTCGCAAACCGTATTAACAACAAGTCCGGTCATTGCACTTATGGCAGCACAAAGAACATCGGTATCATCGTTTGAAAATTCGGCATGACCTTCTATTTTGAATCCGGTAAGCACCCCATAGGCTTCATAAAAGCAAGCGTGTGTCATGCCTTTACGATTTTCTCAATCTGTACTTTGGTGTAAGGCTGTCTGTGACCGATTTTCTTCTTTTCATTCTTTTTGGACTTGTACTTAAAGACTTCGATCTTTTTGCCTTTGCCGTTTTTTATAACGGTTGCCTTAACGGAAGAACCGCTCACAAGAGGAGTTCCTACAATAAAATCATCGCCGTCCGATAAAGCCAAAACTTCATCGAAAACAACTTCGGATCCGCCTTCGACATTAAGCTTTTCAACGAAAAGGATATCGCCTTCCTGGACCTTGTACTGCTTTCCGCCTGTCTTAATCACTGCAAACACGAAAAGCACCTCACTTTCTTTTACGACTCGCTACAGCAGGTTATCTTTCTAATCAAGATATTAAAACCTACAATACGCGGCATATTATTCTACCACCTAAAAAAGTATTTGTCAAGCAAATTTTAACTAAATTTGAAATTTTCAATCGCTTTGCCGAAAATCTCCCTGTAATTTTCATATGAACTTTCCGGAGAAGTACAAGTAATCATGTATATTTTGCCTTCAACAAGTGCAAATGTTTGTTCTATAATTATTTTCTGTATACCCATGGCCGAATACGAATACGCACAGTACAGGGCGTCATATACGGAAAGCTTTGAGGGAGTAAGTTCGGCTATAACTTCGAACTCACTTACGGAATTTTTAATGCTGTCATAAAATTTCTCGGAAAATGTTCCCAAACTTTCATTATCCGGTTCTATGGCGGTTACGGAAATGTTTGCATTTGTCGTATTTCCGTTTTCATCATTGGGAGAATAGTATGTGCGTTCCGGATAACCGTTTCTCGTAACGGAAAACACCGCCCATTTTTCGAGTCCATCAATGGTAAAATTAAGGTTATCGTCCTGCGTATCTATCTTTTCTATACCGAGATCGGTCGCAAACCCGCCTTCGTTATCTTTTTGAGTTTCGCCTTTTTTACATGATGAAAAAGTCAAAATTAACGAAAGTGCAAGAAAAATCAGTATGGATTTTTTCATTTGATGTGTTTGTCTCCTGCTTTTGTGTTTTTAATAAAATTCCATGCCGAACTGCACATCAAATCAATTCCGCGTTCGGCTTTCCAGTTTAGTTCGTGCTCCGCTTTAGAACAGTCGGCATAACATTCCGGAATATCTCCCGAGCGTCTTTCGGTTATGACATAAGGAATTTTTACACCGTTAACGCGTTCAAAAGCATTAACTATTTCAAGAACGCTGTACCCGTTTCCCGTGCCGAGATTGAATATATGTATTCCGGATTCCGTCATTTTTTCCAAAGCGGCGATATGACCGAGTGCCAAATCAACCACATGAATATAATCGCGGATTCCCGTACCGTCCCTTGTCGGATAGTCGTTTCCGAATACATTTAACCGTTCAAGGTCGCCGGACGCAACACGGACAATGTACGGCATAAGATTATTTGGTATTCCGTTCGGATCATCTCCCAAAAGTCCGGATTCATGTGCTCCTATGGGATTAAAATATCTCAAAAGAGTTATGTTCCATTTGTTGTTCCACTTGTAAAGATCGCGGTAAATATTTTCTATCAAAAGTTTGGTTGAGCCGTAAGGATTAGTTGTATGAAGAGGGAACTGCTCGGTAATCGGCACACTTTTCGGTTCTCCGTAAACAGTTGCGGAAGAAGAAAAAATTATTTTAAAACAGCCGTGACGCGAAGCGGTTTCGGCAACCGCACAAGCCGAAGCAATATTGTTGTAGTAGTACAAAGCAGGCAATTCACATGACTCTCCGACTGCTTTGAGTCCGGCAAAATGAATAACCGCATCAATATTATTTTCTTCAAAAATCTTTTCAACATTCTCGCGAATTGCTACATCAAGTTCATAAAAAACAGGTCTTACCCCTGTTATTTTTTCGATTTTGTCAAGTACGGATATATCCGAATTTGAAAGATTATCGGCGAGAACGGTTTCGTGTCCGCTTTTAATAAGTTCAACTACCGTATGTGAACCTATATATCCTGTTGCACCTGTCACAAGTATTGCCACAACCGTATCCTCCTTAAAAATTTGATTTTCAAACTATTTTAATACAACATACCGAAATTGTCAATGGAAATATTAAAGATTTTCTTAACCTTGCTGTAGGTTTACAATAGATATGTTACAGTAGCGGATAAAAAAAGAGTGACGAAAGG
>CAZLEX010000047.1:0-7665 GCA_964558655.1 uncultured Oscillospiraceae bacterium | reverse complement strand
TTTCGTCACTCTTTTTTTATCCGCTACTCTAACACATCTATTGTAAACCTACAATTCATATAAAGATTTTCACAAATACCGGATTGTATTTTTTGTGTATTTGTAGTATAATAGTACACAATGCGATTGAAGGGAATAAATATAGGTTATGATAAATAAGTTAATTTGTGGGGATTCCATTGAAGAAATGAATAAAATGCAATCCGATAGTGTAGATTTGATTTTTGCGGATCCACCGTATTGGATGCGAACGGAAGGCGTTTTGAAACGAGTTGAAGGCACGGATTTTGACGGATGCAATGACACTTGGGATAAATTCGATTCTCTTGAGGATTACGAAATTTTCACAAAAAAATGGCTGTCTGCCTGTCATCGCATATTAAAGCCAAACGGTTCTATTTGGGTTATCGGCGGTATGCAATGTATATATACTATCGGTTCAATAATGCAGGATTTGGGTTACTGGCTGATAAATGATGTTGTTTGGCACAAAAAGAACCCCACCCCGAACTTTATGGGAACACGGTTAAACAACAGTCACGAAACTTTGATTTGGGCGACAAAAAGCAAAAAATCCAAATATACTTTCAATTACAAAACCGCAAAAGAACTTAATGCGGATTCCCTTACCGAAGATGAATACGATAAGGGTATTCGTAAACAAATGGGGTCCGTTTGGAGATTCGCCGTTTGCTCCGGTTCGGAAAGATTGAAAGACGAAAACGGAGAAAAACTGCACAGTACGCAAAAGCCTTTGGAAATGTTAGAAAGAATAATTGCGATTTCTTCTAAAAAAGGCGATTTGGTGTTGGACCCGTTTGGCGGCACAATGACAACGGGAGTCGCCGCAAAAAAACTTGGCAGAAATTATATTATGCTCGAACGGGATCCGAAATACTGTAAATTCGGAGAACAAAGATTAAGCGAAACTATTTATGTGGATACTCCGATTGCAAATGCCGTTTATGATGAAAAACCGTTGAAAGTATCAATGGAAGAAATGATTACTGCGGGAATGTTTACAGTCGGTGAAGATTTCTGCTTCAAGGACGGAGAACCCGTTGCAAAGCTGTGTGCTGACGGAAAGTTGGAGTATAACGGACAATTTATTGATATGCACACTTGCTGTGCCCATGCAAGACAAGTAAAAGCAAACAGATTAAACGGATTTGATTATTGGTATGTAATCAGAGAAAACAAACCCGTTTCGATAGCCGAGATCAGAGAAGAGTACAGAAAAACAAAATGATAAAAAAGGAAGTCCGCTCGACAGGAACGGACTTCCTTTTATCATAATATTTCATCAGTTCAACCGCTTTAATTCGGATATTCCCGAACTCTATTCAAATTATATTCGGTTGGAAATAATTCATTTCGGAGTTGAACATAGGCAGGTGCGGTTGAAATCAGTTTGCGATACAGAGTAGGTTCACACCTTTTTAATTTTTTCAAAGCAATATAAATTTCTTCGCTTGTGTCAAAATCGGGAATATAAAGTATTTCGTTGTTTCGCTCCTGTTTGTTTTTAATCAAGTAAGCACAAATTTCTTCCCAAATATCCGTTTCCGGAAAAATAACATCAAACAATGCTCTACCGTAAAAAATATTGATTTCCACTCCGCGCTCGGAATCACTCATCGCTTCCGAAATATAATATTTTTTGTTTTTCTTCAAACTACCGTCTATAAACCACATAGTCGCATTTATGTTATAACCGGCATATAAAGATTTAAGGAGAAGATATTTTTTTCTGAAATTTTGAAACTGTCCCCTTTTTTTAGTGCTATCGTGGTCATCTCTTATTTTTTGTTCAACCAAATAAACGGTATCGTCTTTCATAAACACTTGGTCGGCACTCAAAGCATTACCGTCTTCGTCTGTTCCAATGCTCTTGTTCAGGTTGCGATAGCCCATAGCAGCAATATAATCGGTAACGATTTCTTCCATAAAATCCCCGAATTTAATTTCTCTGCTTTGGGTAACATTCTGAATCAATTTTGTTTTTGCGTTACTTAATCTGAAAATTCCCGTATATCTATTAGGTTTTTTTACAACGGTAACCAAAAGTTCATAAATAAACGATTCATCGGATTTAATCTTTGCATTAAGTTTATCGGCAAAATATTCGTATGTAAATGTCATAACTTTCACTCCCGGATAAATAATTTATATGTTTCAATTTTCAAAGCATCGGCAATTTTTTGTATATTCCCCCAATGTCACTAATATACATTTTGTGTAACGGCAAAGTTCAGCAAATTTTTCTACGGCACAGTCGGTAAATCGACTGTGCCGTATCCTAAAAATCACTGTTGTGATTTTCTTTTTTCACTTACATATAAATCATACCAACGCAAAAAGACGAGTACCGTCCAGAGTTTGCGATAATTGTCGGCAGTTCCGTCACGGTGCTGTTCGAGAAGCTCAAGAGCGTGTTTTTTGTCGACAAAGGGATTATCTCCCGAATTTACGATGATATCTTTCGCCCAGCCGTATATCTCACTTTTAAGCCATTTTCTGACCGGTACCGGATATCCGAGTTTCGGACGCATAAATGTATCTTCGTCTACAAGGTCACGGAACGCATAACGCAGTATATATTTCGTGGTGTTGTGAGAAAGTTTTTCGGAATCGTGAAGCGATGAAGCAACGCGAAAAACCTCTTTGTCCAAAAAGGGCACCCGAACTTCAAGCGAATGTGCCATACTCAACCGGTCACCTTTTACAAGAATATCCCCTCTGAGCCATGTATTCATATCTATGTACTGCATACGCGTCATGGGAGAAAGGTTCTCGCAGTCACGGTATAATTTCTCAGTGAGGTCGTAATAATGAACATCGGGAGACCATGTTTTGAGAATCTCTTTCTTTTCTTTCTCGTTCCAGATGAACGCATTTCCCACATAGCGTTTTTCAAGCGGTGTCGTACCTCGATATATGAGCTGTTTCCCGCGAAATCCGTCGGGAAGAATATTTGCACCACAGGCAAGAAACTTTTTCACAAAGCCGGGAAGAGCGTATATTTTCGATGAAACGGTACTCTCGTTGTAAATCCTGTAACCGCCGAAAAGTTCGTCCGAACCCTCTCCCGAAAGAACGACTTTCAGATGCTTTGCCGCTTCCTCGCAAATGAGATAAATAGCCATAGTAGACGGATCGGCAACGGGAAAATCAAGATGATATACAACTTTGTCAAAAGCCCGTTTGAAATCTTCCACCCCTGCCACAAGTTTTATATGTTCCACATCTAAATGACGGGCAATAGATGACGCCTCGTCTATTTCGGAATATTCTTTTTCACCGAAAGCGACCGTAAACGCCTTAATTCCCGGATTCAGACGACTTGCCGTTGCCGTAATTACCGCACTGTCGATTCCGCCCGACAAAAAAGTTCCGACATCGACATCTGATATCATGTGATACTTGACGCTGGACTCGACCGCTTCTCTTACCTCATGAGCCTTTTTTTCGAAATCATCGGCTTTTTTCGGAGAAAATACAGGCGTATAATACCTTTTTACAATGTTCTGCGTCCCGTCGCAAATCATATAATGTCCCGCCGGCAGTATCTTTATTTCCGGGTGCAAAGTATGCGGTTCAGGCACATACTGATAGGTAAAATAATGCTGTACATTTTCGGGAGAGATAAGAGTTCTGTCAAGAGACGGGTCAAGGTAGAGTGCTTTCGCTTCCGAAGAAAATAGCAGTTTCCCCTCCCGTTCGACATAGTAAAGAGGTTTTATTCCGAAAGGATCGCGGCCTATCATTGCAACGCTTTTTTCTTTGTCAAAGACGGCAAATGCAAACATACCGCGTAAAAGCTTGATAAATTCTTCACCGTGCTTCCTGTAAAGTGCGAGCATTACTTCAATTTCAGAGTTGGTGGAAAAGCTCTCTCCCTCGTTTATGAGGTCGGATCTAAGCTCACGGTAATTGTAAATTTCTCCGTTAAATATTCCGAGAAGTCCGTCCTTTTCAAACGGCTGACTTCCACGCTCCAAATCTATAATGCTAAGGCGTCTGAATCCGAGTGCAATATTATTGCAAAATACGGTTCTTTCTTCATCTGGACCTCTGAATTCAATTGACTTTGACATCTTCTCCACAAGCTCTTTTTCTTCCGGAAGAACGGAAGAATTTTTAAACATTCCTACAAATCCGCACAAATCAAACAGTCTCCTTTAATTTAAAAATCGTAAGTTTTATACTTTGCCAAAATGCCGTCGGCAGCCGACTTGTAACGGTCGACGGAAATATAAACGAAAAACGCCGCAAAAAGCAAATTGGGGAATACAAAAGTGACATTTTTTTCGGGGAAAACATAAATAATAAGTCCGAAAAGCGAAACAACCGTCGACGCCAGAGACAGTACAACTGTCCTGATTTTGTCGTTGCCACCGCCCAAATATTCGCACTGCATTTCGGCAACGGATTTCCAAAGGAAAATCATTGTCAATACACACAAAAGTGCCGTCGAGACTCCGAACGCAACCGTATACATACTTTTTGAAAAATTGTATTCAATGGCACTGCCGTGTTTTTTGTACCACATAAGGCGGTGACAAAAAGACAGAGCCGCCGAAAAGACACCGATGAGAGACACTGCCGACAAAATATAAGTGTTGAGCCGCATTTTAACCTTTGCAAAAACGGAATACGCAAACACAAGCGAAAAACCCAGTGCTGTCGGAAAAACATCGATAAAATCAATGTAAAAATCGGCGAAAAATACGAACGATGACATAATCAAAGCACTTGCGGTACGAACATTTTTCGTGATCATTCTTGCCGGAATTAACAAAACCGTCTTTCTGTAGTTGTCATAAAGGTGGGAAATCAACTCCCTGTTTTTCATAAGCGGCAGGAAATACAGCATAAGACGCACTGCGGCGAAAACGAACATCACGCACATGAGAAAAAATGACAAAACCGTCAGGACATTCGTAAGTGCCGAAAAGTCAATAAACCATGTGCCGTCATTGTATTCTCCCGTTTCCGACGGATCGAAAAGAGAAACAGCCGCAGGTGCCGTCATGAGCGTATCTTTAAGCACAAAAAGGAACATGAGAAGTGACTTTGTCTCAAAATTTTTCTTTTGAGACAGCATTACTCCCTGCCTTGCCGCAGTATAGTCGATAGAGTAAAAAAGCTGTCTTGCAAAAGGAATGACAAGTATCAAATCAAGTACGGCGAATGAAAAAGTAACAAGCAGAAGATTTGTCTTTTGAATTTTCGCAAGATAAAGCGAACAGACAAATTTTATAATCGACAAGACAAAAAGCCTTTTTGCAAGATTTCTTGCATCTTCAGCCCGCTCATCAATATCGGCAAGCTTTGAAAGAGCCGAAATAATAATCAAATAACCTATGAAATCGGGTAAAATATCAAAAAGCGAAATATCGGGAGACACAAGGAACAAAAGTCCGCACAAAATGCCTCCGTAACCCATTCTTTCTTTCCTCATTCATTTCCTCCGGATTTGCCCGCACCGCAGCATTTTTTATACTTCAAACCGCTTCCGCAGGGACAGGGATCGTTGCGTCCGACTTTTTCTGCCGCAGTCTTTTTAACGGGTGCACGCTTCTCGCTATTGGCTTCTCCACCGTGAGATTCTCCCGTTATTTTTACGACATTTTCACGCTTTATTTCCTTTCGGGGCATTACCGAAAGAAGTTGACGCACAGTATCGGCTATAATATCTTCGTTCATTTCATTGTACATCTGCAGACCTTCGATTTTGTAAACGGCAATCGGATCGCGCTGACCGTATGCCTGAAGACGTATACTGTTTTCCAAAGCGTCCATGGCGTCAATGTGGTCCATCCATTTGCTGTCGACATTACGCAAAAGTATAACACGCTCTGCCTCTCTCATTACCGAAGGTGTCATAAGCTCTTCTTTTTCTTCGTAAATTGCTTCGGCACGGGAAATTAACATATTTTCCACATCTTCGCTTGTCATGCCTGCCGAATTTTTTATATCTTCGATATCTTCACTCTTAAGAATAATCGGGAAAAACTCTTTCGTAAATCCGTCCATATCCCACTGTGTGCGGTCATCGGAGGCAAGGTATAACGATACATTCGAGCTTATCCAGTTGCGAATATTCACTCTCATCTTGGGAGCAAGGTCCACACCGTCCAAAACTTCGCGACGCTGTGAGTAAATAACACGGCGTTGTTCGTTCATGACATCGTCGTACTTCAAAACATTTTCACGGCGTGCAAAATTCTGCCCTTCAAGGCGTTTCTGAGCACCCTCAATGGTATTTGAAAGAATCTTTGCGTCTATGGGCTGGTCATCGGGAATTTTAAGTCCCGAAATAAGTCCCATTATCTTTTCTCCACCGAAAAGCCTCATAAGGTCGTCGTCAAGCGACAGGTAAAAACAGGAATTACCGGGATCTCCCTGTCTTCCCGAACGGCCTCTGAGCTGGTTGTCTATACGGCGGGACTCATGCCTTTCCGTACCGATTATAAACAGGCCTCCCGCTTCTATTACCTTTTCTCTCTCTGGAGCTATCTCTTTTTCGTGAATTTTGACGAGTTCGGAAAATCTTTGGCGAACGGAAATTATCTGTTCGTCCGATGTGTCGAAAAAGCTGTCTGATACCGCTATAAGCTCATCTGACCACCCCTCCCGTCTCAAATCCTGCCTGGCAAGGTATTCGGGATTTCCTCCGAGCATGATATCCGTTCCTCTTCCCGCCATGTTGGTGGAAATGGTAACCGCCTTATATTTACCCGCCTGTGCTATAATCTCGGCTTCTTTTTCGTGAAATTTTGCGTTTAGCACATTATGTTTTATTCCGTTTTTGGAAAGCTCTTTGGAAAGGGCTTCCGACTTGTCGATTGAAACCGTACCCACAAGTACCGGCTGTCCCCTGTCGTAACAGTCTTTAATCTGCTTAATTACCGCCGAATATTTTCCGCTTTGATTTTTGAAAACCCTATCTTCGAAATCCTGTCTTATCATCGGCTTATTTGTCGGGATTACTATGACATCGAGGTTGTATATAGTACGAAATTCGTCCTCTTCGGTAAGTGCCGTTCCCGTCATTCCCGAAAGTTTGGAATAAAGTCTGAAATAATTCTGGAAAGTTATCGTCGCAAGCGTCTTTGTCTCTCTCTCAACCTTTACCTGCTCTTTAGCTTCAATGGCCTGATGAAGTCCGTCGGAATATCTGCGTCCGGGCATAAGGCGTCCCGTAAAGCTGTCGACGATTATTACCTGGTCGTCCTTTACGACATAATCGACATCCCGCTTCATCGTACCCCATGCTTTAATCGCCTGATTCATATGATGTGCGACTTCGGCATTCTCCGGATCGGAAAAGTTTTCAATCCCGAAAAATTTCTCGACTTTTTCAATTCCCGCCGCCGTGAGAGTCGCCGAACGGGATTTTTCGTCAATGATATAATCGTACATCTGTTCGTTTTTCTCGTCGATAACTTTATCGTCGGTCTCCTTGATTTTCAGAAACTTAAAAGTCCTTGCGAGATTGTTTGCGACTTCATACAGCTTCGTCGATTTATCGCCCTGCCCCGAAATTATCAAAGGCGTTCTCGCCTCGTCAATCAAGATTGAGTCAACTTCGTCGACAATGGCAAAATTATGCCCACGCTGTACGAGACGGTCTTTGTATATTACGAGATCATCCCTCAG
>CAZLEX010000046.1:0-7708 GCA_964558655.1 uncultured Oscillospiraceae bacterium | reverse complement strand
CATTTGTGTTTTTTGTTTTGACTGGCAGGTCTCTTCTATCTTAACACAAATGGAGAATTTTGTTCATCGGTTAACCTATTTTGAACCACGCGACTATCGCGTGGTTTTCATTATACAACAAAAAATACAGCCTTGCAAAAAGGCTGTATTTTCATCTTCAATATATGAATGTCTATGCTCTTAACATCGATATCAACTGCGGTATATACAATTTTTCTGTTTCGGTAATTTCATCGATCAGTGCCGAAATTCTGTCTATGATTGATATATCGGGAGCAAGTTGCATTTTCAGTCCCAACAAATGTACCGTTTCGGCTTTTTTATAGTTTTCTTTTGACAGTGCGGCACATTGTGCTTTTTGCGAACCCGAAAACTCTTCGGCTAATTTCATAAGTACCCATTTATGCTCCGTTAAAACTCTTGTATACCGCTTATCTACATACATAAGTCCGTTTACTTTTACCTCGTCCTCGAAGAATTTTTTCAAACAATAATTTGCCTCAATACCGAAAACGGCATCCGACATCACACTGTCCTGCAAATTATCGGCACATAGGTAGCCGTCTAAATCTTTTGCGATTTTTAACAAGTCGTATTTAAATTCGGCATTATTGTTAAAATTTAAAAATCCCATAAAAATATTGTTTTTTTCAACACCGGATAAACTCTTTATCATATTTTCAAAAGGTATTTTAAATCGACGCATTTTATTGTCTGCCAAATACCCCACCGAAATAAACGCTTCACCGTCATAGCCTATTATTAAATAATCGTGAATATAATCAAATTGATTGTATGCCGGTTTTTCCGGAATATATTTTTCGTTGTATGTACCGACAATATAAAACCCGTTGTCAATAAACATCCGTAAAGTCGGTATCAAGTCATATTCCAATATATCAATTGTTTCTTTACTTAACGACAAGCTTTGATAACTTACAATATTCTCTTTAACACCCCAAATATCGTCAACAAAAAAGTCGAATTTATGGTCCGGACTGTGAAAATCGTATTTGCAATTTATCATTTTCGAACATATCCATTTTGTCAAATCGCCGTTTACATTCCCGGTAATTACACCAATCGGGAAAGCTATGCAATGATAAGACAAAAACGGTTGTTTGTCATTATAAGGCAACACCCTCAAACCGACTTCTCCCCATTACCGTTTTTTAATTTATCCAAAAAAGCGGGAAGAAAAGCTACTTCATTTTCGATTATTTCGTCAAACATATATATCACACCGTCAAGCCGATTATTAATTTTATATTCAATACTTTTAGCCAATTCGAAATTTTTTTGAAATACAGATACACATTCTACCGATTCACTATCGAAAAAGAGTGCCTTTGCAAATCTTAACAACAGTTTTTTGTGTTCAACGAACCTCATCAAATAATGTAACAATACATTAAAATTACACTCTGTCTCTTCATACGATTTAACATAATTTTTCAGCGCTTTAACAGCGTCAATGCCGTAGTGCTTATTTCCCAATGTCACAGAGTCTCCGGAAATATATTCTTCCAACACTTTAATCGATTTTTCTTTAAGACATTGCAAGGAACCGCTCCCGTTATACTTAAATAGGCTGAATTCCAGCAATTCGTCATCTGCGGTATATATTCGTTCCGACAGCTCCGATGCACCAATCTTGAATAAGCCCGTGCTCTTTCCGTCTCTTGTGCCGGAAATGTAAAAACCGTCGTCAAAATATCCGTAAATTAAAAAATCAGGTGAGTGATAATCATCTTTATCGGTTACCTTATTTGCCCGTTTTTCACTGTATCCACAATGAATATAATGACCTCTGTTTATAAATTTTTTAAAAAACACTGCAATATCAATATTTACGCCTATAAGCATTTTTTTCTGTAAAGATACATATTGAGAAGCAATCATCCCTTCATTTATGCCACACGGATCATCAACGGCGAATGTAAATTTGTTTTGCACAGATGTAAAGTCAAACCGTATACAAAACGCTTTTCCGAATATCCATTCCGTAATATCGGATTTTGAATTGGATTCTATTACATTAAACGGAAACGACATATAATTGCAGCATGTAAAAAAAGGCTCTTTATTGTACGGCAACATCATAACGTTTTCACCTCAACGCTTATTCCGTTTTTGTAATTGCTATTTCATTTATTAATATACTTAGAAGATTGAATATTCCACATATTTGCATATATTCCGTCTTTTTGCAACAGTTCGTCATGTGTGCCCTGTTCGGCTATTTCTCCGTCCTCCATTACATATATTCTGTCCATTTTTTTACAAGCTGATAATCTATGCGATATAAGAATAACCGTCTTATCTTTCATTAAGTCGATTATGCTTTCATACATCTCCGCTTCACTTATCGGATCAAGCGAAGCAGACGGCTCGTCTAATATGACCACTCCGCAATCTTTGGCAAACACTCTCGATAATGCAAGTTTCTGCACCTGTCCTCCGGAAAACTCTATTCCCTCAGAATCGAATTGTTTTGTTACCGTTGCTTCTATTCCTTTTTCTTCCTCTGATACACGACCGTAAAGACGCCCGTTTTTTAGTGCCTTTAACACTCTCTCTTTTTCCTCTTCTTTATACGGTTTCATCAAAATATTTTCGGCTACCGATGCGGAATACAGCTGTGTGTTCTGAAATGCTACCCCAAACCTGTCACGGTACGCTTTTAACGAATACGCCTCTATCCTCTTCCCATCCATCTCTATTTCTCCGCTTTGCTGTTTGTACAGCTGCAATATCAGCTTAACAAGCGTACTTTTTCCCGCTCCGTTTTTTCCGACAATCGCTATCCTTTCGCCGCTGTGTATATTTATATTGATGTTTTTCAATACTTCTTTTTCGCCGTTATACGAGAAATTTACATTCCTCAAACTTATTTCATTCGCCTTCCCGTCAGGTATTTCTCCCTCTTCGTTTGCTTTGATTTTTCCTTCACTTTCCATGTATTTAAAATATTCCGTAACATACACGCAATTTTCTTGTATCAGCGGATACAAATTCAAAAACGAATTCAAAGTGTTTCTCACATTTGCCATAGATTTTATTGTAACTGCAATATCACTTGATGTAATGGTGCGTACCGACAACGCCTTTACACATATCCATATGTTCGGAATCTGTTTTAGAATAACCGACAGCACATTGAAAATTGACACAACTGCAAAAAGCTTATTATTAAACTTTTTTTGCACTTCTTCAATATCATCGTTTATTAAGTTTGCACTGTTTATCAACACTTCATATATATCGGTTGATTTAATATCGCAAGCGTATTCGGAAGAATAAAAAAGGCGTTTTATATAATCGTATTTTCTGAAAAGTGGATCGATTGCTTTGCTTTTTTTAATTCGGTATTTATTGCTTATTACATTGGAACAGTACGAACAAATCACGCTAAGTAAAACAAAAACAAGCAAAAACGGCTCATAAGTAAACATTAAACAACCGTTGAGAAGCAACAGAATAATATTTTTTATATATACAAAAACATTGTCGACTATAGAAAGTACAGCATTTGCTGAGTACTGCGTTATCATATGAAATGCGTCACGGTGCTCTTGAGACTCAAATGTGTGCATATCAATTGTAACACTCTTTTCAAACAAATCGGTGTAAATCGATTCCCGTATTTTTGTGCTAAAGTCTTCGGAACATATTTTTAAATACCATTCATTATAGTATGCATAGATAATCTGCCACACTGCCTGTATTCCGATAATAACGGCAACTTCAAAAAAGCTTTGTTTTTCAAACAAAGCTTCAAACAGGAATTTCAGAAACAGCACACCGAACACAAACGACTGTACTATTTCTAAAATTGTATTTAAAACAAGAAAGTATATTTTTCGTTTTTCGGCTTTTTTTATTGTCTTAAAACTGATTAAAAATGCACGCAGTAAAGATTTCATTTTTAATTTCATGTTATTTTAGGACGGCTCCCATATATAAGTGATTTTGTAAAAAACAGCTCTCGCCAAACAAAATTAATTTAGACATTTATAGTAATCACGATAATTCGGCACATCAAGTTCCCTTCTTCTGAAAATACGACACCCCATTGTATGAAACAAAAAAACGCACAAGCAACTTGTCTGAAAAGCAAGCGACTTGTGCGGAATTCGGGACTATCTCGGGTGGGAAAATGCTATTTGCACTTACGCTTTGGAGATGCTTCCTCTTTATTAACTTTCTCTAAACTGAGTGTAACATAAAAATTCCTTTTTGTCAATATTTTTATTGCCGATACCGAAAAATCTAAATTGCAATATAAAGATTCCACAAAGTTAAGCGACACATAATTGTTGCCTATTTTCAAATGTGTACCTTTGTTTGTTCCGGCTTTTTCATGCTTTTGTTGACTTATATCAGCACTATATTCCACTCTTGTCGTTAAATCACTGTTTAACAGTTCCACTTTTCCTTTATTTGTGTTATTATTCAGGTAACTCATATTGATTACTCTTTTCTTTTGGGTATATTTATTTTATAATTTACCTTTTGCATGGTTTCTCTCTAAAACGACGAACTTTTCGAATTTTGTAAAATCTCATTGACAAACTTGGATTTTTTGCTTTTTATCCACCATCTTCATTTAACAGTCTATTTCTTCAATTGTTACATTTTTCAAAATAAAAATTCATAAATATATGATAACATACATTGGGTTCCAAAAATACTGAAGGAGGACATAATGAATTTCAGACATGAGGTAAAGTGCGAAATAAATCTTTCGGATTTTTATTCTCTGCGTACAAGACTGCGGGAAGTCATGTACCCGGATCCGTATGCTGAAAACGGGATATACAAAATCAGAAGTCTTTATTTTGACACTCCCGAAGACAAAGCCCTGCGTGAAAAACTCGACGGAGTATGTATCCGTGAAAAATGGCGGATACGCCTGTACAACGCAGACACATCAATGATAAAGCTTGAAAGAAAATTTAAGCATGATTCTTTGGGAAACAAACTTAGCACAACACTTTCGAAAGAGCAAGCGTCCCGCATTGTCAAAGGTGACATTGATTGGCTTTCGGACAGCGAAAACGATGTTTTGCGTCTTTTCGGTTCAAAGCTCAAAAGCGAGCCTCTTATTCCGCGAACAATTGTCGATTACACTCGTGAACCTTTTGTGTTTCCGGCAGGCAATGTTCGTGTTACACTTGATTACGACATAAAAACGGGATTGAACAGTGTGGATTTTTTAAATCCCAATTGCCCTACGGTACCGGTAATGCCATCTCCCATAATACTCGAAGTCAAATGGGACGAATTTCTTCCGGACATTGTACGCGACGCAATACAGCTTAAAACACGCAGGCAAACGGCTTATTCCAAATACGCCGCCTGCAGAATGTTCTGTTAACGAAAAGGAGTAAAAAAATGACATTTAACGATATTTTTAAATCAAGCTTTCTGGAAAACATATCAAGCATAAGCTTGCTCGATATGCTTCTTACAATAGTTCTCGCATTCGGGTTGGGAGTATTCATCTTTCTTGTTTACAAAAAAACTTACACCGGCGTAATGTATTCCGCAAGTTTCGGAACAACTTTAATCGCACTTACCATGATTACATCAATCGTAATCCTCGCAGTTACTTCAAATGTAGTCCTTTCACTCGGTATGGTGGGTGCACTTTCAATCGTCCGTTTCCGTACCGCAATTAAAGAACCGCTCGACATTGCTTTTCTGTTTTGGTCAATTGCCGACGGAATTGTGCTTGCCGCCGGAATGATCCCGCTGGCAGTCATAGGAAGCGTTATCATCGGGCTCATACTGCTTGTTTTCGTAAACAAAAAATCTCACACCCGTCCCTATATCGCCGTGATTACCTGTGAGGACAGTGCAAGCGAGAAAAAAGCAGTTGATTTTATCCGTGAAAACACAGTGAAAACCTGTATCAAAAGCAAGAGCGCGCAAAAAGGAATTATAGAAATCAACCTTGAGGTGCGTCTTAAAGATGACAGCACGGATTTTGTAAACACTCTTTCGGAAATACCCGGCGTTTCCCGTGCCGTTCTTGTGTCTTACAACGGCGATTATATGGATTAAGCCATGTCAAAAAGCCGTTATTTTAATATCATCGCCTGGTGCATTGCGGCACTTGCCGTTGTCATAACACTGCTTTTCATGTTCGGAGAAAAGCTGGGAATTAAAGTTGCAGAACATACAGCCGGCTATGAAACCAGACTTTTTGACACCGATCGTGTTCATACCATCGATATTGTTATGAACGACTGGGATTCTTTCATAGAGACCTGTGAAAACGAAGAATATTCCGAAGCCGCAGTGATAATTGACGGAGAAAGTTATAAAAACATAGCTATTCGTGCAAAAGGTAACACCTCGCTTTCAAGCGTAAAATCCATGAACAGCAGCCGTTACAGCTTCAAAATAGAGTTTGACCATTACGACAGCTCCAAAAGTTATTACGGTCTCGACAAACTAAGCCTTAACAATCTCATTCAGGACAACACAATGATGAAAGATTATCTTGTGTATCAAATGATGAATGAAATGGGAGTTGATTCTCCTCTTTGCAGTTTTGTATATATTACCGTAAACGGTGAAGATTGGGGACTTTATCTGGCGGTTGAAGGGGTTGAAGATGCTTTTCTCGAGCGTTGTTACAATGGTGAAGGAGAACTTTACAAACCGGATTCAACCGATATGGGCGGAGGAAGAGGAAACGGAAAAGAATTTGACATGGACGGCTTTATGAACGAAGCATTTTCCGATGAAGCACAAGATAAAGACGCAATGCCTAAAAACTTTAAAAATTCGGATACTTCCGAATTTTCTCAGATGTTTCAAGATTTCGATTCGTCTCAAAATACAACAAACGGTAAAGGCGTAATATCAATCAATAAAGGCGGTAACGGGACAATGAGTTCCGATGATGTCAAATTGAACTATATTGACGATAACCCCGAAAGTTATCCGAACATATTCGATAATGCAAAGACAAATATCACGGAAAAAGACAAAGAAAGACTTATATCGTCTCTGAAAAATCTTTCGGAAGGCACAAAGATCGAAGATGCGGTCGATATTGAAAAAGTCATCAAATATTTTGCGGTTCATAACTGGGTTGTAAACGGTGACAGTTATACCGGATCAATAGTACACAATTACTATCTTTATGAAAACAACGGTATTCTTTCAATGATTCCGTGGGATTACAACCTCGCTTTCGGTACATTTCAGTCTCAAAGTGCAAGTGATGCCGTAAATTCCCCGATTGATACACCCGTCTCACAAGGGATGAGCGACCGTCCCATGATTTCATGGATATTCGAAAATGAAGAATATTTAAATATGTATCACGACGCTTTGCGTGAGTTTTCGGAAACCGTAGATCCGCAGGCAATCATTGACAAAGCGGAAAATCTGATAAAATCGTATGTTGAAAAAGATCCCACCAAATTCTGCACATTTGAGGAATTTGAAAAGGGTGTCGAACAGTTACGGCTTTTCTGCACACTCAGAAACCAAAGTGTGCTGGGACAGCTTAACGGTACAATTCCTTCAACGCAAGAAGAGCAAAGTGCAAATCCCTCATCTCTCGTGGATGCATCATCTTTAACGCTGAGCGATATGGGAACAATGGGAATGAACGGTGGCAATGTTGTGCCTTCCATGCCAGGCGATTTTTCGCAGGGTGACGGCAATATGCCCTCCATGCCAGGCG
>CAZLEX010000045.1:0-8639 GCA_964558655.1 uncultured Oscillospiraceae bacterium | reverse complement strand
ATAAAATCCTTCCCGTGGTCAGAGAATGGCAGTCAAGACCGCTTGAAGAGGTGTACGCAGTTGTATTTATGGACGCAATCCATTTTCATGTGCGAAGCGAAGGACAAATAGTTAAAAAGGCTGTTTACATAGCAATCGGCATCAACATGGACGGAATGAAAGAAGTCCTCGGAATGTGGGTCGGCGAAAATGAAAGTGCAAAGTTTTGGCTTTCGGCTATTAACGGCTTGAAGAACCGAGACCTGGATGATATCTTAATTGCCTGTGTTGACGGGCTTACGGGTTTCCCTCAGGCGATAGAGGTAGTATTCCCCAAAACAGAAATTCAGCAGTGTATTATCCAACAAATCCGTAATATGACTAAGTTTGTATCATACAAGGACATCAAAGCACTTATGGCGAATTTAAAGAAGGTTTATGCGGCGGTTGATGAACAGACAGCTCTTTCCGAGCTTGACAATTTTGATGAAAAATGGAGCTCAAAATATCCCAAAATCGCCGTGGCGTGATAATTGGGCGAATTTATCGACATACTTCAATTATCCGCAAGATGTAAGAACGCTGATTTACACGACGAATACCATAGAGGGCTTTAACCGTAAGCTTCGTAAGATTACCAAAAACAAGGGCGTGTTTCCGACGGATGACAGCCTGCTGAAAATGCTCTATCTTGCGATGATGGACATTACCAAGAAATGGACAGGCAAATGCCGTGAATGGGGGCAAATCCATTCACAGCTTGAGATTTTTTTGCCGACAGGTTGAGTTGATAGCATAAAACTCCCGGTCAATCAAGGGTAAAATGAACGCCCTCAAAACGAGGGTGCCCTTGATATGCCTGTGCTTTTATGCTATATTACAGCTAAGGAATGAAATCACGAAATATGGATTTCATCCCTCATAAATAACTTAGATTATATTATCATTTTGGAGTTTACACAAAATCATGGATATACCCGCTATTTATTAGATTTTTGATTGAAATCTAATAACTCTTTTTTGTTGCTTAATTTATTCGGTTTGAGATTTTCTTGCTTCACGGAGTTGGTCAAGAAACTCTTTTGCGCATTGTAACCTCTACTTTGGGATATGTATAACGCCAACGGCCATATTCTTCTTGTAGTTGACAAAGACCGAATTATTCAGCACCAAAGTACGCACGATGAGCTAATGCGTGAAAACGGGCATCTACAAGCGTTTTGTGAACGCCCGCGAAACTGCTGCAAGCTGGAAACTGTAAATAAATATACAAAGCTGAGTCAAAAGCTTTTAGATAAGCAATTGACTCAGCTCCTTTAATGATTATAAATTGTTAAATTTGCCGTCTGATAATTTTCAAAATGCAGTTGCTTTTGAAAACAGTTTTTGCAAAAAAGCATTTATGGTTATGCATTTTTACAGTCATTTTCCGGTAAATTTTCTTTTGTTCCGACGCAAACTCCATTACCCACAATAAAGCTGTCAATCAAATCGATATTAACCTGTGAGAGAGATTTTTTTAAATTATTATATGCTGTAAAATCGTTAAACGAAGGCACCGGAACTCCGGAAGGGTGATTGTGTGCAATAGCAATTTTATATGCGTTTCGCCGTAAAGCCTCATTAACCAAAGTTCGATAGGAAAAAGAAACATCTTTATCCGTACCCAAAGCAACAGGAGCCATGTCGATAAAATTATTCCCGTCATCGAAAAAAATACATACAAACATCTCATTTTCCTGACCGGCAAAATATGAAATGAATTTCTGCTTTATCTCATTATTTGTATTTTCGCACACGGTATTTTGACTGTGACATTTAAGGTAATAGCGTGAAAATTCGGGAATAAGCTTTATAAAAGTCGCTGAGTGCTGTTTTATTCCGCGAACCTGAGTAAGCTCTTGTACAGTTGCCGAAAAAACATTGTCAAAAGAGCCAAAGTGTTCAATAAGTTCCTTTGCCACACTCTTGGTATCTACCTGCGGCAAAACATAAAAAAGCATAAGCTCCAGCACGCTTTGCGAATCAAACCCCTCAAGTCCTTCGTTAAGTGCACGGCTTTTCATACGCTGTCTGTGATTTATGTGTGAATTTTCTTTATTTACCATTTTGTTACCCGTTTTTCTTGACATATTTGAAATGATGATTTAAAATAAGGTTATTATTAAACTGAGAGGAACAAAAAATGTCTAACAGCTCTTTTAACAAAAAAATATTCGCACTTTTGCTCGATGCGGCAAGAGATAACAGAAGCTGGCGTCAGTTTGCCGACGACTGCGGAATCAGCTATGTACAAATGAGAAAATTGGCAACCTGCAAACAGGAAAACCCTCCGAGAATAAAACTTATCAGAAAAATCGCATCGAATTCGGGTGCCGGTATAACCGCCGATGATTTCATTTTTGCGACCGGAAACCTGCCCGATTCGGAAAGCACTGTTTTTTCTCCGAGTTCTTCGCTGATAAAGCAAGGCGATATTTTCTACGAAAAATATCTTTCTTTATCAATGGGACAAAGGAAAATGATAAACGATTTCATTGATTTTCTTTCAGGTCGCGAATAGCGTTCAACATTGCGTTTTTCATTTCCTCAGACGCTTCAAACTTCACTGCCGACAGCTTTGAACCGAGCTCAAATAAAACAACACAAAATTTATCAGGCGAAAAATGTGCATTATAATTATATATGCAGGTTATTTGCCTGTTTTTTTTCTGCTCCTTCCACTCTTTTTCCGAATAAAGAGCAACCATCATATCCGTATCCAAGTGGCAAACTTTAACCTGTTTGTTGCCGGAAAGTTTAACAATAACAAATTCCGTTGTGCTGAATGTATAAACATATTCGGTTAAATGAAATTTAGCAAGCACATACAGGACCGCTCCGAAAAAAACAACTGCTGTTCCCTGCCAGAAAGCAGGTGTCAGAAGCGGTGTTTGAGCCATAGCAAAAAGTGCTGTCACAATTATAAACGATATTAAAACAAATCTGTATGTTTTGCTTTTGCTGTGCTGAGTTTTAACTGTAATATTCATTTTATCCTTCCTTTACAACAATCCCATGAAAATATGTCGGCAGAGGCAATCTTTCCGCATTTTGTCTGTATAACTCCGAACTCTCCCTGTCTGACACTTCCCGGATTAAACAGCAAAACTCCGTTTCTAATTTCCTTTCCCGAAATATGCGTATGGCCGTAAAGTGCAATCCGTGCATTATTTTTCAATGCCTCACAAAGCAGTAAATCGGTACCTCTTTTGACAAAATACTTATGACCGTGACAAATAAATGTACCAACTCCGTCAAAATCCAAAAAATATTCTTGGGGTGCGGTATCATTAAAAAAATCATTATTTCCGGCAACGGCGACAAACAGAATATCTGGGAAACACGACTTTATAATTTCAGAATCACGAACGGTATCTCCCAGATGCACAATCAAATCGCAGCCGTATTTACAAATCTCGACAATTTCACAGGCACGGTCTGTATCGCCGTGTGTATCCGATAAAACCAATACTTTCAATTTAACCTCATATGTAACAAAAAAATCAAAATAACATATACTGACAAAAAAGGAGGCATATGTTATGAGCATCGAGAAAAAAGATATAGACAAAATTCTGAGTTTAGACAAAGCTTCGTTTGAAGAAAAGCTTCACGGTGCAATAAAAGCTGCGGGGATTGACAAAAAATTTGAAAGTGCCATTCTAAACGACAGTGACAAAATAATGAAAACGATTAAAAATATGAACCAAAAAGAGATCGACAAACTGTCCGAAATAATTAAAAAAAACAATTTAGGTCAGCTTGAAAATATAATAAAAAGCGAACTTAACAAATGAGGTGACGGTATGGATAAAGATATTGAAGAAAAAATTTCGGATATTTTGTCATCACCCGAAGAGCTAAAAAAAATAATGGAGCTTGCCGGAACATTGGGAATCGGTAAAAACAGCAAAAAAGATATAATAGAAACCGTTGCGGTAGAAAAAGCGACCGAAGAAAAATCAAGCAAAAATGAAGATCTATCTGCCGTAGAAAAATTACTGAAAAGCGGAAAAGATGAACGGATACAGCTTTTAACGGCACTTAAGCCGTATTTAAGCGGAGCGAAAAGCGAAAAAATCGACTCACTCCTGCGTATAGTAAACGCCGCCGAAATTCTTTTATCGGCAAAAAATCTATTATAGAAGCGAGGAAAAAGTGTGTACTCGAGAAAACTTGGTATATCGGAAGATGCTGACAAAACCGGCAATCTTGAAAAATTCAATGAGAAATTAAGAGAACAATATTCGCAAAAGCGGAATTTTCCAAAAGCGGAAGTTCATGAGAAAGAGAAAAAAGTCGAAATGCCGAAATATTCCGAAAAAAATGAAGGAAAATCAATCGGAGATTTTATAAACAACGCAAAAACTGAACTGTCAAATTTAAATTTCAGAATAGATTTTGAAAATATTCTCATTCTGGGAATCATTTTGATTATTCTCACGGATACCGACGCTCCCGATCTTGTGCTTCTGCTTATACTTATATCCCTTATATTTTAAACATTTCCAAAGATGCAGCCTTTCCCGCTTGAAATTCGGAAGTTGTCTGAGTGAATACAACCTCCGAAGCAATTTCCGACATCGCATACAGCACTATACCATAATCAACAGAAACATAAAACTCATCGGTTTTGTCAAGTTCTTCGGTATAAACATTGATATAGATATACTTTTCTCCGTCATACTCTACAAGGCAGGCTTCTCTCACCGTACTTTTTTCCGACTCAATATATTTTTTTACATCAGCGACAGTGATTATATTTGCAAAAATCCGATCACTGTCGCCACTGCTTGTATTTTTTTCTCCCGTAAGATTGTTTAGCACCGTAACAGTACCGTTTTCAAAAAGATATGTCAAGTCCGAATAATCCGAAACTTCGTCTATTCGCACACTGCCTCCGCCGGACCATACGGAATTAAAAATATTCAATTCACGGTGTTCATAAAAAAGCTGCGTCTTAACATACCAAAAATAATCGTCGACCGTATTCAAAGCAAAGATAAAATCACCGACATTACCGGCATCAAGCGACACATAAGAAAACTCGGAAGCTTCCAGATTTTCACTTGAAATGAGTTCCCATAAACGCGATTCGTCATAATAATGAGAATCCACATTCTCTGCTTTATCCGTATTAAAAATATTTGTTATAAATTCAGGCATTTCAACAATTTTGAAATAAGAAAGAAACCACAAAACAAGCATAAGAAACAGCAGAGCAATCGCTCCGAAGAAAAAATATCCGAATATTTTTTTCAGCACGCTCTTCTTATCAGGCATTTAAATTCCTCACCGAATGTTTTATTTGTCTTCATCGGAAATTTCGCTTTCCGCTTTCTGATTTTCGGAAAGTGCTTCCCTTTTTGTATCAATACTCTCAAGATTTAAACCGGTCTGTGCACGAAGCTTGTCCGAACCGACAAGTATCTTATAATTTATAAATCCTATGATAAATGCAATCGCTATAATCGCAAAAGCGGAAATAATTTTTTCAGCCGTAAAAAGTACTGCGGAAATTCCGAAAATAGCACTTACGGAATATAAAACGGTAACTGCCTGTTTCTGATTGAAGCCCAAATCAATCAACTTATGATGGAAATGACTTCTGTCTGCATGGAAAGGTGACTGCCCTTTTAACATTCTTCTGAAAGCGGCCGAAAAAGTATCAGCCAAAGGAAGTCCGAATATTAAAAACGGTGTCCAGAAGGAAACAACGGCATTGAGTTTAAACACGCCCATCACAGATATAACCGAGAGTGTGTATCCAAGAAAAAGTGCACCGGTATCTCCCATAAAAATCGATGCCGGATGGCGGTTGTACGGCAAAAATCCGAGACAGGCACCAAGCAAAACGGCAACGATAAGTGCAGTGCCGAGATCCACCTCAAGCAGTGCAAAAATCATTATGGAAGCCGCTGAAATGGTGGATATTCCGCAAGCGAGACCGTCAAGCCCGTCTATCAGGTTAATCGCATTGGTGAGAGCGACAATCCATAGAACCGTAATCGGCACGGAAAATACCCCGAAATGCTTATATTCGCCGAATAAATTTATATGATTTATTGTAATTCCGGAAGCGACCGGTATCATTGCCGCAACAATTTGCCCGGCAAGTTTCACAAACGGAGATAATCTGAAAATATCGTCAAGTGCTCCGACAAAAGCAATAAACACTCCCCCGAGCAAAAAGGCGACAATCTTCGCATCAAGGTTGCAGAAAAGCAAAACCGCCAGTTCAAAAGCTAAAAAAATGGCAAGTCCGCCAAGTCTCGGCGTAGGCTTTTTGTGCATTCGGCGTTCATCTTTCGGCACATCGATAGCCTTCAACTTATAAGCCAAAACGCGTACCGGAGGAGTTAGCAAAAACGACACAAGTCCGGAAAACATAACAGCGAGCACCGCATAAATTACATCTCGCATTATTGAATTCATTTTTCAATATCCTTTCTTTTAACGGCCCTTTTAACTTATCTTATTCTCGGAATAAAACCTATTTTTTTATACACCTTCGCAAGAGTTTTATAAGCTGTGTGCGACGCCTTTTCAGCCCCCGTTTTCATAACACCTTCAAGGTAAGGTTTATCCGACATAAGTCGGTTAAATTCATCTTGAATCGGCACCAAAGTATCGGCACAGGCTTCCCCTACGGCATTTTTAAATTCGCCGTAACCCCTGCCTTCAAACTCTTTTTCAATTTCGTCAAAATCTTTACCCGTAAATACGGAATAAATTGACATGAGATTTGCAATTCCAAGCCGTTCCGGATCATATTTTACCCTTGAATCCGAATCCGTAACCGCCCGCTTGAATTTTCTCATTATATCGTCTCTCGAATCCAAAAGATTAACATTTCCGTTCGGATTTGGATCCGACTTTGACATCTTTTTTTCGGGATCCTGAAGCGACATTATTTTTGCTCCGGACTTTGTAACATACCCTTCCGGAACGACAAAAGTGGGTGTATATACACGGTTAAACCGCTGTGCAATGTTGCGTGCAAGCTCTATATGCTGTGTTTGATCGACACCCACAGGAACAAGGTCGGCGTTGTAAAGAAGAATATCCGCCGCCATTAGAACGGGATAAGTAAACAATCCCGCATTGATATTATCTTCGTATTTTCTCGATTTTTCCTTAAACTGTGTCATTCGGGAAAGTTCTCCGAACATTGTATAACAGCCGAGAACCCATGACAATTCAGCATGAGCGGGGACATGACTTTGTACAAAAAGAGTAACTTTTTCCGGATCAACTCCGCACGCAATATAGAGAGCAAGCGTCTCAAGCGTTCTTCTTCTGAGTTCTGCCGGATCCTGACGGACAGTAATTGCGTGCATATCGACAACGCAATAGTAACAGTCATATTCATTTTGCAATTCTACCCAATTTTTTATAGCACCTATATAGTTTCCTATTGACAATTTTCCGCTCGGCTGTGCACCGGAAAATATAACTTTTTTCTTTTCTTCCATAATTACTTCCTCGTTGTTAAAATAAAAACCGTAAATTGACGGTATCGAAAAATTACCGAATTTACCACAGACAATCACACCTGTCTATTATGTTAATTATATCATATTTTTCCGATATATCAAGTAATTTCACAAAATATTTTCCTCATTTCCTTATTTTTATCAGCGTCTCTTCTTCGTCCTCAAACAAAAGCGAAACTCCGTCGGCAATCATTAAAACCGAGTATTTATAAAAAGTCAATTTTTTACCGCTTCGTTTAATTGCACGCCTTATATCCTTTTTTCTTATATTCATCTCTTTCATGACAATTTTGTTTCTCTCAAAAAAATTACTTTCAATAGAATAATTTAAACAAATTTTTTCATTATTGAATCTGCACAAAAAGGAAATCCACTTCTCGTCTGCATAATATATGCAAAAATCAATAATGTTTCCCCTATCCGAATTTTTCAAGGCCAAATCTGTAAGATTCTTCAGCTTACGGTAGACTTCTGCATAAATCTCATTTTCTATTACCTGCATAATTACGCGATTTTCGCCGATATGATATTCCACTACTGCTACATTTTTTGAAAAACGCCGTATTTTCTTTAAGATTTTTATGTCATTATCCATAATTTCTCCTCCGCTTTAATAATATTCAATGAAGTTAGGAAAAGAAGTAAATTTTATACGGATAGAAAGTTGTAAATAAAGATACCGAAAATATAAAAATATTACCTATACACCGCAATGGATAAATATTCAATTTTTCGCTTCAATCGCAAGACCCATGTCGATTACATTAATCCTTTCATCAATTACGGAGAAATTTTTAGAAAATCTGTCACCTATCATTGACAATTGAACAAATTTAATTTCAACATTTTTTGCTTTTTGTAGGTTTGTCAATGATGTGTTACAAAATCAGAAAACTTCTCCAATTTGAATGTAAGCCTTTAAATAATCGGCAGGAGAAATCCAATTGAGAGGACGCATAGGGAAATTATTATATTTTCTGTTGTGAACAGAAAGCTGCTTTTTAAAGTCATCAAAAGAGTAAAATGAATGTGTTGCATAAAAGTATTCGTTGTCTTTGCGGTGTGAGCGTTCAACCTTGCCGTTATGTCTCGGCGTATAAGGCTTTATGAGTTTGTGTCGTA
>CAZLEX010000044.1:0-8849 GCA_964558655.1 uncultured Oscillospiraceae bacterium | reverse complement strand
CTTCAAAAAGGCAATCGAAATTCTTAAAAAATATTATTCAATCGACGTTGATTGACAAGAGAAACAAAAACCACCCCTCGGGGTGGTTTTTGTTTTAGATGATATAAGTTAATACTCGATTACAAAAAATATTGCCGTGTTTCCGTCGGGGAACCGAACGCATATTTTGTCTTGTTCGGTGTGGAACGAGAGGTTGTCGAATTTTTCAGGGTAGACCTGTTTTATTTTAAAGTCGTGTGCGTATTTTGATAAATCAACGCAAAATTCATTTTCGGTCGTGTCTTTTTTCCAAATGCCGAGCATAATTGTTCTTTCTCTGTCACAGAAAAGCCCGAACGTTAAAAATCCGTTGCGGTCCATTCTCGCAAGCCCTGTGGGATAGATTGGGTGTGAGACGGGGATAAGGTGTCTTATATCCTTGTATAGGTCAATTCCTTCCTTGATAAGAGAGGTGTTGTATTCGTCGGCACAGTCAATTCTGCCCGACATATAAAAACAACCGAAAAATCCCGTAATTACGTTGAATACAGTTACTTTGCCGTCCGAAAATTTGGTTTTGAATTCCTCGCTTGGTGCAAAAGTTTCTCTTTCTTGTATCGGAACGGGGTAAGGGTATACCCAAATTCCGCATTTTTCGGGAGGCATCAAAGCCATCATGCCTTGTAAAATCGAGGGGTAATTTTCATAATATTCTTGGTCGCTTGTGCTTTGCACACGGAAATTTTTGAGTGTTTCGTTGTCGCAACGCATGGCACCGCTGCAACAGTTTTCGATATATAAGTCCGGGTATTCTTTTTGTATATCACGGATAAAAGACAAAAATTCCCGAGAGTTTTGCATAAGGTTTTCAGCCATGCATTCCTCACCGTCTGTTCCGACGCCTATCGTTTGGTTGTAGTCGTTTTTGATGTATCTAATGCCTATGGAGTAAAGTTTGTCGATTACGTCTTTGAGATATTTTTTTGTTTTTTGGTTTTTGAAGTTTACAAACCTACGCTCACCGCCTATTTCTTTTCCGTGGCGTGTCAGGGTGGAATTTTCAATATGTTGTGCTATATAACTTTGAGAGCCGGCACTTTCCATTTCAAGCCATATACCCGGCATCATACCTTTTGATTTTACGTAGTCTATTACCGACTTCAAACCGCCGTCTCCGAATAAAGCGTCGTTTATATCCCACGTTCCGAGACCGCTTGTTCTTGAACCGTCGGCACCCTTGTGCCAGCCGTCGTCAATGCAAAACACCTCACATCCGAGGTCTTTGGATTTGTCTATCAGAGGAATTAGTTTTTCTTTTGTCGGCAACCCCCAAAGGCAGTTCATATAGTCATTGAAACATACGGGCGGATATCCGTCCTCCCAACTCATAAGACTGTAATGTCGTTTGTATTTGCAAAGGTCTGCAACCGCCTCTTCGAATCCACCGTCAACACAGTCGTAAACGGCGTATTTGGTCTCGTAGCATTCTCCCGGTTTTAAAATCTTGTGCCATCCTCCGCACTTTTCGTAAGCGGACGACAAAAATACGCACAAGGCGGAGTTTGTTTGATATCCCTCCGAGCAAACTTCGATAGTCCAAAAATCGCAAGACTCTTGTTCGAAATACCAAGTTTGGTTTTTCTCGTTATCTTGAAGCATTATTATGGGATAGTTGTGGCAGGTGGACCAACTGTCGGGGTTGGTTATGCGTAAAAAAGAGTGATTATCGTGGTTGTAGGTCGCATAAAGACCCTCTTCCGACCCTCTTCCGACCCTCTTTTGACCCTCCATTGACCCTCTCCTTGCCACGTAAAGTCACATCTATACACCGAAAATCTATCTTCATACCACCGTTTTTCCCCGTCGGAACCGATGGAATTGACGTAAAGAGACGAAAGTGTGTCGACTACCGTATCCTCGTCTCCGACGTTCTTGACTTTCGTTTTTTGCCTTATGGCACAAGAGTTTTCGCACGTCTCACGAGTGATTGTAACTTCAAGTTTTCCGTCGTTTACAAGATAAACGGTCGTCTCAACGCCCTCCGCCGTATTTTCCCGTTTTATCGCCACTGCGGAACAGTTGAATTTATTCGATGAAATATACGGTTGAATACATTGCGAGTCAACGTTTATATAAAAAAACGGCAACGTTTGCACGGTGATTTTTCTCCTTTTGCGACAAAATTCCGGCGTATTTTAAATCAAAAACACGCCCTGTCGGATATATTATAAATGGAACGAATGAATTTGTCAACCCACGAAAATTTTCTCGAAATAATGGTATCGATTTTCTTTCTCATTGAACTTTTGTCTTAAAATTATGGTATAATGGTTTAAACAGATAAACCGGATGGCGTTGAAATGCAGGATATTTTAAAACTTGCGGAAGAATTTAAGGAATGCAGAAAAATATTGATTGCATTCGGCGACGAAAATCGTCAGCATTTGGTACTTACTATGATGCAAATGGGCAAATGTGAGGGAGTGAGAGTCGGCGAAATTACAGAGCGTACAAATCTTTCGAGACCTGCGGTTTCTCATCATCTCGGCATACTTAAAGATGCCGGGATAATAAGCGTTCGTCGTGAAGGGACGAAAAATTACTACCATTTCAGCAGTGGTGAGGCTATGGAAAAACTTTTGAAAATGCTTACGTTGGCAACGTCTATAATAAAAGAATTGCCTGAAAGAGAGGAATGAAATATGGATATCAAACAAGCGATGGAAAGCAGACACAGTGTTCGTCAATACGAAAACAGACCGATAGAAGAAAGCGTTTTGCATGAATTACAAAAAGAGATAGAGGATTGCAATCGAGAGGGCGGTTTACACATTCAACTCATAACAAACGAACCTAATGCGTTTGGCGGTTTTATGGCACATTACGGAAAGTTTTACGGCGTTACAAACTATATTGCCCTCATTGGAAAAAAGGGCGACAAACTTGAAGAACTTTGCGGATATTACGGAGAGCGTCTTGCTATTAAGGCACAAATGCTTGGACTGAATACTTGTTGGGTGGCTATGACGTACAAGAAATTCCGTCCGCTTTTTGTATTAACAAGGGCGAAAAATTGACGGTCGTGATATCTCTCGGATACGGAAAGGTGCAGGGAAATTCACACGTATCAAAATCTGTCGAACAGGTGAGCAACGCATGCGAGAGCAGTCCTGAGTGGTTTGTGCGAGGCGTGAAATGTGCATTGCTTGCTCCCACGGCAATGAATCAGCAAAAATTCAAGTTTATTTACGATGACGGCAAGGTTTCTGCGTCTTCGAGCATGGGATTTTATACGAAAATAGACTTGGGCATTGCCAAGTATCATTTTGAAATCGGTGCGGGAAAAGAAAATTTTGAGTGGGCATAAACGTAATGTCTTGAATATTATTCTTGCGATGTATTGATAAAAAAACAAAAGCCTATGATGGAATTATTCCATCATAGGCTTTTTGGTACGGATATTCATAAGGGATTTGGTGAAAATCAAGTATTCCTGCGGTTGAACACTATCTTCAAAAATAAATCCGCACATTCGTCTTTTGTTTCAACTTGGTTTATAATAAGCATATCAAAATCAAGGAGGTTTATTATGACTACATTATTTGAACAACAAGGCGGACAGTACGAAATGCAAGGCGATTACAGATTACCTTGTGTTACACTTCTAGATGAAAAAGATTATGAAATTGGCGTATGGGGTGAGCGACACAGACGGTATCTTAAAGAGCGTCACAAAGTCAGGTATTATAATTTGCTAACTGCCGGAACACTCGACAATTATCTTGCTGACATTGAAAACCAAGCAGAAAAACTGTTTGAGCAGACGGTAAAATCACTTGCCGAAAATGAGAATGTTACGGAAAATTTGAAAGGAAATTCGCCTATAGAATGGGTACGGAAAATGAATAACATCCGTAACCGAGCAACTGAAATCGTAAATGCGGAAGTGATTTTTGTATGAGCCAATACTATTTTTATCTTACCGATGATGAAAGAAGTTTGATAATCGAGAGCCTGATTTCAAAGAAAAATGCTCTTATTTCGGATGGTAAATACACAGACGGAATAGACGATACGCTACTCAAAATCTTGCGTTTCAAGAAGAAAAAAGTTAAGATTGCAACACCATAAAACAAAAGCAAAGGCACAACCGACGGACAATAAATCTGCCGATTGTGCCTTTGCTTTTTGTGTTGCCGTTTTTTTCTGCATTATCTTAGCGAGCAGACTGTTTTTACTCCACTTCGTGCAAAAACAGTAAATTACTCGTTAGGGACACCTAAGACCTACTTTTTAAAAATCAACTTGCTAAATTAGCGATATTCTTGTTTTAGAAATGAAATATTTTGCTTTTTCATAGATTTCCAAGCACCACTAAGTTTTTCTTTTGGTAATGCTTCATAAACAAACAACCAATTCTGATCAAATGATTCATTTGCAAGTTTCTCTGCGTGAGATTTAAGTTTTTCTAATGCTAAAGCATCTTTTCTCTTTCGGTAATACAAAAAGCAAAAGCATTTTAACAAGCAACTATCTTTTGCAATAACATAATCAATATCCAAATCCTTAATATCAAAATTATATTTCAAAGAAAAAAATATGGCATATATCATTGCTTCGTAATTATTTATTTTTGAATTCGAAGAAAATATAGTATCTACAAATGATTGTATATTTTCTTGCGAAACTTCGTATGGAACAAAGACATATTCATCGAGTAATGGTATAAGATATGGATATATAGCGGCAAAATGAAGAATTGTTTTTGCACAGTATTGTTTTGCATTATAGGTTAATGTTTGACTGGATAATACCTTGATGGCATAATTTAAGATTGCTGCATTTTTTCCGTTTTCCTCCATTAATCCAACTGCCATATCTAAATATGATTGAACCTTTTTATAATTCACTTTTCCGTAAGATGTTGTAAAATCAAATGAATTTAATTGTCGAACCCAATGTTTTGTAGTGGCGACCGGTAATTCTTCAATTTTTGTCTTTTTATAATTAAGTGGTAAATCAAAACACCTTAATTCAGCAGTCAATTTTGTTAAAAATTGTTGTGCTTTTTCGTATGTTTCTACATAGCAAGTATAGTCATCAATATTGCGTATGTATTCCCAGCCCTGATTACTCAAGTGGTAATCAACAACGGTCAATATGATTTCCGATAGTAAATTTGAGGTGTGAGGACCAATAATAAAACCATGAGTTTCGCCAAATTTTAACGCTCTACAATAGCGGTCTAATTCATTATACCAAAAAGCATCCGAACGATTGTTTTTAGCATTTTCTTTGCCCACAATAGCCCAACCGATAGCGTGTGTATACATACTCGGAAAACAAGTTGAAATATCCGCACTAACCATATATTTCTTTCCTATCAAAATATTAGGGACAGGCGAATCGTCGGTTTCCCAATTATTATAATTCATCTTAAAAAGCATATCAGTTTTTTTATGTTTTCTTATATGAATTCTGCTGATTTTATGGTTATTATGGATTGTTTGAATGCTAAAATGGTCCTTAATTTCATCCCAATGATCTTTTAGGCAAGCACACAATCGCTGATATGCCATTGGATTAGGTATTCCAAAAGATCTGGGAATATTTATGTCTCTCATTGAATCAAAACTAATAAAACCTTGTTCGTGTTTGGGAAAAGATTGATTCAATGATAAACTATATTTGTAGAATTCTTCTGAAGTAAATATAGGCGGAAGTTTTTCTGTAAAAAGTCCATACGCCAATAATCCTTTATATAAATCATCGGAAGATATTTCGTTCATACAATCCGAATATGTTTTTATCATACACATCCTCTTTTCTGTTTTAATAAGCATTATTGGCTTTTTAAATAACATCGCTAAACAATTTTTTTGCTATTTCGACAATCACCGGCACAACCACCGTATTTCCGCACTGCTTGTACATACTCTTTATCGGAATATCAGGAAAATCAAATAACGGCGGAAAGCCCTGTAAAGCAAGGCATTCTTTCGGTGTTATGGTTCGAATTCCGAAATTATCTCGAATAATCGGCACACGGTCGTGCCAAGTACCCATATTTGCTTTCAGCGTAAAACAAATTCCATCCTTGCTTTTTTGAATACCGTAATCGGAAAATCTGTAAATTTGATTGTTATCCGTGATTGCGGAATCCATTTTTCGATATTGTACGGAATCTTCTCTTAGATAAAACTTGTCCTCCGATTTAACGGAACGATCAATAATATCAAAGATGTGTTTTTCAAGCGGTTGTTCTTCGGGAAATGAAAACGAATTGCACATATCGAAATCTTTGAAAGCGACGATATATGTCCTTGTTCTGTGTTGCGGAATACCGTAATTACAGGCATCTGCGATTATATAACGAATATAATAATTACGCTCGACCAATTCGTTATGAATTCGATTAAAGGTTTTTCCGTTATCGTGTTCGGTAAGATTTGCTACATTTTCAAGGAAAATGACTTGCGGATTTTTCACATCGGCAATTCGCATTATTTCAAAGAACAGATTGCCTCGCTCATCTGCAAAGCCTTTTCCGTTACCGCATACCGAAAACGATTGACAGGGAAAACCTGCGGTCATAACATCAAAATCGGGTATATCCGAAGCATTAACGTTCTTTATATCGCCTTCAAAGAGAACTGTGTTCGGAAAATTGTGGCGGTGTGTTTTGCAAAAGATTTTACGAATTTAATATCCATTCCTTAATAAAATGAAATTCGTCTTTTATAGCACCGTCTCTTGAAACTATAAAATCCGCAGAGTTATATATTGAATACAATTCATCAAAATCTGCACCACCTCTATTTACATACCTGCTTTCACAGAAAATCGATAGTTGCGAAAAAAATGAATGATAATCATTTTTTGTTATTGCAAATAATTTTTTTAATATCTCTCTGCTTATTATTTGAATTTCAAAGCAACCGTTTCTGCAATTTGCATCATTGTTGTAATATAAAACATACAATTCATTGTTACAACCGTGAATTGATTTGCCCTTTTTTCGTTGTGATGCAGGTAAAAATATTGCGTTTTTTTCTAATTCTGGAAGTATAAAAGATTTATCCATACCTATTTCCAATTTTCGTATATACATTCGTTATGATACTGTATAAATGTTTTTTCTGGCAAAAACTTTTCTGGCAAAATAATACTTTTGCCGTCAAACACCTTGAAAAAGTTTTCAACTGTTTGACCGTTAAAAACATCCTTAATTTCATTTGATACGATTATTTTATAATCCTCTGATATTGTAATAAAACCACGATCAAATGCTTTATCGTGCAATGAATTTAGGCAAAGGCCGTTTCTAGGATTTGTTTTTTCAACACTTGTACTTACTTTCCAAGGCTTAATATGGCTTGCGACAAGCAGTTCTGTGTTTGACAAGCCTGTTATACAACAAGATTTTTGATATGATGTTAGTACTGATTCTCGAAAGAATTGTTGATTAACTCGTTGTTTAATAGTCATTTCTATTTCCGAGCCTTGAGGTATTTTGACTTCTTCTAATAGATTATTACCTTTATATGTGGCAAGTAGTTTTTCGCTTTCGTACGATAATTCGTCCCATTTATTATTAAACTCAATGAAAATTTCTCTATCAAGTTTACTCGCATTTTGAAGTCCGACAATACCCTGTTTTTTTAAATTCTCATCAAAACTACCAAAATTACCAATTTTCATATTTACAGCACTCGGAGTCCTGCCAATTAAATTGGCAATTTTAATTACCTCAGGATGATTTTTAGATGATGATTTAAAAGGTATTTTACAATAAAGATTAAAAACTATGATTTCTTCTTCTCTTGTCCAGTTATTTATTGCCATATCACACCTCGGTTTTAATGTTTTCAACACCCACTGTCGCAAAAGACGGCGATTTTTTTGCCTATAAAAGCAATATCGGGATGTCCGAATACTTTGTTTGTGTTTTTTCGGTATCTTAAACCTCTGCTCCCAAGTTCTTTTCTTAACAGAATTTCGATTTTCGAGTCTTTGTTTTTGACCTGTTTCATATTATATGAAATCTGTTCTTTTGTTTTTTGCATCGGTTAATCCTCGCCATGCTCTGTATAGAATTCGCAAATATCTCCTATATCACAATTAAACAAGGTGCATATTTTCATAAGTATTTCCATACTGACCGGTTCGTCTTTGCTTAACTTTGCTACCGAATTGCTGCTTATATGTGCTTGCTCACGCAATTGATATTTTTTCATTTTCTTGTCTATTAAAATTTTCCACAGTTTATCATAAGATACTTTCATCAAATACCTCCGTTATTTTAATTCGACATTATTATACCATATTTTATCTGTATTTTCAATATAAAAGTTGGTGTTTACAAATTTTTTGTATTTACAGGGGTGTAAAATTCGATCACAAGGTTTTAGGGTATATTTAACAAGTACTGTTGGGTGCAAACCTGTCCATAAACGGTCTGCTTGGCTTCGACATAACAGAATATTTTTATATTCACGGACTTCCGATATTTTTCGGGAGTCCGTTTTTGCTTTTGGCAAGGAGGACAATAATGCAGTCGAAGAATAAAAAAGAAAATACGGGGATTACGGCGTTATATTGCCGCCTTTCCCGTGATGACGGTACGGAAAGCGAGAGTAACTCCATCGCCAACCAAAAGAAACTGTTATCTCAAAAGGCAAAAGAATTGGGGCTTACCAATACCAAGCACTACTGTGACGACGGTTATACCGGTACGAATTTCAACCGTCCGGCATTTCAGGCAATGCTGAGCGATATTGAAATGGGATATGTCACTACGGTGATGGTCAAAGATCTTTCAAGACTCGGTCGTGATTATGTTTCGGTGGGTAACTACACCGACAGTTACT
>CAZLEX010000043.1:0-9400 GCA_964558655.1 uncultured Oscillospiraceae bacterium | reverse complement strand
TTCCTTATGTACTTGAGTGCGGCGTATCTGCCGAACCCGACGAAATCAGAGGTCAGATAGTTAAAGCAAGTATTGTTTTGACTAAAGGAACCCTCCCTTCCGATGAACTGAAAAAGGAAGTACAGGAATATGTTAAAAAAAGAACCGCTCCGTACAAGTATCCGAGAATAGTTGTTTTCAGAGACGAATTGCCTAAAACGGCAACAGGAAAAATACAAAGGAATAAGCTGTGATATATGAAACGGATTACAATATTTTTCGGACATTACGGAAGCGGAAAAACCAATGTTGCAATAAATTATGCTATTTATCTGAAACAAAAAAAACAAAATGTTACAATTGCTGATATTGATATCGTTAATCCTTATTTTCGTACAAAAGACAGTGAAAACGAATTGACCGAAATGGGCATAAAAGTTATATCTCTCCCCTACGCAAATACAAATGTCGATTTGCCGGCACTTCCTCCGGAAGTGTACGGACTTGTACAAAACAGAGAGTCTTTAGCGGTAATGGATGTGGGCGGTGATGACAGAGGAGCTTATGCTTTAGGAAGATACACACCGTATATACTCCAAGAAAACGATTATGAAGCTTTATTTGTAGCAAATTTTTACCGACCTTTGACACGGAATGCCGATGAAGCGTTTGATGTTCTCAATGAAATACAAAACGCTTGCGGAATAAAAATGACAGGTATAATCAATAACTCGAATATCGGTGAAGAAACTTCGGAATCGGATATTCTGAAAAGTATCGACGAAGCCGAAAAGCTTTCGGAAATTGCCGAAATTCCCATAGTATTCACATGTGCCGAAAAAAGCATTGCGGAAAAATCTTCACGATGTTTCTTCCCGCTTACATTACAAAAGAAAAAATTTTAAGGAGTAAATTATGGCAAAAGTAAAGTTTAATACGGACATTTGCAAAGGTTGCGGATTGTGTGTAAATGTCTGCCCTAAAAAAATTTTAATAATAGCAAAAGAAAAAATCAACAAAAAAGGGTATTATCCGGCCGAAATAACAAATGAAGCTCTGTGCATAGGATGCGGATTTTGTTACACAATGTGCCCTGACAGTGTTATTACAATAGAAAAGTGAGGTGTAAAAATGGCAGAGAAAGTTTTAATGAAAGGTAATGAAGCGATTGCCGAAGCGGCTATTCGTTCCGGCTGCCGTCATTATTTAGGTTATCCTATTACTCCGCAAACAGAAATAGCTGCTTATATGGCAAAGCGTATGCCTAAAATAGGAGGAGTTTTTCTCCAAGCGGAAAGTGAAATTTCAGCGATTAATATGGTATACGGTGTTGCCGCTGCCGGAAAGAGAGTAATGACATCTTCTTCAAGTCCCGGAATCTCTTTAAAGCAAGAAGGTATATCATATATAGCAGGTTCCGATGTTCCGGCTTTAATTGTTAATGTTCAAAGAGGAGGTCCCGGACTTGGCGGTATTCAGCCTTCTCAGTCGGACTACTTTCAGGCAACGAAAGGCGGAGGACACGGAGATTACCATATGGTAGTATTCACACCGGCTTCAGTTCAGGAAATGGCAGATCTTACAACTCGTGCATTCGATGTAGCCGACAGATACCGTATCCCCGTTATGTTGCTTGCAGACGGAACGATTGGGCAAATGATGGAACCGGTAATTCTCCCGGAAGAGCAAGTTCCGGCAATTGAAAAGCCGTGGGCTCTCACCGGAACAAAAATGCAAAGAAAACACAATATTATAAATTCACTGTATTTAAATACCGAGTTGCTCGAAAAATCCAATTTTGAACGGTTTGAACGATATAAGCTCATCGAAGAAAACGAAACAATGTTTGAAAGCTTTATGATGGAAGATGCCGAAATTTGCATAGTTTCTTTCGGTATTACCGCAAGAGTGTCAAAAAATGCAATCAGAGAAGCAAGAGCTAAGGGTATTAAAGTCGGATTAATTCGTCCTATAACCGTATGGCCTTTCCCCAGTAAAGCTATATTTGAGGTCACAAATAAAGTTAAAGCTTTTATAAGTGTTGAAATGTCTATGGGACAAATGGTAGAAGATATCAACCTTGCCTGCAAGTGCAGGAAGCCTGTATATCTTTGCAACAGAGTTGGCGGTATGATTCCGTCACCCGAACAAGTTCTTTCAAAAATCATGGAAGTTGAAGGAGGTAAAAATTAATGTCCGTTATCTACTCAAAACCAAAAAGTCTTGCCGACTTACAGCTTCATTACTGTCCCGGTTGTACTCACGGTATAATTCACCGTCTCGTTGCACAGGCAATTGACGATTTAAACATTGAAGGAAATACAATTGGCGTTGCTCCCGTAGGTTGTGCCGTAATGGCATACGATTATTTTGCGTGCGATATGATCGAGGCCGCTCACGGAAGAGCACCCGCAGTAGCTACAGGGATAAAGCGTGCGGATCCTTCCAATATTGTGTTTACATATCAGGGAGACGGGGATCTTGCATCTATCGGTATGGCCGAAACGGTTCATGCAGCCGCCCGTAATGAAAATATCACAATAATATTTGTTAATAATGCAATTTACGGAATGACCGGAGGTCAAATGGCACCTACATCACTTCCGGGACAGATAACACAAACTTCTCCATACGGCCGTGACACCAAAACAACGGGTTTTCCCATTAAAGTTGCGGAACTTCTTTCATCGCTTGACGGTCCGGAATACATAGAGCGAGTTGCTGTTAATAATGTCAAAAACATAAAATCGGCACAAAAAGCCATAAAAAAGGCATTTGAAAATCAGATAAACGGAAAAGGTTTCTCTCTTATAGAAATAATTTCCGCTTGTCCTACCAACTGGGGATTAACTCCGGAAAAAGCTCTTGAATGGATTGACGAAAAAATGATTCCCTACTACCCTCTCGGCGTATACAAAGACAGAAGTGCCGAAAAGGAGGTAAACTGATATGAAAACAGAAATACTTCTTGCCGGTTTTGGCGGACAGGGGCTGTTATTTGCCGGAAAATTCATCGCATACAAAGGTTTGATCGAAGGAAGAAATTTAAGTTGGCTTCCGTCATACGGACCGGAAATGCGAGGAGGTACTGCCAATTGCAGTGTAATTCTCAGTGACGAAGCAGTCGGATCACCGATTGTATCCTCTCCGAATGTACTTGTTGCAATGAACTTACCTTCTCTTGACAAATTTGAAAATTCCGTGCTTAGTGGCGGTACAATTTTTGTTGACTCTTCGCTCATAGACAGGAAAGTTGAAAGAGATGATGTAAAAGTTTTCTATATTCCGGCAACAAAACTCGCAAACGATATAGGGGCTCCAACGCTTGCGAACATGATTATAACCGGAAAACTTATCAGAGAAACAAATGCGGTTTCCTTTGATAATCTTGACGACGCCCTTCATAAAGTTGTCTCAGCTAAACATCAAAATCTTTTTGACCTTAATAAAAAAGCAATTGAATGCGGATATAATTACAAGGATTAATTTCCGATATCATAAAGCAGTAGTCTAACCGGCTACTGCTTTATGACAAATATTTACATACTCCCACTCTGTAAATCGAAATATTGAAGGAGCTAAAATGGACATTTTTAAAGATAAAAATTTTAAAAAATGGTGTTGGATAGAACTTATAGGATTTGATAACACAGCAGATGATTACGGAGTAAATGACTTTATTGAAAGGGCAGGATTCGTTCCAACGGGTATTTCCCTGTTACTTTCATGGCTCGGATTTGTTTTCGGGCACAAAGGATTTTTCCGTGAAGAAAAGCTGTCCGATGCGGAGTGCAGTTATGTCGGTCATAAATTTTGTCCCGAGCGTAAACGGCAATCATGGACTAACTATCAGCTTAAAGCTCTTGTAAAAGAATTACATTCACACGGTATAAAAGTATATATCAGCTTTTTTAATTATTGCAGTTACAAAGACGATAAAGGAAACATCGTATTAGATCATTTCCATAAGCTTCACCCGGAAGTATTTGAAAAAGACAGCTCGGGCACATATATTTCCACACATATGCTAAAAAGATTGAATGACGGAACTTTTTATTACGACGAACTGCAGAAAAAAACAGTACAGGTACTTAACGACTACGATTTTGACGGAATTCAAATTGCCGACGGAATATCGTCGCCGAGACTTACCGTACCTTCATCGATTTGCAATGATGATATTCTTGAGCAATTTCAGGCAATTACAGGTAATATAATTCCGGCAGAAACTAATCCTAAAGATTTTATCATGAAAGAATGTTATCTTGAGTACATAAAATTTCTCGCGGATTCATGGAGTTTGTTTTATCAAAAGTTTTATTCGAGACTGACTTGTGCCGGAAAAAGTGCTCATTTTAATAATGCATGGACTACCTGTGCGATAGAATCTATTTACCGTTACGGTGTCGATTACAGAAGTATTGCAAATGCCGGTGCAAATTCTTGCATAATAGAAGATGTTTCCGGTGCGGTCAGTGTTTTGGCAAGTGAATATAACGGATTTCTCCTTAAAGACGAAGAACGGAGAAAAATACATTACTGGTTTTTATCTAAACTTATGATTAACCGTGCAACAATGCCAAATGTCGATATTTTACCAATCACAAATATTCACGATAATATGGAACAATGGGGCGTATATGAACATATGCGTACATATATGCAAATGTCGGCTTCATGTAACCTGAATTCACTAATCTACACAAAAAACGGTGTCAAACCGATTATCGACGCTCCGCTCTTTTGCTTATGCGATTCATTGAAAAAAAACGATTGGGACTACATAAAAAATGTCTGGAACACCGCCTTTACACCGGATGTTTACGGAAACGCCGGTGTCACGCTTGTGTGGAACGACAAAATAATTGATAAAGAATTATCCGAATTATATGAAAACAGGCGGACTGTAACCACACAAATTCTTACAGAATTACTGTATGCAGCCGCACCGGTTAATTCAATTGTCAGACTGGAAGATATTGAATCCATGCCAAAACGGTTCGGTATTTACAGCGGTGCACTTCTTGTAATCAATTCGGATTTATATTCCGAAAAACAACTTGATATAATAAAAAATACCGAAAGAACTGTATTTTTAATTACCTTGCCGGACAAAGTGCCCGCAGGTTTTAATATTATCGTACAGGAAAACAACTCTTTCGGCGGCATTGTACTTGCCGCAAACATCGGAAACGGCTGTGAAGTAATAGAAAACAGTGCTGTGTATTCTTTTGACTCAAAAAAAGACAGTGAGCCTCTCAACGCACTTTGGACGCATTTTCTCTCTTACAAACCGTACAGCAGTGATTTTTGGATAAAGTGCGGATATGCCGTTCAAAAATATTCAAATTCACCGTTTATAGATCACGACATTGTTACCGAATACGGTACTCGCAGACGAATATGTAAATACATATGTATTCAAAATAACAGCGAAAAACAATGCCGACTGATTTTAACAAACGATGACTATTGGTATAACATTCCGGAAGTAACATTTAATAAAAAAATCAAAAAAGCCGTAAGTAAAACAAAATATGACGGATATGAATTAACGGTAAACGAAAACAGAATAAGTACCATTGTGCCATTACGGTCTGCCGAAATCATAGATATTGAATTCGAATAAGTTTGTATTTTTCACAAATCGTTTATGTCGGACCACAATATCACGCATACCGTTTTGAACACACGGCACTCAACTTCAAAATTATTTTAAAGACAAGCCCGCACACCGTATTGCCATAAAAAATTCCTTCTATGATATTATTTATATTCTATCATAGAAGGAATTTTTTCAACGCCAAAAAAAATCATATCAATATATAATAAATGACATTCATATTAATCCTTTAAGAGCACATATTGCTAAATCATATTTATTTTTTGTACAGAAATTAACGGTATGCTTTTGATTACTTTTCATTTTAAACCACATCATACCGTCTGATAAAAATACTTTTCCGTATTGCATAACATCCTTAAAATCTATATGCAATTCTTTAGCATTTGTTTTTTTATCCAATACTTCTGCATATGTGCGGTGAACCACAAATTGTTTCCTTTGAAAAATTGTAGTTCCAATGCACGGAATTATTTCTACAATTACATCTTCGATATGTTCCTTTTTTTCTTCTATAGGCTTTACAAAATCATTCTGTATTATATTTTGAGCTCCGCAATAATCACAAATAGATATACCAGTTCCCTCTTTTACAGAAAGAGGGGCTCCACATGATTCACATTTTAAATTCATATTAGCAACACCTCAAATTTAAATTTCCCAAACAAGACAGATGTTTATTCCTTTGCTTGAACTTGTAGATGTAAAAGTATGAAGCCTCCATCCTTTCTTTGCACCCATATCAAGCAAAGGCTGAACCTTTTTAGTAATTAAATCTTGTGCATCAATAAATAATGACGCCTTGATAACGATATTTTCCACTTTGTAGTTATACATATAATTTTCCTCCTATTAAATATCATTTTAAAGGCGAACGCAATATCCACATTCACCGACAGTGCCCGTAATAGTATTGTTAGCTCCACAGCACTTGCAAACGACAATTTTAGGTTTTGCCGAAGTTGTGCTGTTTGTGGAATCAATATTTTCTTGTTCCGGTGCATATTGGTTAGATTGTTTTTTTACTTTTTCATTGTCATGGAATTTTTTTGCTGCAATTATTGTAACAATCGCACAGGCTATACAAACTAATGAGCTCAAGCAATAATAGTAATTAACGGACAAACCAATGTAACCATTTAGAATAAATAGAAAAAAGGAAAGCATGCCCCAACTAAGCTGCACTTTAGCCAACCGGTACGCTATTGATTTGTCCATTTTATTCTTTGCATAAATGGGGAGTTTTTGCAAACAAACTATCACTGTAGGTAAAACCATTGCAAGTGACAGCCAAAATAACATTCTATCTGTCGACATAAAAAATTGACCTTTCTACATGAATTTTAATAACTTCCGCGTTTTGCACTTGCGACTTTTATTGACCGCAATTTGATAGCATTTTTAATTTCGTTGATTTTTTCGGAAATACCGTCGCCCTTATTCTTCAATAGCAATTGCAATTCGTCAAGCATACTCATAACCGTCATTTCGTCTTGTGACAAACAACTGTTATCTGAATACTTTAACAATTCGACAATTTCTTCCAAATCTTTTTTATAATCCGCAGTACCGAATTCAACAAATAAAGATGTGGCTTTTTCAAGACAGCATCTGATAACGGATTGACTTTCATTCAATTTACCTTTTTTGTGCCTCACACGATTAGCAAAAAATACTATTATGGCATCAGCGGCTAAAAGGACACACAACAGCAATGTATTCAGTAAAATATACTTTTTTATCATCAGGGGGAAAATATTCACAAAAATTATCGAAACCGCAAGAGTTGCAATAATGTGAACGATACTTGTTACAATATTTGAAAAGGCAAATATTGTTCTTTTAAGTATAAATGTTTTAGCAGTTGCTATTATTTCGGCTAAAACCAAAAACATTAAGGACAACCAACGCATTGGAACGGTAAAAATACTGTCAAATGTCAGAAGATAGAATATTACTGTTACTGCTATTGATGTCGCAGTGCAAATTAACATCATATGTTTTGACTTTTTTAACATAAATTCGCCCCCTCTTTTATTCTGTTGCCATTCCACATTCGGAGCAGAACTTTGTATTACCGTTTAGCAGACTTCCGCAATTCTTGCATTTTTTCACTAAAGAATAACCGCATTCCGAACAAAATTTGCTATTACCTTCCAATAAATGACCGCACTGAGGACAAGGTGTCGGAACTTTAGCTCCGCAAACAGTGCAAGATGTTGCTCCATCCGGAAGATCAGCTTTACACTTTGAGCAAGGATTGTACTTCTTTCCGCACTCAAGGCAGAATTTTGTTTTTTCCGTCAATTTTGTGCCACAAGCAGCACAAACAATATTGTCTGTTTCTACCTTTTTTTCTTCCTTAGGGGGAGATGTTGTGTCGCATCCGCAATGATTACAAAATCTTTCGTTAAGACCGATTCTGGCTTTGCATTTGGGACACTCTTTTGTTTCGGCAATATTCAAATTTTGCGTTAATCCACCGAATTGTTGCCCGATAGCACCGCTAACACCTACACCCATTCCCAAACCGATGCCCGCACCCATAAAACCGCCTTGCATTGAATTTGGATTAGTAGCGGCACCTTCCAATGTATCGAAAGAACGCTCTTGCTGATAACTGTATCCGACGATATCCATTTCGGCTTTTTTTGCAAGTGCTTTTTTTAATTGAGCAACAGCAGAATCATCTTCGGGTACATTTATATCGTTAACAAAGAACGATACAAGTTTAATGCCATACTCTTTAAACACAGGCGTTATTTTTTCCTGTAAAAATGTAGATATTTCTTCAAGATAAGCATTTATTTCCAATGTACTTATATTTTTATGTACAAGATAAGATGAAATTGCATCTTTTACTTTGGTAAGATAAACTCCTCTAAAAAATTTCAAAAGCGTTGCTTTATCAAACTGAGACAGTGTGCCAACCAACTTAAGTAAAAATTTCTTTGAATCTTCAATTTGTATACCGAATTGACCGAAAGCTCTAACAGGTATAAAAACCTTATACTTCGGATCTTGCAACTGTATGGGGGATGATGTTCCCCATTTTACATCCAAAGAAAAAACTTTGTTTATATACCACACTTCAGCACTAAACGGAGAACGACCGCCAAACGGAAGATTGACTAATTTGTTAAGTATCGGAATATTTGCGGTTTCCAATGTGTGCCTACCTGCACCAAACACATCACAAACCTGTCCGCCTTTTACCAAAACGGCCTCTTGGGACTCATTTACGATAAGCTGTGTCCAAGTTCCCAATTCAGTATTAGGGTGTTTCCAAGCGAAAACATCTGGACCGCCGTCGTATTTTATAACATTAAATATTGCCACAACAAATTCCTCCTCAGAATTTATTACATAATTAATATTATGTTGTAAATATGTGTGGTAACTGTCAAAAAAATAATGCTCATAATCCGTATTACAGATATACAGAGCAAAAATGAGCATAATAATTCAGCCTTTTCAAATTTTTATTTGACAAGGCTTATTTGTGTTGAAATAAATATAAAAAAATTCGACAAAATTTAATTTTTTATCAAAAAACACTTTACTTTTTCTTGCTATTGGTGTAAAATAACCGTGTGATGTATTTTATCGATAATTATTAAATTGTTATTGATAACTTTCGATACAACATAATATTAATTATGTTATTAAACGCTGTTTAGGCGTTTTTTATTTTTTAATTAATTACCAGCCGCATATTTTCCATTTTTCTGTTATGTTCCCGACCGGTTGAAATAATATAAATTCTTGTTGTGTTAATGCTTGAGTGACCTAAAATAT
>CAZLEX010000042.1:0-10108 GCA_964558655.1 uncultured Oscillospiraceae bacterium | reverse complement strand
TCAAGGAGCTTTTCTTAACTCATCGCTCTCAGGCGACTTTGTTATTATATCACATTCGGAGCGATTTGTCAAGAGGTTTCTCAAAAAATTTTAAGATTTTTTCAAGACACGCACCGAGGGACATTACCCTTACGGGTGGAGGCGCCACCCAGATTTGAACTGGGGGTCAGGGTGTTGCAGACCCATGCCTTACCACTTGGCTATAGCGCCGAATATTGGAGCGGATTACGAGGCTCGAACTCGCTACCTCCACCTTGGCAAGGTGGTGCTCTACCAGATGAGCTAAATCCGCATGAATGGTGCCTCCGGTCGGAATCGAACCAACGACACGGGGATTTTCAGTCCCCTGCTCTACCAACTGAGCTACAGAGGCGTGTCACACTCAACAGTGTATATGATACCACAGACAAAAGCTTTTGTCAAGACTTTTTTTAAACTTTTTTCAAAACTTTTCTCCAAGCTTTCCGAACAAACCGAGTTATGCCGAAAAAGTCTTTAATTCCCTTGCAAAACGGATTTTTACCCTCCGTAACAAACCAATGCTGTCACCGGTAAAAAACATACACGATGACAGCACTTTTTTAAAAAATCAGCCGTAAATCGACAGGGTTTCCAAAGGTTCAACCGCTTTCCCGTCGGAATAAACTTCAAAATGCAAATGGGACGCTTCGCCTATTTCGACGAGAGCACTTGTCGAAACGGCACCCAATATTCCGCCCTGCTCCACATAGGACCCCTTTTCTATTCCCTGAGGCAGTACCTCCGAAAGATTTCTGTAAACCGTTACTATACCGTTACCGTGATCAACGCTCACGCTCATTCCCCAGAGTGCATCGTTTTCCACCGCCGTTATTATGCCCGGTCCCACACTCAGTACCGCTTCGCCGTTATCGGCTTTTATGTCAACGCCGTTATGCGTGCGATAATCGTTCATGGTTTCCGAATAGCACAACTCTCCGTTTGAAAACTGTTTTTGTACTTTCCCGTTCTTAACGGGTTCGCTCCATACAATGCTTTTTACCTCGTTTTCCTCATTCAAAGGCTCGCTAACCTCGCCGTTGGATGTTTCAACTGTCGGAAGCTTAACGCTGTCTACGGGAAAATAATCCGAAATACCGTTATTGCCGCTTATATTTTCCAAAATTTCACCGTTTGCCTCCGACATTTTGTTTATGCTTCTCACAGACGCGAAAATTCCGGCAAAGGCAATTAAGAGTACACATACCGCAAGGGATATGTATACCCCTTTGCCCATTTTTTTAAAGTATCGTTTTTCCATACTTCAACCTCTCTTTTTGATTTGTACACATTTTTTATGCACTGTTATTTTTAACCTTTGTGCCGATATCTATTCACCGATTTTTAAAATTGCCAAACTTACGCCCGTATAATACTTTAAAAGTATATCTTCGTATTTATATCCCTCTCTTGCCAAAATTTCACATCCCGTCTGACTCATGCCGACGCCGTGCCCGTATCCGTAAACGGAAAACACAAATTCTCCGTTTTCTTCCCTTACCTCAAAATTCCCGCTCGGCAGCGAAAACAGTTTTCTCACATCTTTCGGCGAAAAAAACAGATTTCCCTTTTCATAATAAACTTTCAGCCCGAGACATTCGGAATTTTCCCAAACGCTCTCAAGAGATATACCGCCGTTTAAAGACAAAATCTCCCCCGCATCCGATTTTGAAAAACGCTTTTCGCAAAACCTCGTGTTTTCGGCGTCCTCATGAGGCACATCGACGCTTTGCAAATAAGGAAGTTCACCGCCGAACACTTCGGCACAGGAGCGTGTTTTCAAATAGGAAGAGGCGTGATACAGGGCAAGTATCGGTTTGCCGTCAAAAACAAGTATCTCCCCTTCGGTGTCCCTTACCGCTTTTGCGATTTTTTCATATGCACCTGCGGCACTTTCGCCGTTCCATGCCGCAACGGCACTGTCAAAGCTGTAATACGCCTGACAGTGAGAAGAAGAGGTACAGACATCGGCACCGTTTTCGTGAGAGTGAGAGCACATCTTGTAAAGCGTATAAGTTCTGGCGGCAACAGCCCCCGCTTTAAGCGCTTCCATGTCATACGACGAAGGCATTTCGGCAAGCAGTACGCCGATGACATACTCTTCCAGGTCCATTTCTTCGCACCTGTTTTCCCCCTCAAAATAAACCCGGACTTTGCCGCTGTCAATAAAGTAAGACGCTCTTTTCATGTCCGTTGCCCTTTCTTCAATCGGCTCGCAAACGACGGCATTTTCCGAAAGCACGGGCAATTCGCAAAAAAGCGGGTTATGAGAGTAATTTTTTACCCCCTGAGAAAAAGACGCAGAAACAATGCTCGCCCCCAGAAGAAGAGCGTAAAGCAAGGCGTGAGGAACCATAATTTCAACCTCCCGAAAAACTTTATTTTATTTACATATTAATGTTTGACTTTTCGTCACAATTTGGTATAATGTATAAGGTAAATATTCTCAAAGTAAAGTTTTGACGGAAAGGTACTGATTTTATGCAATTAAACCGTACAAAAAAAGTAAATATTTCAATATTATTCCTTTTGTCCTGCACTTTTCTCGTACTGTTAAGGACGCTTCTGCTCGTTTTCGGGTTCGATTTCGAGATGAAATTTTTCACGGAAAATACATTGGTATATCCGCTGTATGTGCTTTACGCACTCGCTTTGATTTTGCCGCGTTTCCTCTGTAAAAATCTTACGGTTCCTTTTCGCAGAGAGAAAAAGAGTATTGTCTGCGACATTCTGTTTGCCGCAATGGCGGCTTTGTTTCTCTCACTTGCTCTTATTTCTTTTTCAAACATCTCGCAAATCGGAGAAAATTCACGCTCAACCATCAACTTAATATGCAACATTGTCGCCATTCCCACGGCACTCTTATCTTCGGTTTATTATATTATGAGGATTTTTTCGGACAAAACGCCGTCGGTCCCCCTGTCTCTCGCGGCTACCTGCGTGCCTGTTTTTCTCTCCTCCGTTTTGGTGCGTGAGTTTGCCGAAATTTCTTCATCGTCGGCGTCTCTCTACTACTTTCCCGATGTTATGTCACTGCTTATTCTCGCCTTTTTCGTTCTCGACGAAGGCAAACACTTCATTCCGAATGTCGACGAAAATTCTCTCAAGAAAAAGTTTTATCTTTTTTCGCTCCCGACCTCTCTTCTGTTTTCGGCTCTGCCCGACCTGATAACGATACTTACCCGCCTTGCAACATTCGGTCTTGAAGGTATTGTACTGCTTATCATGAAACTCGTGTTTTCGCTGTATGCGATAGCAGAAGCCGTTTATTCGGTGAAAAATTCTTAAGGAGACTTCCGTATGAAAATATTAATGACTTTAATGGGGCTTAATATAGGCGGTGCCGAAACTCATGTTGTCGAGCTGTCAAAAGCCCTGAAAAAAGAGGGGCACGAAATAATCGTGGCGTCAAACGGAGGCGTGTACGAAAATGAGCTTAAAGAGTTCGGTATCCGTCATGTTTCCCTGCCTTTGCACACAAAATCTCCGATAAAAGTCATCAGGAGTTATTTCGGGCTTAAAAAATTATGCAAAAGCGAAAACTTCGATATAGTTCACGCACACGCCCGTATTCCCGCCTTTATATGCGGACTTCTCTCCCGCAGGTTCGATTTCAGATTTGTTACGACTGCCCATTGGGTGTTCAGCGTAACTCCCCTTTGGAAACGCATTGCGAATTGGGGTGAGCGAACCATCGCCGTCTCCGACGACATAAAGCAGTATCTCATCGACAACTATTCCATATATCCCGACAACATCTCCGTAACCATTAACGGTATCGACTGCGAAAAATTTTCAAAAAATACCGACACTTCGGACATTGAGCGTGAATTCGGGATTTCAAAGGACAATTACAACATTGTTTACATAAGCCGAATCGACGAGGACAGAAGCCGGGTTGCCTATCTTACGGCAAACGCCATGCCTCACCTCATAAAAATCCGTCCCGACGCAAGACTCATAATAGTCGGCGGAGGAAATGACTTTGAGCGTCTCACGACACATGTCAAAAAGATTACCGACGAAATAGGAAAAGAATACATAACTCTTACAGGTCCCCGAACCGATGTCAACAAGTTTGTGGCAGTGTCAAACGCATTTGTCGGGGTTTCCCGTTCGGCTCTCGAAGCAATGGCGGCGGGAGTTCCCGTTGTCATCGCCGGCAACGAAGGATACATCGGGATATTCGGAGAGGACAAGTTTAAAATATCCTATGACACAAATTACTGCTGTCGCGGGTGCGTCATGCCCACCGACGAAATGATACGGCGTGACCTTGAATATATTATCACATCTTCCCCCGAAACCGTTGCCGCAATGTCGGAATACAACAAAAGCACGATAGAAAAGTACTATTCGGCCTCCCGTATGGCAAGCGATTATCTGAAAATGTATTCTCTCTTAACGCCCTACCGCCACTATCGCTATCCCGAAGTGCTTATAAGCGGTTACTACGGGTACAGAAACATCGGTGACGACGCACTTTTGCAGGTAATAATAGAAAGTATAAAAGAGGTGCGTCCCGACACCAAAATAACCGTACTTTCCTCAAACCCGCGTGAAACACGCAAGCGTTACCTCGTAAACAGTTCCCACCGCTATAACATATTCAAAATAATGACTCTCATGCATCACACCAAACTGTTTATAAGCGGCGGCGGAAGTCTTTTACAGGACGAAACAAGTACAAAATCGCTTTTTTACTACATCTCGCTCATTAATTACGCTCATAAACTTCAAAAAAAAGTTATGGTATGGGCAAACGGTTTCGGCCCCATAAATAAGAAAAAAAATCTTGACGCGGCACTCGTCGCACTTGAGGGAGCCGATATAATCACATTGAGAGAACCCAATTCGGCAGAGCTGTTATACAAAAAAGCCCCTTACCTTCTTACAGAGGTTACCGCCGATCCCGCTTTCTGTATTGAGGGAGCCGAAGAACGCTGGGTTAAAAAGCTGTGTGACAGATACGGCATCGTTCAGGACGGTAAATATTTTGCGGTGTCTCTGCGGGACTGGAAAGATAATTCGCCCGAACTGACGGACAACATCGCCTATCTGTGCCGAAAAATGCAAAAGGAATACGGCATAACTCCCGTGTTTGTCGCAATGCAAAATTCCCGCGACTTAGAGATTTCCCGCGAAATAATCGACAAGCTCGACATCAAGTCTCACCTCGTGATAGACGCCACCGCCAAAGAGCTGGTAACTCTTATGCAAAAAATGGAGTTTGCGATAGGAATGAGACTGCATTTCCTGATTTTCGCGGCAAATGCGGCAACTCCGGCAATCGGCTTATCATACGATCCGAAAATCGATTCACTTCTCGGTTACATAGGTCTCGACTGTTCGCTAAGCGTCAAATCGTTTGACAAAGACGCACTTTTCGAAAAATGCGTGAATATAATTTCAAACAGGGATAAAATATCGGAACAGCTTAAAACCCAAAAAGTCATACTGTCCGAAAAAGCTTTATCCGACGCTCAAAAGGCAGTCTCCTTATTGACGGAAAGTAACAGAAAAAAATATTACGGCATAAAATAAAGTGAAAAGCCTCTCAAAAAGAAAGCGTTTTGAGGGGCTTTACTCACAAATATATAAGGGTGTGATATTATTTCCTGTGTTTACTTAAGTCCTTCAACCCAGCAGTACAACGAATATGCGGGCGGCGGGAACGAAGAATACTACATGAATTTGATTGCCGACAGGCTGGAGGAGTATCTTACATCAAGCGGAATATGCTGTTACAGAAACTCCCCCGAAATGACCGTCAATCAGATTACGGCCGATTCCAACTCGAAAAATCCCGTTTTGCACTTCGCACTTCACTCAAACGCCGCTCCGGAAGCCCTTTCGGGACAGCTTATGGGGACCGATGTATATTACTATCCCGGAAGCGTTCAGGGAAAAAAGCTTGCCGAAATAGTGGCCGATAATTTCAAATCGATATATCCGTATCCCGACAAAGTTCAAACTCGCACATCGGGAACTCTTGCCGAATTGCGTTACACAAAGGCTCCGTCGGTTTTGGTTGAAATCGCCTATCACGACAATGAGGAAGACGCCGCATGGATAAAAAGCAACATTGACGCCATTGCAAAAAATTTCGCACAGTCGATAGAGGAATATCTTGACGCCGAAACGAACGGCGGTATTCCCGCTCAAGTCTCCACTATGGGTTCACGGCTCAATATGCGTTCATCTCCCTCTCTTTTCGCTCCGATTATCATGAAAATTCCGAACGGCTCTACCGTAAATGTTCTGGAAAGAAACGGACATTGGTACAAAATATCTTACATGGGCCAAAGAGGATATGTTTCACGCAGATACCTGTCTTTTCCGTAAAAAACTTTAAAAAAATATGCACCACCGAAAAGCTCTGAACTTTTCAAGGGTGCATATTTTTATGTACCGTTCTTGCCCGGATACACGAACCGTCATCAATTCTACCGGCGTTACCTCAGAAGGAGTATCCATCGTGCACCGTTTTCTCGCGGTAAACTGTGTAATCGCTTCATACAGCTGTCCGAATATGCCTTTGTGTGCCGAAGAAACACAGCCGAAAATACGGTGTCAAAATTTTCAGTCTCTCGGCAAAATGTCGGCAGAAGGTAAAAACGATAGCACACTTCAAGCCAAGAAATGTGCTATCGTAGTTTGGTGTTGAATTAGTCCAAAAGTTCCGTGCCACTACCTAAAAGGACTTACAATTTACCCGTTGATTGCTTCTTTGATACTTGCCGTATTCCAATAGCATTTTCCGTTACTTGCATAATAGTAAGCAGGAATATGTACTCCGTAATATTTTATACAATCGGGGCATTTGCTTTTATCCACATTTGCGTAATTATAGATTACAACAATTTTCAGATTATCTCGTATCGCTTTTTCACATTCATACTCAATATAACTTCTATTATCCACACTATAATGTTTGGAACATGTTCCGCAATTGTAAGAAGAACAATATCTACAAGCACCTTTGGTTAGATTCTTTGTATTTGCACCAACGATTAAAACGAAAGTTTTCGATCCGTTCAATCGTTCTGACAATGATTTTTTTATTGTACACGGCAAACTGCTATCTCTCGACTGCGTTAAATCATGAGCATCTGAAAAATTCATCGCATACCATTCGCTATCATTCCATTCTCTTAGTTTATCAACAATTTCCCTGTCACCCGTCCAATCTGCTGCTATATATGTCCTTGTTCTGTATAACATTTAAAACACCTCTTTCGCTTTACAATCTAATATCTTTCATCGCTTCGGATAAAATTACTATTTTGACATGCCCCTGTATCCGATTTTTATTTTCTAAGAGCGTCTGTTTAATCAATTCAAAAGATTCTTGATAACTTAGCCCTGCTCTTGAACGCCCTGTTCCAAATAATGGAATATACATCGGATAGCCTTGCCCAAAATTGTCATAAATCTTCAACAGCTCAATAAGAGCCGTTTTGATTTCTTCTTTTGTCGAGTGTGCATTATTCATTTCATCAAATGTAGCGGTAGCAACCAAATAAAATACTGCTTTTCTTATATCAATAATAGCAGTAGTTCCTATTTCATAACAGTCCGCTTTTCCGTTTTTGGATTTTGATTTACAAATTGGTGTCTTCCCCTGACAATTAAGGCTTTCGGCTATTCTGCCATCAAGACCGGCTACGCTTTCTCCGCTTCTTGTCCATCTAATAAGCCATTTGCCGTGCAGTGTGTTTTCGGAAACAAGTGGCGTTCCATCAGTTCCCAGCTTTGTTGACACATGCGTATCGAAAGCGGTATTTACCGGTATAACGACAATATTTTTTGCAGTTCTGCTACGATTTTCAAAAGCGAACTTAAATATATCACCTTCGACTATTTCTATTGAATTGTTTCCGTTATTCCAGATAAGTGCATCTTTATTATCACTTGCAACATTATCTATCTTAACGGCTTCAATAAACATTTCTGTTAGAAACATTGAGATATCGTTGTTTTTAGCTCTTTTGGCAAGAACCGATCCTACCAGTTGACTCATATCCGCAACAAGATCATTATATCTGTGAGCATCAATATTATCCGTAAGAAAATCCGCAAAGCTTTCTGCGGTTCTTTCCGCTATATCAAGCATAGACAACGCATTCCGCATCGCTGACGGTACATCGTCCTTTTGTGCTAATAACCTGCTCACTCTTGATTTGTTTAATTCTAACAATTCTCCGTTTTTATCTTTCACATTACCTGCCGTAACAAACGGGGTAAATAACTCGCGTGTAAAGTCCTCATTAGACATATTTCTGTTTATAGCATACTTCTTCATTGTCAATATATAAGACGATATATTAAATTTCAAAATGTTCACCCCTTCCATCATAACTATATCGCAACTTTATCGCAACTGCATCGGAACGACTTTTCTCTCCAATTCCATTAAAATGAAATTGAAAGAACCGACAACTATATTCTACCATATCTCGACGCACTTTTCCACAATAGATGTAGAATTGTCTGTTCAAAACTATCCGAATTGGAGGAATATAAATTGAAAATTATTGAAAACTGTGGTACAATAAAGACAAATCGTGCAGGACTTAAAGATATATGGAATGCATTTATGCTTGATGGAGCCGATTTTACAAGAAACGATATTCCAATCTGTCCAACAACATCAGAACACCCGCCGAGTGATATTATTACTTGGGACGAAGCCAAAGCCATCTACAAAAAGCAGCGAATCAAAAAAGAACTCGATTTTAAACACGATGCCTTTGTATGCTGGTATATGGATGATTACAAGTTTGATAGTCCGCACGGTATTTGGCACGATTACAACTCTGCATTAAAAGTTCTTCGCCATTTCTCAGGAGTAATAACTCCGGACTTCTCAACCTATCAGGATTTTCCGGAACCTATCAAGCTGTATAATACATACCGTATGCGTGCATTCGGTTACTGGCTCGGCAAGAATGGGCTTGCCGTCATCAACAATGTCCGTTGGGGAACATCTGAAACCTATAGATATTGCTTTGACGGCATCCCGAAAAACAGCATGGTTGTTATTGGCACTGTAGGCGGCAGTCCTCGCAAATATGAAGACCGTGTGCGTTTTACCGATGGACTTTCCGAACTTGTAAAAGTTCTCCAACCTCACACTATTATCGTATACGGCTCAGCAAACTATCCTTGTTTTGAAGAGTTGGCGGCACAAGGCATAAACATCTTATCTTTTTCCGGTCAAACGGCAAAAGCATTTGAAAGGAGGAAGAGGGATGAGTAAGGGCAATAGTGAATTATTCAAAGGAACAAATAAATCAATTAGGTATCCCGGTAATGACAATAGCAAATCTCCCGGTAAAGGTTTTGAGTGGCGAGGAAAATCCGGCCCAAGTGAGGGCAAAGGTAACTGGTATAACTCAAACACCGGCGAAAAATGGAACGCAGATCTAAATCACGGCGATCCTATAGGTCCACATTGGGATTACACTGATTCAAACGGAAATAAATATCGTGTTTTCCCGGATGGTCGGGTTGAAAGAAAATAACATAAGGAGTTTTAATAATGAATAATGATTGGCGCTTAACAAATCAAATGAACTATTTGTATAGAAAAACTTTAAAGAAACAAACTTTCAAGGTATACAGAGAAGGATGGGAACACGAGCACTGCGAATTTTGTTCAGAACGCATCGATAAGAATACAAAAGTAGCATATTCCTCTGAAAATAATTACCACTGGATATGTGAAAAATGTTATGAAGACTTTAAAGATTTATTCGAGTGGACTGTTCAGGAATAAAGTAACTTGAAATTGGCGACAGTAATGTTGGACTTATATCTGCATGCACTCAAAAGTTGGAACACCTTGAGTCTCAATATGATAAGTTGATGCACACTTTTACGAAGAAACACAGCTGAAAATACGGTGCCAAAATTTTCAGTCTCTCGGCAAAAGGCAAAAAAATACCCTACCGTCTTAACAACGGTAGGGATAATTTTATCAAAAAGCCCTCAATTCAAGCCTTCATAGCCTCTTCGACTGCGACCGCAACCGCAACGGTCATACCGACCATCGGGTTGTTGCCCGCACCGATAAGTCCCATCATTT
>CAZLEX010000041.1:0-10753 GCA_964558655.1 uncultured Oscillospiraceae bacterium | reverse complement strand
GTCTTGAAAAAGCGGGAGAAATCATACAGACTTTATACGGTAATATAAGGGTGATTACGCTAACGGATTACGGGACGCGATGTCAGGGCGAGGGCAGGTAAAGAGCAGATAAAACGGATAGAAAAGCGGGCAGATAAAAAAGCACCGAAAAAAGCGGTAAAAAAGGCATATAACGGTATAATGAGGGCAGGAAAAGGGCAGGAAAAGGGCAGGAAAAGGGCAGGAAAAGGGCAGCATAAAATAATAATAATAATAAAAATAATAAAAATAAAAATAAATACGCGTAACGCGGTTTTTTGATAAGACGATTTTGTTTTTTAAGAATTTGCAAAAAAGCGGGTTTCACACAGCTTCAAGAGTTTTAAAGGCTTTGACTTGTCACATTCCGTTTGGGTGTAACTCTTGCGAAAGCTTTGCCGAAAAGGAATTGTCATGAAAAAGTCATTTACTTTTTTCACGCTTTATGATAGAATACCCGTGTGAATATTTTAAGGATTTGCTTTTCACACGGACTTTAAACCGAAAGATGAAATGAGGTAACGGTTATGAAGATTTTCTTTTTAGGCACAGGTGCGGCAGACTGGCCGACGGTTTCCGAAAATAACCCTGAAATTCGCCGTCTTTCATCGGTGCTGATTGATGACGAATTACTTATTGATCCCGGCCCCTGTGTGCCGGAAGCTCTTAAAACTTTCAAGTGCGACATATCGAAAATAAAATACATCATAAACACTCACCCTCACAGCGACCATTACAACGCCGACACCGTAAAACTGCTTGAAAAAAGCGGCGGTGAATTTATCGCTTTTAAGGACGGGGAAAAGAAGCAGGTGGGGAAATATACCGTTGAGGCGTTTCGGGGGAACCATTCGACAGAGACGGTGCATTTCTTTATTTGTGACGGAGAAAAGACGGTTTTTTACGGTCTTGACGGTTCCTGGCTTATGCCCGACGAATTTTACGGCCTTGTAAACAAAAATGTCGACCTTGCGATTTTGGACGCAACTTTGGGAGACAGCGTGGGAGATATAAGAATTATAGAGCATAACGATTTGGGAATGGTTTCGGAAATTAAATCCATGCTGTCAAAGTATGTCAAACGCTTTGCGGTAACCCATCTTGCACGGCAGTTTTATCCGAACATGAATAAATCCGAAGAAATAGCCGAAAAATACGGTATTGAAATCGCTTATGACGGTTACGAAACGGTTGTGTGACACAGTCTTAACGGTAATCTCAAGTTTTGTTTTTGTAAGGAGAAATTTATGAAAATCGCTTTTTTCGACACAAAGCCGTATGACAGAAAATACTTTGACAAATACGCCGCCGAAAACGGAATTGAAATAAAGTATTTTGAGACAAAGCTTAACAGGGACACGGCGGAGCTTGCTCACGACTGTGACGGAGTTTGTGTCTTTGTTAACGATTCGGTCGACGCCGATGTTATTGACAGGCTTTGTTCTTTGGGAATTCGGACAATTGCACTGAGGTGTGCCGGATTTAACAATGTCGATATGAAATACGCGTTCGGAAAAATTCATGTTTTGAGGGTCCCGGAATATTCTCCCTATGCGGTAGCCGAGCACGCAATGGCGCTTCTTCTCACATCAATCCGCCGTATTCACAAGGCGTATATCCGTTCACGCGACTACAATTTCAGTCTTAACGGGCTTACGGGGTTCGACTTGCATGGAAAGACCGTCGGGATTATCGGAACGGGGCGTATAGGACGCACTTTTTCGAATATTTGCTTAGGATTCTCAATGAAAGTTCTGGCGTACGACAAATATCCCTCACCGCAGTTTGCAGACGGCGAGAGGGTGAAATATGTCGAACTTGACGAGCTTTTCGCAAAAAGCGATATTATTTCCCTGCACTGTCCGCTGACGGAAGACACGCACCACATAATAGACTCCGAAGCCCTGAACAAGTGCCGTCGCGGAGTTGTTATAATAAATACATCGCGGGGTGCGTTGGTTGACGCCGAAGCGTTGCTTGACGCAATCAAAGCGAGAAAAGTCGGAGCCGCCTGCCTTGATGTTTACGAAGAAGAATCCGACCTGTTTTTCGAGGATAATTCCGGGCACATCATGGAGGACGAGGTTCTCTCAAGACTTATTTCGATGCCCAATGTAATAGTGACATCGCACCAGGCATTTCTCACCGAAGAGGCACTTGAAAATATAGCCGAAACCACCGTCTCGAATTTAAAGAGCTTTTTTGAAAAAGGACAGTGTAAAAACGAAATTTGTTCCCGCTGCGGAGCGGTTGAGGACTGTAAGGACAGGAAATGTTTTTGAGGAGGAGTAACAGGTATGAATATCACGGACAGCATAAAATATGTCGGAGTAGATGACAGAAAAAACGATTTGTTTGAGGGACAGTATAAAATCCCCAACGGAATTTCCTATAATTCGTATGTCATAGTCGACGAAAAAACGGCGGTCATGGACACGGTGGGCGTCGGATATACGCACGAGTGGCTTGATAATATCCAAAGTGTTTTGGGAAACAGAGCACCCGATTATCTTATTGTACAGCACATGGAACCCGACCACTCGGCAAACATTGTGAATTTTCTCAAAGTTTATCCGAATACCGCCGTTGTGGCGTCAGACAAGGCGTTTGGCATGATGAAGAATTTCTTCGGCACGGATTTTGCCGATAACAGAATCGCCGTGCGTGACGGAGATACGCTCTTTTTGGGGACGCACACTCTGAAATTCTTTACGGCTCCGATGGTACACTGGCCTGAGGTTATTGTGACCTACGACAGTTTTGACAAAGTTCTCTTTTCTGCCGACGCTTTCGGAAAATTCGGCACTCCCGACACGAATGAGGAGTGGGAGAGCGAGGCGAGACGCTACTATTTCGGCATTGTCGGAAAATACGGAGTGCAGGTGCAGGCTCTTCTCAAAAAGCTGTCGGGGCTTGAAACGAAAAAAATATGTTCTCTTCACGGACCTGTACTGTCCGATAATCTTGAGCGTTACATCGGTCTTTACAACACCTGGTCAAGTTATCTTCCCGAAGAGGACGGAACGGTAATTGCCTACACTTCCGTTTACTCCAACACAAAAAAGGCGGCTGAATTGCTTGAAAACAGGCTTCGCTCAAGCGGCTGTCCGAAAATTGTCCTGCACGACCTTGCGAGGTGCGATATGTCGCAGGCGGTAAGTGACGCTTTCAGGTACGGTAAGCTTGTTTTGGCGACAACCACATACAACGCCGATATATTTCCGCACATGAAAACCTTTATATCCCACCTTACCGAGAGGGGATTTTCAAACCGCACGGTTGCCTTTATCGAGAACGGAAGCTGGGCACCGGTTGCCGCAAAAGTAATGCGTGAAATGCTTGACAAATGCAAGGGCTTGACTTTCTGCGACAACAGCGTAAAAATCATGTCGGCGGTGAATGAGGACACAAGACGGCAGATTGACGCTCTTGCCGGTGAACTTTGCCGTGAGTATTCGGCTTGTGCTGTTTCCTCCGAAAAGGACGGCACGGTACCTCTTTCCAACATAGAATACGGACTTTATCTTGTGACATCGCGTGACGGGGAGAAGAACAACGGCCTCATTGTCAACAGCGTAACTCAGCTTACAAACACACCTAACCGAATTGCCGTTACGATAAACAAGGACAATTATTCCTACCATGTGATAAAGAAAACGGGGAAGATGAATATAAACTGTCTTGTGCGGGAGACTCCTTTCGGTCTGTTTGAACGGTTCGGATTCAGCAGCGGTCGCAATACGGATAAATTCCGAGACATTGACTTTTTCCTCTCCGACAATAATCTTCCGGTTCTTTCGGAGTATGTTAATTCCTTCATCTCTCTTGAGGTTGAACAATATGCTGATTTCGAGACGCACGGTATGTTTATCTGCAAAATTTCTCAGTCGAAAGTTTTAAACGACCTTAAAACCATGACCTATACCTATTATCGGGACAGCGTCAAGCCGAAGCCTAAGTCTGACGGAAAACGCGGTTATGTATGTAAAATTTGCGGTTATGTTTACGAAGGGGACACTCTTCCCGCCGATTTTATATGCCCATTGTGCAAACACCCGGCATCCGATTTTGAAGAGATATAAAAATTGCCGCCGGCAAGTTTTTTGCCGACGGCGTTTTTTTCAGTTGAAGAAATATGTGTTTTTGTCGCTGTCGAAAGTATACCGAACTCCGTAAAGTTTGCAAAACGCCGATATTTCGATAAATTCGGAGGCGTCTGCCCATCGCGGAACCAAAAGCACATCGCTCTTTCGGCACACCTGTTTTCCGTTTACCGAAAGTGCTCCGCCGGCAGAATAAGCGTAGGTGTTGTTTTCGAAATCGGGCAGGTAGGCAAACGCATTGTAGGCGATGTAAACTTTGTCTTTGTAATTAAGTGCAGGTACGAATATGTAAGTATCCTTGTAGCAAACATTCGACACATCGTATTTCCCGCTCGTAATATTCACCTCGACATTTTCCGGAATAGCGAAAGGTTCACGGTAGTAGCGTATGAGGTCGGCACGGTCAAAGAGCGTCGTGTACCGGTATTTCGCTTTCCCGTCGTTCAGAGTTTCGTCGAAATCGAACTCGATGTAACCGCTGTTTTCCGCCTGTGAGAGTTCGTCGTAAACGCTTTGACAGTAGGGGTTCTTCTTAAGGTACCCGCGAAAAGCGTGGGTATAGCTTACGGCAGAGCCGATAATAACGGCACACAGGGTTAGGCAGGAGATAAATTTCAGAGGTTTTTCACAGCTTGAGGCGAAGTCTGCAAGCCCGACCGATGTGACTGTAATAAAGGAAAAAAGGAAGGGAATACAAACTCTGTATCCGATAGCGGGGGAAATGCTCATCATAAACAGCGTGCCGAACCCGCAAAGGAGAATTGTGCAAAGGTGACGGTTTTCCTTTTTCAAGAAAAGGTTTACAATCATGAATATCATAAACAGGGTAAAAAGCGTCGTGAGAGATTTGAACTCTCCCCGTATTCCGAGAGCTAAGGCAAGCACCGAAAGAGGTATTCCGATAAGTATTCCCCTGCCGTATCTGTAATTCTTATCTTTCAGGGAGGGGAGTGCCGATATCGAGCAAAGGAACATGAGGAGCACGGGCAGGTAGAAAATTTTTTCTCCGGTAAGATATTTCATCAAGTTAAAGTATCCGTCCGAAACAGACTGACCGACGCCGGTTTGCGTCGCCTGATTTATACGGGAGGAGGTTCCCGGAGAGAGAAGCACCGTACAAAGTCCCGCGACGGTTGAAATAATGTAGGCGAAAAATTTAAAGTCGAATTTTTTGCTGTCGATAAAGTCGTATAAATATGTCATGACGATAAGGCCGCAGGTATACATACCGAACTGTTCGGTAGTCGCGCCGCAGAGAAACGCAAAGGGGCAGAGATATAAAAAAGACAGCCTGTTTTTGCGGAATTTTAAGAAAACGCGGTAAAAGAGGGTCAAAACGAAAAAGGGAAACACATAGTTAAATCCGCCCGCCATCCAAAGAACAGATGTAAGATAGGTGCTCGACATACCTAAGAAGAGCATAAGAGAGAGGGCACTGACAAAGAGCTTTTTGTACAGCGGATAATTTTCCCGTGCAACAGACACGGTTAAAAAGGCTGAGGCCGCAATAAAGGCGGGCATGATAAGTGCGTATAAATGTTCGCCGAAAAATGTCACAAGCGACAGGAGCGCATGAACGAAAAACCGTCCGTTGAAATTGTTGTAGTGCCATATGTTTTTTTGAACAAAATATTCAAATCCGTGTTTTGCCCAGCTTGAGTACATTGCGTCGTCGACATATACGGGAACAATCTGTTCAAAGAGAATGTATCCCGAAAACAGTGCGATAAGTAAGCAAACTGCCGAAACGGTGTTTAATTTTCCCGTTTTTCCTTTTAAGTATTTCATATATTTATCCTTGCCGTTTTATAAAAAAATAAGTCAGTCGTAATTCTTTTCGTGAACATTGTAACACAAAAGCTGACTTTTTTCAATAGCTTTAATTTTTTCGGTACCGATTGACAAATTATTCTCAGGGGTGTATAATAGCGGAAGTAGAGTAGAATCTGTCGCGTTTAGTGCTCGGCGGACGGGGAGTTGCCGTCGGGACGAAAAGGCAAATGCCTGCGGTGACAGGTTCGCATCCCGCTGCTGCATATCGTTACGGTTTTACACCTCCTTATGTGGCAAATATAAGGAGGTATTTTTGTGTCAAAAAGTAAAATTTCAACCCGCACAGTAACGCTTGTCGCATTTATGACGGCACTTTCGGTAGTGCTCACACGCTTTTTGTGCTTTATTCCGAACGACGAGATTAGGATATCTTTCGAATCCGGAATAATATTTTTGTCGGGGCTGCTTTTCGGGCCCGTTTGGGGAGGCTGTGTCGGTCTTGCTTCCGACTTAATCGGGAGTGTGTTTTTTTCGCCTTTCGGATACAATCCGATTTTCTGCCCGGTACCGATACTTTACGGCGTTTGCGGAGGGCTGTCGCGGAAATTTCTCAAGAAAAAGCTAACGGTACTGAGGCTTGCCCTGTGTGTTGCTTTCCCGGTTGTGTTGGGTTCGGTCATATGGCAGAGTTTTGCCCTCGACCTGATTTATTCGGTCGGATTTTCGGTAATGCTTTACCTGCGTGCCGTACAGTTTGCGTTTGTTTGGTTTATCGATGTAATTGTGATAAAACTGCTCTTTGACTGCAAAGTTTTCGAACATTTGGGCGTTTGGGGGAGTGACGGCAAGATAGCCGAAAGAAAGCTGAAAAGAGAATACAAAAAAGCACTCCGCTATATACATTCTGTTTCCTGGAAGGGAAGCGTGCCCGGACTTGAGAGGACGCGGGAACTTCTCTCTCTCATGGGTAATCCGCAAAAAAGCACGAAGTTTATTCATATTGTCGGTACAAACGGAAAAGGTTCCACCGCCGCAATGACGGCGAGTATACTCACACAGGCGGGATATACGGCGGGGCTTTACACCTCTCCCTATATTTTTTCCTTCAACGAACGCATGAAAGTAAACGGAGCGGATATTTCCGACGAAGAGCTTGTTCAAATCGTCGCTTTTATAAAACCGCTTGCCGACGGTATGAAAGATACGCCTACCGAGTTTGAACTTGTCACCTGCATTGCGTTTGAGTTTTTCAAAAGGCACGGGTGCGATGTGGTTTGTCTTGAGGCGGGAATGGGCGGAGAACTCGATTCCACGAATGTCATAGATTCTCCTCTTGCCGCCGTTATCACCAACATCGGACTTGACCACACGGAGTATCTCGGAGACACTCTCGAAAAGATAGCCCTGACAAAATCCAAAGTCATAAAGGAAGGGTGCGTCGCAGTGCTTTACGACACCTGCCCGTCTGTCGAAGAAGTTTTCGCAAACAGATGTCACAAGGTGGGAGCGACTTTGGTAAAAGCCGATTTTTCGGCCGTGAGAGATGTTAAATCGAGTCTTGAGGGGCAGACATTTTCATGGAAGGAATATGACGGCCTTTTTATCCGTCTCATAGGTTCTCACCAGCTCAAAAATGCGTCGGTCGTTCTCACTCTCATAGGACAGCTTAATCTGCGTGGGTTTAAGATTACGCAGGCTGCCGTCAAAAAAGGGCTGAAAGAGGTTGCCTGGCCGGGACGGTTTGAAATCGTTTCACACTCTCCGCTGTTTATAGTCGACGGCGGGCATAACCCGCAGTGCATAGAGGCACTCGTCGAAAATGTAAAAACATATTTGCCGGACGGAAAGCTCGTGATTTTGACGGGCGTGCTTGCCGATAAGGATTACGAAAAGATGTATTCCGAAATGGCGGAATACGCGTCGGAATTCGTAACATACACCGTGCCCAATCCCCGTGCGTTGAGTGCGGGTTCTTTGGGGAAGTATCTTGAAAGATTTTCAAAGCCGGTTACCGTTTGCAAAAGCATAAAAAAAGGCGTCAATACCGCCAAAAAGACAGCCGGCAAAGACGGTACGGTTCTTGCCTGCGGTTCGCTTTACGCGGTTTCCGAAATAGAAAAGTACGCAAGGGAGCTTTGAGTGTTTTCAACCTGAAACATTCGTCGGCACGGCATAGGTTGAAAAAAGAACATTTTGGGAGATGTCGAAATTGTCGACGGCTTTAATCAAACCGATACACCCCACCTGAAACAAGTCGTCGGGATTTTCACCTCTTGAATTGAATTTTTGTATTACGCTCAACACAAGCCTGAGATTGCCGCAAATGAGCTCTTCCCGTGCCTTGCGGTCACCTGCCTGTGTACGCTTTAATAAATCTTCCTTTTCGCTCGCCGTAAGGGTTTTGAGCCGGGAAGTGTTTACTCCGCAAATATCCACTTTGTTATACATTTCTCACCCTCCTTTGTAAACCTAAAAAAAGTATACCCGAAATATATGCCTTTTATTTTTTTAAAATTGTGTTTTTTTTATTTACAAATTTACCGAATTGATGTATAATGGAAGGCGAAGTTAAAAATATAAGGAAAGAGGTCTTAAAATGGAAAATAAGATTTTGGTGGAGACATCCGCAAGACATGTTCATCTTACATCGGAACATATCGAAATCCTTTTCGGAAAAGGAGCGTCTCTCACTCACAAGAAGGATCTTTCGCAACCCGGTCAGTTTGCCTGCGAAGAGAGGGTTACCGTTGAAGGTCCCAAAGGTTCGATTAAAAATGTTATCATTCTCGGCCCGGCAAGAGCTCAGACACAGGTGGAGGTTTCCTTAACGGACGCACGCACTTTGGGAATTGCGGCTCCCGTTCGCGAGTCGGGAGATTTGAGCGGGACAAACGGCTGTAAGCTCATCGGTCCTGCGGGAGAGATTGAAATAAGCGAAGGAGTTATTGCGGCAAAGCGTCACATTCACGCTACCCCCGAATACGCCGAAAAAGCCGGCATTTGCGACAAGGAAACGGTTAAGGTCAAAGTTGTGTCTGCCGGACGCAGTCTGATTTTCGACGATGTTGTCGTTCGTGTCAGCCCGAAATTCGCGCCCGCAATGCACATCGATACCGACGAAGCCAACGCTTCCTGTGCGTTCGGCGAAGTGTACGGTGAAATAATTAAGTAATCAATAAAAAGGAGATATAAAAATGACAGACCACATTTTTTATTCGCAAGAAGTGGAAAATATGTGTCCAATCGCAAAAGGACCTCATCACGGTCCCGCACCTATTCCCGAAGAAGGAAAATGGGTGAAATCGTATGAGATTAAGGACATTTCCGGACTTTCACACGGCATAGGCTGGTGTGCGCCTCAGCAGGGTTGCTGTAAGCTTACACTCAATGTTAAAGACGGTATCATCGAAGAGGCTTTGGTTGAGACTCTCGGATGTTCCGGTATGACTCACTCGGCGGCAATGGCTGCTGAAATTCTTCAGGGCAAGACGCTTCTCGAAGCGTTGAATACAGACCTCGTATGTGACGCGATAAATGTCGCTATGAGAGAAATATTCAAACAGCTCGCATACGGACGCAGCCAGACGGCGTTCTCCGAAAACGGACTTCCCATCGGCGCGTCTCTCGAAGATCTCGGTAAGGGCCTTCGTTCGCAGGTAGGTACAATGTTCGGTACTAAGGCAAAGGGCGTTCGCTATCTTGAGATGGCCGAAGGATATGTCCTCAATATCGCACTTGACGAAAACAGCGAAGTTATCGGATACAAGTTTGTTAATCTCGGAAAGATGATGGACGCAATCAAGGCGGGTACGGATCCCAAAGAAGCTTACGAATCCAATATTAAGACTTACGGTCGGTATGACGGTGCTGCCAAATATATCGATCCCAGACACGAATAAGGAAGGAGGCAATACTATGTCTAACGATGTAAAGTTTGAAGGAAAAGAAAGAAGACTCGCGGGAATTGTTGCCTGCATGAACGAATACGGTATTAAAGACCTTGAAGAAGCAAGACAGATCTGTCTTGACAAGGGTATAGATGTTGACGCCATTGTTAAGGGTATTCAGCCTATCGCTTTTGAAAACGCTTCCTGGGCATACACTCTCGGCTGTGCCGTTGCAATAAAGAAAGGTGTAAAAACCGCCGCAGACGCCGCCGAACTTATAGGCGTAGGTCTTCAGGCTTTTTGTATTCCCGGTTCGGTTGCCGCTAACCGTAAGGTAGGCTTGGGACACGGTAATTTGGGTGCAATGCTTCTTCGCGAGGAGACCGAGTGTTTCTGCTTCTTGGCAGGTCATGAGTCTTTTGCCGCTGCCGAAGGCGCTATCGGTATCGCCAGAAACGCAAATAAAGTAAGAAAGAATCCTCTCAGAGTCGTTCTTAACGGTCTCGGAAAAGACGCGGCTTACATTATAGCGAGAATTAACGGCTTTACTTATGTTGAAACCGATTACAATCCCTACACGGACGAGCTTAAGACCGTTCGCGAAGTTGCTTTTTCCGACGGAGAAAAGGCTAAAGTCCGTTGCTACGGTGCAAACGATGTTTCGGAAGGCGTTGCGATTATGAGACATGAAAATGTCGGCGTTTCCATTACCGGAAACTCCACCAACCCCACCCGTTTCCAGCACCCCGTTGCAGGCACTTACAAGAAATGGGCTATTGAAAACGGCGTGAAATACTTCTCCGTTGCGTCCGGCGGAGGCACGGGCAGAACGCTTCACCCGGATAACATGGCCGCAGGTCCCGCTTCTTACGGACTTACGGATACTATGGGCCGTATGCACGGTGACGCGCAGTTTGCAGGTTCTTCTTCGGTTCCCGCTCATGTTGAGATGAGGGGACTTATCGGTGCGGG
>CAZLEX010000040.1:0-11685 GCA_964558655.1 uncultured Oscillospiraceae bacterium | reverse complement strand
TACAGTTTTTCATATTTATCGGTAAATTTGTCTTTGACTATTGACAAAGAACGGATAAGTGTTGTAAAATTTACGGGATAAAATATGCTAAGAGGGTAAAATGGTACTTAACAACATATTGGAAGCAATTGGGAATACTCCCATAATCAAACTTAATAAAATGGCGGGCGAAGGCTGTGCCGATATTCTCGTAAAGTTCGAGGGGCTTAATGTCGGAGGTTCCGTCAAAACCAGAACGGCGTACAATATGATAAGAGACGCCGAACTTTCCGGCTTGATTGACGGTTCGTCGATTATCGTCGAGCCAACCAGCGGAAATCAGGGAATCGGTCTTGCACTTGTCGGAGCGGTAAAGGGTTACAGGACGGTTATCATCATGCCGGATTCCGTAAGCGAAGAAAGGCGTAAGCTTGTCGAGCATTACGGAGCCGAAGTGATTCTTATTCACGATGCCGGAAATATCGGAGCTTGTATAGAGGAATGTCTCAATACCGCTTTGCGAATGAAAGCCGGAAATCCCAAAGTTTTCGTTCCTCAGCAGTTTGAAAATCCGGCGAACCCCGAAGTTCAAAAGAATATGACGGGAAGAGAGATTTTGGAAGCGGTCAATGCTCCTATTCACGGATTTTGTTCCGGCATAGGTACGGGAGGAACGATTACGGGTATCGGAGAAGCTTTAAGAGAAAAGAATCCCGATATTGAGATTTGGGCTGTTGAGCCGGAACACGCGGCTATTTTGTCCGGCGGTTCGATAGGAACTCATTTGCAGATGGGTATAGGTGACGGATTGATACCGAAAATACTTAACCGAGACATATATGACGATATTTGCATAATCAACGATGAAGAAGCGATTGAAACCGCCAAAAATCTCGCAAAACTTGAGGGGATTATGTGCGGTATATCGAGCGGTACCAATGTTGCGGCGGCAATAAAACTTGCGAAGAAGTTAGGACCCGGTAAGACTGTGGTTACAATTCTTCCCGATACAGCCGAAAGGTATTTTTCAACTCCTCTTTTCTGAAATTTAACGGCATTTTCGCACTTTTTGCGTAAAAATGCCGTTTTTTCGTTTTTTTACTTGCCAAATATTTACCGATGTGTTATACTGTCTGTATCATGAATATTTTTAAGGAGAGGCTGTTTTATGGATTCATCTACAATTCAGATTATGGTTGCAATGATAATATATATGCTCGCCGTCATTGGAATCGGAGTTTTTTATGCAAAGCGGGCAAATAAAAGTTCGGACGAATATTTTTTGGGCGGCCGTTCACTCGGTCCGTGGGTTGCGGCGATGAGTGCCGAAGCGTCGGATATGAGCGGCTGGCTTCTTATGGGATTGCCCGGTGTCGCATATTGGTGCGGTTTGGCAGATGCGGCATGGACGGCAATTGGTTTGGCACTCGGAACATATTTTAACTGGCTTATCGTGGCGAAGAGGTTACGCCGTTACAGTGTCAGAGCAAACAATTCCATAACGCTTCCGGAATTTTTCTCAAACCGTTTCCACGAAAAGAAAAAAGTCATAATGACGATTTCCGCACTGTTTATTCTCGTGTTTTTCACGGTATATGCGGCAAGCTGTCTTGTAACTTGCGGCAAACTTTTTTCAACGCTTTTCGGTGCACCGTATATTGCCATGATGATTTTAGGGGCACTTTTCGTATTGCTTTATACAATTCTGGGAGGATTTCTCGCTGAGAGTGCTTCCGACTTTATGCAGGCGATTGTGATGATAGTCGCACTTTCCGTAATTGTAATACTCGGTACATATAAAGCGGGCGGACTCGGTGCCGTTATCGAAAACGCTCAGAGCATACCGGGATTTTTTGAATTTTTCGGACTTGCGCAACCGCTTAACGCAAACGGCGATGTGATATCGGGATTGTCTTCGACAGATCCGACGCTTCTCGAACAAGGTGTGAAAAACGGTATCCCCATGTTTTCCGATACAGGCTCCGAATACGGATTGCTTTCGGTATTTTCGATGCTTGCTTGGGGACTCGGATACTTCGGTATGCCTCAAGTCCTTCTCAGATTTATGGCAATTCGGCATGAAAAGGATTTGAAAAGAAGCCGACACATTGCTATGATATGGGTAATTATCTCCCTGACTGTTGCCGTGTTTATCGGAATTATGGGAAGAGCACTGTTTATGAATACGCCTGACGGTTTGGATCTCGGCGAAACGCTCGTTACAAAATCGAGTGCCGAAAATATATTTATTTCGCTTTCAACCGGTCTCCTGCCTCCTCTTCTTGCAGGTTTTGTTATGGCAGGAATTTTGGCGGCAACGATTTCTTCTTCGGATTCTTATTTACTCATTGCGGCATCTGCTTTTGCGAAAAATATATATCAGGGTATTTTCAGAAAGAAAGCTTCCGACAAAAATGTCATGCTCATTTCCAAAATTACGCTTGTCGCAATCACCGTTATTGCAATTTTCATGGCACTTGACGAAAACAGTGTAATTTTCAGTATTGTTTCTTTCGCATGGGCGGGATTCGGAGCAACTTTCGGACCGATTATGCTGTTCTCGCTCTTTTGGAAACGGACAACACGAAGCGGTGCCGTTGCGGGAATGGTAGGCGGAGCTGCGATGGTATTTATCTGGAAATTGGTATTTAACCCGACATTCGGCGGAATATTTGAGATTTACGAATTGCTTCCCGCATTTATCTTCTCTTCCGTTCTTATCGTTGCGGTCTCGCTTATCGGAAAAACACCGTCCAAAGAAATTCAAGAAGATTTCGAGGCGGCACGCACCGGAAATGTTTAACTGTAAATAATATCGTTCACTATAAAAACAGCTCACGCTTTTGCAAGGCGTGAGCTTTTTACTTTGTTTGATATGGAAACGGTGGGCAAAGAATAGCTTTAGTGAGGAACGGAGAATACAGACGGAAATGAGTTGCCTGCCACACAACTGAAATATCATGTAGACATTTATCATGAAGCGGAAAGATATAAATAAGTTAGGCTGTAAAAGTGCTGTGTCAGACTACTTCGTGACTTTACATAAAAAAGCCGATGCAATTTGCATCGGCTTTTCAATGTTGACAAAAGCTTTCTTATTTAACTTCGACGGTTGCACCTGCGGCTGTAAGAGTGGTTTTGATTTCATCAGCTTCAGCCTTAGCGATACCGGTCTTAACTGCCTTAGGAGCGGACTCAACAAGCTCTTTTGCTTCTTTGAGGCCGAGACCTGTGATTTCACGAACTGCCTTGATAACAGCGAGTTTGCTGTCACCTGCGGAAGCGAGGATAACATCAAATTCGGTCTTTTCTTCTTCAGCGGGAGCTGCACCGCCTGCGGGAGCTGCTGCAACCGCAACGGGAGCTGCGGATACGCCGAATTCTTCTTCAAGTGCTTTTACGAGGTCTGCAAGTTCGAGAATAGTAAGAGATTTGATTTCTTCAAGAATGTTGGTTGTCTTTTCTGTAGCCATTTTCATATACCTCCGAAAATAATTATTTTGTTTGTATTACTGTGATATAAATACAGAGAAAAATTACTCTGCTGCCGGTGCTTGTGCACCTGCTTCGTTTTCTTTGTCGATCTTGCCTTGCAATACATAAGCAAGTCCGTACAAAGGGCTCTGGATACTGCCGAGAAGTTTTGCGATAAGACCTTCTTTTGAAGGAATATTCGCAAGATTTTCAACACCGGCAACATCGATAACTTCGCCGTCGATGTATCCTGCCTTGATAACATAATCCGCGTGTTCTTTAGCGAATTTGGAAAGAATTTTAGCCGGAGCAACAGGATCGTTTGAATATGCGATAGCGGTCATACCTTCAAGATGTTCCTTGAGCTGAGGATAACCTACTTCATCAAATACGAAACGAAGCTGTGTGTTCTTTACAACTTTGTACTCAACTCCCGCACGGGTAAGCTCTTTTCTGAGAGCTGTATCATCTTCAACGGTGGTCTTGTAATAGTTTACCAGAACGCCTGCCGCACTTGACTTAACCTTTTCGGAAAGGTTGGCAACTGCCGCCTGTTTTCCTGCAAGTATCTTTTCACTTGACATTCGTGTTTCACCTCCGTGTAAAAATAAAATAAAGAAAGCTCTTTCGCCGATACCGACAAAAGAGCACAAATATCACTTTGAAATTTCTGCGCTTTCCTCGGCAGGCGAATATTATGACGAATTTCGTCACCTGCTGTCTTAGGTCAACGCGTATATTATAATAAATTATTTACCGTTTGTCAAGTGTTTTTTTGATTTTTTCGTAATTAATTAACATATGAAAGAAAATTCGACATTTTTTTAAAAACAATTTCAAGACTATTGATTTTTTAACAATCAAAGTTTATAATATTTACATAGGAAGTCAATATAATTTATTGATGATACATTCGTTTTTTTGAAAGGAGTTTTGTACATGGGACTTATTAAAGCAGGTGTTGGAGCACTCGGAGGCGTTCTTGCTGATCAGTGGAAAGAGTATTTTTATTGCGATGCTCTTGAAAATTCCGTATTGGTAAAAAAAGGTCAGAAAAGAATTTCCGGGCGTTCTTCAAATACAAAAGGTGAAGATAACATAATTTCCAACGGTTCCGTAATCGCCGTTGCCGACGGACAGTGTATGATAATCGTTGAACAAGGGAAAGTTGTGGAAGTGTGTGCGGAACCCGGCGAGTTTAAGTACGATACGGGAACGGAGCCGAGCATTTTTTCCGGCTCTCTCGGCAAGAGTATTCTCGACACTTTCAAAAATATCGGCAAAAGATTCACTTTCGGAGGAAGTGCCGGTGCCGATCAAAGAGTGTATTATTTTAATACAAAGGAAATTTTGAATAACAAATTCGGCACACCGTCTCCGATTCCTTTCCGTGTTGTTGACAGCCGTATAGGTCTCGATGTCGATGTGTCGCTCAGATGCAGCGGTGTTTATTCTTTCCGTATTGCGAATCCTTTGCTTTTTTACACCAATGTGTGCGGAAATGTTGAGAATGAATACACGGTTGAAAATATTTCAGGTCAGCTTAAAACGGAATTTATAAGTGCACTTCACCCGTCCATAGGTGCTCTTTCGGCACTGGAAATACGCCCGAGTGCTCTCCCGTCTCACGCAAATTCGATTTGCGAAAAAGTCAACGCCGAACTTGATAACTCATGGAAGGAGTTACGCGGTCTCGAAGTGGTAAGCGTTTCTGTTCAGACCGTAAATCTTCCCGATGAAGATGCCGAAATGATAAAAACGGCACAGCAGACAGCAATATACCGTGATCCTACAATGGCGGCGGCTTCTCTGGTCGGTGCACAGTCGGAAGCTATGAAAAACGCCGCAAAAAATTCCGCAGGTGCGATGACGGGATTTATGGGAATGGGAATGGTACAAAACAGTACCGGAGTAAATGCACAGAATCTTTTCGCAATGGGCGAAAAGAAGACTCCCGAAAAGGTCGGAAATACGGACGAGTGGAAATGTTCCTGCGGAAAAATTTCAAGCGGAAAATTCTGCACGGAATGTGGAAACAAGAAGCCGGAATCCGACAAAGCGGGGGAATGGAAGTGTGCGTGCGGTTCTGTAAATAACGGGAAGTTTTGTTCCGAGTGCGGTGCGAAAAAACCGGTATACAAATGCGATAAGTGCGGATATGTTCCTCAGGATCCGTCAAATCCGCCGAAATTCTGCCCTGAATGTGGCGACCGTTTCGACTCTCTTGATGCCGAATAATTCGGAGGAACTGTATGCCTGTAACTCAAGAATATAAATGCCCCTCTTGCGGCGGTTCGGTTGAATTTAATCCGCAGCTGCAAAAAATTAAGTGTCCGTGGTGCGATACCGAATTCGATATAGATGTATTCGGAACAGCACCCGAATGTGACGAACCCGACTCTATGGAGTGGGACTTAAAGACTCACGCAAAATGGGAAGATTCCGATGCTGACGGTATCTGTTCGTGGATATGTGAGTCTTGCGGGGGAGAAATTATTACCGACGAAAATACCGTCGCGACATTTTGTCCCTGGTGCGGCAGTCCCGTCATCGAAAACGGACGGGTACACGGCGAGCTTAAACCGGATTTGATAATTCCGTTTAAGTTAAATAAAAAACAAGCACAAGACGCTTTAAAAAAACATATTTCATCAAAAAAACTTGTCCCTCCTCTCTTTCGTGACGAAAACAGAATAACGAATATAAAGGGAGTTTATGTTCCGTTTTGGATATACGACACCACCGCTAAAGCAAACATAAGCTATAAGGCAACGAAAACGCGTGTGTGGTGCGACTCCAGATACAATTACACCGAAACAAGTCATTACCGTGTGGTACGCGGCGGTGATATCTCTTTTGAAAACATTCCGGTAGACGGCTCGTCAAAGCTCGATAACGATATAACGGAATCCATCGAACCGTTCATAATTTCCGAAGCCCGTGATTTCAGTACCGCTTATTTGCCCGGATTTCTTGCCGATAAGTATGATGTGGATTCAAAAGAGTGCGAAACGCGTGCAAACGAACGCGTTAAGACGAGTACAGAGAACGCTTTCAGAGCAACGGTTACGGGATATTCGAGCGTTCAAACCGAATCGTCAAGTATAAAACTCGAAAACGCACGGGCGAGATATACGCTTTTTCCCGTATGGCTCTTGAATACCGTTTGGCAGGGAAATACATATACATTTGCAATGAACGGTCAGACGGGAAAGTTCGTCGGAGATTTGCCTCTTGACAGAAAAGCTTGGTGGCGTTGGTTTTTGGGAGTTTCCGCCGTCTCATCGGCAATAGCTTTTTTACTGTCACTCATTCTGTTTATATGGTGAGGTGAAAGTATGAAAAAGTTAGTGTTTACTCTCGTTCTGCTTTTTGTCATGGCACCTATATGTTTTTCGGCACCGTTTGTTTACGACGCAGAAGAACTTCTCACCGATTCGCAGTCGGAAAGACTTAATGAAGAGCTTTCGGAAATTTATTCCGATTATGATATTTCGGTAATAATCGTTACTGCCGCAGACGACGAAGACAGCGAAGCGATTTTTCAAAAAAAGGCTCATTCTTTCTATGACAGCGGTGATTTCGGCGATGACGGAATTTTGCTGATGGTAAGCACCGTTTCGAGAATGTACGCCTTTTCGGTAAACGGTATTGCAGACGATATTTTTACATCTTCCGTTCTTGACGACATAGAGGAAGATTTGGTTGGTTATTTATCTGAAGGCAGGTATTCCGACGCTTTTGAGTGTTTTTCGCGGGAATGTGAAAGAGCCGTGAAAAAATATCGGGATAATGGAAATTTTGAAAATGATAATATGACCGTCGGCGATTGCATTTTGATATCCGTTGTTTTGGGACTGATTATAGGTTTCGTGACGGTATGCGTCATGAAATCAAAGCTTAAAAGTGTGAGAAGCAGGACTAATGCCGAAGAATATGTGAAAAGCGGCAGCCTGAATGTGACTTGCGGTTATGAAAAGTTTTTGTGGCGTAATGTTACGCGTACACCGCGAAAAACGGAATCCTCTTCTTCGCACAGCCATTCAAGCAGTCATTCAAGAAGTGGGCGAAGCGGAAGATTTTGATATGCCCCGATTGAAAATATGTCGGTTTAAAAAAGCACGGAAGCGTTTTGCTTCCGTACTCTTTGTATTCGTATGACAACCACTTGCTTTGCCGGTGGATAAAAGGCTTTAGCTATGGACAATAAAAAATCTCCGTATATCTGAAATACGGAGATTTTTTTCAGTTTTTGTTACCGTGAATAGGTGCGGGGATAAGTCCTCCGCGATTTATAAATTTTTCAGCTGATGTTTCAATAACCGGCATAATCGGTGCTCTGCCGAGAAGTCCGCCAAACTCAACGGATTCGCCTACTTTTTTATTCGGGACCGGAATAACTCTTACGGCGGTAGTTTTGTTATTGACCATACCGATTGCCATTTCATCGGCAATAAGAGCCGATATTGTCGAATCGCTTGTTGAACCGGGTATTGCAACCATATCTATTCCGACACTGCATACCGCTGTCATTGCTTCAAGTTTTGATAATGTAAGTATTCCTTCAGCTACCGCATTTATCATGCCTATATCTTCGCTTACCGGGATAAATGCTCCCGAAAGTCCGCCTACTCTTGAGCTTGCCATGACGCCGCCTTTTTTAACGGCGTCATTCAGTATTGCGAGAGCGGCAGTTGTTCCGTGTCCGCCTACTTTTTCAAGTCCTATTTCTTCGAGAATGTGAGCAACACTGTCACCGACCGCCGGAGTGGGAGCGAGTGAAAGGTCTACAATTCCAAGTTCTGCGGAAAGCATATTGCTTGCTTCGGCTGCAATAAGTTGTCCTACACGGGTAATTTTGAAGGCTGTCTTTTTTATTATTTCCGCAAGTTCCGTTATGTTTGCGTCGGGAAATTCTTTTATTGCGTGGTGCACTACACCAGGTCCCGAAACTCCGACATTTATTACCGTATCGGCTTCCCCTATGCCGTGAAAGGCACCTGCCATAAAAGGATTATCCTCTACCGCATTACAAAAAACCACAAGTTTTGCACAGCCGAAACCGTCACGGTCCGCCGTCTTTTCGGAAGTTTCTTTGATTATTCTTCCCATAAGTGCGACGGCATCTAAATTGATTCCGGAGCGGGTAGAACCTACATTGACCGATGAACACATTTTATCCGTTACTGCAAGTGCTTCCGGAATCGAGCGTATAAAACTTTCTTCAAAAGGTGTCATGCTTTTGTGAACAAGAGCCGAATATCCGCCGAGAAAATCAACGCCAACGGTTTTTGCCGCTTTATCAAGTGCTTTTGCCAAAATAATTTCTTTTCCCGGAAATGTGGCGGAAATGAGACTTGCCGGAGTTACGGATATACGCTTGTTTACAATCGGAACTCCGTATTTTTGAGAAAGAGTTTCACCCACTTTGACAATTTTTTCGGCACGGTGTGAAATCTTGTCGTATACCGCATCTGCCGTAGCTGAAGCTGTGGCTCTTATACAGTCCAAAAGGGATATGCCCATTGTTATGGTACGAACATCAAAGTGCTCTTTCTTTACCATATTTATTGTTTCAAGTATTTCTCTGTTATTAATCATTTTTTCCTCATATTTTATGCATTGTGTTGAATATATCCTCGTGCTGAGTGTAAATTTCCACGCCTATTTCATCTCCGAGAGTTTTCATAACGCTTACGAAAGAGTCAAAAGGAAGAATACTGTTATCGACATTTACCAGCATTACCATGGTGAAAAAGCCTTGCATAACAGTTTGTGAAATATCCTCGATATTTATATTGTTTTCTGCGAGCAGTGTACTTACCCGTGCTATTATTCCGGGTTTATCACGCCCTATTACCGTAACTATTGCTTTCATTTTTCTCTCCTTTGTTTTTTTATATTCTAACAGACATTTAAAAAAAAATCAACACTTTGAACGAGCTTTTTGAAGGCTTTTAAAAAACGGAATGTTTATATGTGTAAAAAATCGACATTTACGCATAATATAAAGAGAATAAGGAGGGTGGAATATGGATTTTGAATCGAGTAAAACCAGAAAAAATCTTGAAACGGCATTTGCGGGAGAAAGTCAGGCGAGAAATAAGTACAACTTTTTTGCTTCCCGTGCCAGAAAGGACGGATATGAGCAGATAGCCGATATTTTTGAACTGACGGCGAAAAACGAAAAAGAACACGCTGAAATGTGGTTTAAACTGCTTGAAGGATTGGGGGATACTACACAGAATTTAAAAGAAGCGGCAAACGGTGAAAATTACGAATGGAGTATAATGTATTCGGAATTTGCCCGCCAAGCAAAAGAAGAAGGATTTGACAGGATAGCTTATCTTTTTGAAGCTGTCGGTGAAATAGAAAAACATCATGAAGAGCGTTTTCTTAAACTTTTGAAAAATGTTGAAGACGGTCTTGTTTTTTCAAGAGGAGAGGACAGAATATGGCAATGCGGTAATTGCGGGCACATATTTATCGGAAAAAGTGCACCGGTTAAATGCCCTGTATGCGAACATTCGCAAGCGTATTTTCAACTTTTCTGTGAAAATTACTGAACTTATTTTTAAAATTATGCCGCACAAATTTTTGAATTTTGTGCGGCATTTTTCTGAAATATTGCTTGCTGTTTAAAGATGTTTTATCTCACACCGTATTTTTCGATTATGTAGTCCATGTCTTTATCTCCTCTGCCGGAGAGATTGATAAGAACCGATCCTTTGCCGAGTTTCTTTGCGAGTTTTATTCCGTAAGCGACGGCATGGGCACTTTCGATTGCGGGAATTATTCCCTCAAGACGCGAGAGACGGAAGAAAGCGTCAACTGTTTCTTCGTCGTCTACAACATCGTATTTTACACGGCCGAGATCACGCAGAAAAGCGTGTTCCGGACCCGATGAGGGATAATCCAATCCGCTGGCAACCGAGTAAACCGGGGCAGGTTCTCCGTTTTCGTCTTTAAGCATGATGCTGTTGAAACCGTGCATTATTCCCTCTGTGCCGTATTTCAAACTCGCCGCATGGTCACCGAGTTTAGGTCCCCGTCCGAGAGGTTCAATGCCGTAAATGTCTACCGGATCGTTAAGAAATCCCGCGAAAAAGCCTGCGGCGTTGGAACCTCCGCCGACACACGCAACGATAGCGTCGGGAAGTTCCCCAGTCATTCCCACAAACTGTTCTCTCGCTTCGATTCCGACAACGCTTTGAAAATCACGCACCATCATCGGAAAAGGGTGAGGACCGAGTACGGATCCGATGCAGTAAATCGCCGTGTCGTATTCTTTTGCATAGGCTTCGAAAGCCGCATCTACCGCTTCTTTCAGGGTTGCAAGTCCGTGTGTTACTTCAATTACATTTGCTCCGAGTATTTTCATTCGTGCAACATTCGGAGCCTGTTTTTTAATGTCAACACTGCCCATATAAATATCACATTCAAGTCCAAAGTATGCTGCCGCCGTCGCAAGAGCGACTCCGTGCTGACCTGCACCTGTTTCGGCTATAACTTTTTTCTTTCCCATGTATTTTGCAAGCAAAGCTTCTCCCATACAGTGATTGAGTTTATGAGCACCTGTGTGATTGAGGTCTTCACGCTTTACATAAAGCTGTACATTGCCGATTTGACCGGAAAGTCTTTCCAAATATGAAATGGGTGTAGGTCTGCCTTGAAATTCCCGTCTTATGCGTCTGAGCTCACTTATGAACTTTGAAGATTTACAGATGGTAAAGTAAGCTTCGGTAATTTCATTCATTGCTTTTTTCAATTCGTCGGATACATATGCACCGCCGTATTTCCCGAAATAGCCTTTTTCATCGGGATAATTTTTAAAATAGGTATCAAAATCAACATTATTGTATTTCATTGCTTTTCCTCCGAAAATAAATTAATTTTTATTTGTTAAGCGTATTATAATTTTGTTTTACGCCATCGTTTCGTTAGCAAAAACATTACACAAATCTCCTTAAACAAAAAATCCCTGACAGAAATTCTGTCAAGGACGAATAACTTCGCGGTGCCACCTTGATTCGCAAAAAAATGCGCACTTACGGAATACTGACATATTCCCGACGACTTACGCGCGTCCATGCGTTGCAGAATACTCCGGGCAAACACCCGTTTGACTGCACCCTCGGCGGTCCATTTGACAAATTGTTTCTTGCCTGATTCTCAGCACCGCAGGCTCTCTGTGAAGGCATCATTGCCGTTATCTCCGCTTCAACGGTTTAT
>CAZLEX010000039.1:0-11913 GCA_964558655.1 uncultured Oscillospiraceae bacterium | reverse complement strand
TTTCGTCACTCTTTTTTTATCCGCTACTCTAACACATCTATTGTAAACCTACAATATTTATTATTAAAAAGTGAAAAAACTCTTGACAAATTGATAAAAATGAGTTAATATCTTTGTATCAAATTTAGGAAGGAGAAAAGTCATGCGTTTTTGTTTTTATTATTACTTTAATAAGGACTGCCTGTTTTTCTCCGAAAATCGTAATTAAAACGGTTGAAAAAAACGGACAGTCCGCTGCCTTTTGTGCATTTTGCAAGAGGGTTGCGGATTTTTTTATTTGGAGGAGTTATGTTTTCTGAAAAAATGACGGAACTTGGCGAACACCGTTCTGTAATAAGAGAAATATTTGAATATTCAAAAAAAAGGAAGGCAGAAATCGGAGCTGAAAATGTTTTCGATTTCAGTTTGGGAAATCCAAGCGTTCCCACTCCGGAAAGCTTTCGCAAAACGCTTTTAAACTTAATAACGAATACCGAATCCGTCAATTTACACGGTTATACTTCGGCTCAAGGAGATGAGGAAACGAGAAATGCGATATCGAATAATATAAAAAGACAATTTGAATTTTCTCAAACTCCCGATTTGATATACATGACTTGCGGTGCGGCATCTTCGCTTACCATAACTTTTAAAGCAATGCTTGACCTTGGAGATGAAGTAATAATTCCAGCTCCGTATTTCCCCGAATACAGAGTGTTTGTTGAAAACGCAGGGGGTATTGTAGTTCCTTCAATTTGCAAAAAAGATGATTTTCAACTTGATATTGACGGGATTGAAAGGAAAATAAACGAAAAAACAAGAGCTATCATCATTAACTCTCCGAACAATCCGACAGGCGTTATATTTTCAAAAGAAAGTTTGCAAAATTTAGCGGCACTTCTTTTAAAAAAGTCAAACGAATACGGAAAACCTATTTTTATAATTGCCGACGAGCCGTACCGTGCACTTGTTTACGATAATAATGAGGTTGTATATATTCCGACCGTATACGATAATACAGTAGTATGCACTTCTTACAGTAAATCCTTGTCAATACCCGGCGAAAGAATAGGGTATATTGCCATTTCTCCGAAAACATTCAAAAAAGACAAGCTTTACAGTGCAATTTGCGGAGCAGGCAGAAGTATGGGATATGTATGTGCACCGTCACTTTTTCAAAAAGCAATTACTTGCTGTGAAACACTTCAATGTGACACAGATTTATATGATAAAAACAGAAAAACGCTTTATAATGCACTGTCACGAATCGGTTACGAGTGCCTCCTCCCTCAAGGTGCTTTTTACCTGTTTGTGAAAGCTTTAGAGAATGATGCCAAAGCTTTTGCAGAAAGAGCAAAGGATTTTGAACTTTTGATAGTGCCGTCAGATTCATTCGGAGTTGAAGGGTGGGTAAGAATTGCTTATTGTACGGATTATTTGCAAATAGAAAAATCCCTACCTGCATTTAAAAAACTTTACGAAGCATACAGGAGATAATTATGACAGATTTGGAAAAAGCAAGACTTGAAATAAATGAAGCCGACAGTGAAATGTGCAGACTTTTTGAAAAAAGAATGAATGCCGTAAAAGCGGTGGCGGCTTATAAAAAAGAACACGGGCTTCCGGTTGACGATTTTGTTCGTGAGGAAGCAATGATAAAACGCAATTCAAAACTTATAAAAGACGAGGAATTTCGTTCTTATTATGTGAATTTTTTACATTCCTCTATTGATATTTCAAAAAAAATGCAGCATAAATTGCTTGACGGAATGAGAGTAGCATACAGCGGAGTTGTCGGTGCATTTGCAAATATCGTTGCCGAACGAATTTTTCCCGATGCAATTGCCGTTCCTTATCCCGATTTTAAATCTGCGTATAAGTCGGTTGAAAACGGTGAATGTGATGTCGCTTTATTGCCGGTCGAGAACAGTTATAACGGAGATGTCGGAAATGTAATGGATTTGGCTTTTTTCGGTTCCCTGTTTGTAACGGGAGTTTACGAGGCTGAAATAGTGCAAAACCTTTTGGCACCGAAAGGTGCAACGCTTTCGGGAATAAAAACGGTTATAAGCCACCCGCAAGCACTCGGACAGTGTGCCCTATTTATTGAAAAGCACGGTTTTGAAACGCGTGAAGCTGTGAATACCGCAGTTGCGGTACAAGAAGTTGCAAGACTCGGGAGAACCGATTTGGCGGCAATAGGCAGTGCGGAGGCCGCCGAAAAATTCGGACTTGTGAAAATAGAAGGGCATATTAACGAGGCTTCAAACAACACAACACGCTTTGCCGTATTTTCAAGAGCACGCCGTACTCCGTCTGAAACCGATGCTCATTTTATAATGCTTTTTACCGTAAAGAACGAAGCCGGTTTTCTCGGACGGGCTGTTTCCGTAATAGGCGAGCACGGATTCAATTTAAAAGCTTTGAAAAGCCGTCCTACTAAAGAATTGATTTGGGACTATTATTTTTACGCCGAAGGCGAAGGGAATATATATTCCGAGCAGGGTGAAAAAATGAAAAAGGCTTTGCGAAGCTGTTGTTCCAACTTTAAAGTGTTGGGAACTTTTGAAAAAGAAATGAAGGTATAAAAAATGATAATTCCCGTTAAAACATTACAAGGAAGTTATAATATAATTCTCGAAAGAGGTATAATCAACCGTATTGAAAAATATATTTCGGTGTCACGAAAAGTACTTATTGTCACCGATGACGGAGTGCCCGAGCAATACGGAAAAACCGTTGCCTCTTTCTGCAAAGAACCTGTAATATACACTTTACAGCAAGGTGAAAAGTCAAAAAATATAGACAATTTTAAAATACTTCTTGAAACGCTTGTGAAAAATTCTTTTACCCGTTCCGATTGTATCGTGGCTGTAGGCGGCGGTGTAGTGGGAGATCTTGCGGGATTTGTAGCGGCATCTTTTATGAGAGGAATTGATTTTTATAATATACCGACGACGCTTTTGTCACAGGTGGATTCTTCTGTCGGAGGCAAGACTGCGATTGATTTTATGGGTATAAAAAACATTGTCGGAGCTTTTTACCAGCCAAAATGCGTAATTATCGATCCGGACACTTTGAAAACGCTTCCGAAAAGGCAAATTTCAAACGGAATTGCCGAATCAATAAAAATGGCGGCAACAAGTGATAAAGAGCTTTTTGAATTTCTTGAAAAGTGCAATATAGATGAACCGAATTCTTTGGATTTTATAATTTCCCGTTCGCTTATTATTAAGAAAAAAACAGTAGAAAAAGACGAAAAAGAATCGGGGCTTAGGCGTGTTCTTAATTTTGGGCATACTTTGGCTCATGCTATTGAATCCTGCGGCAGTTTCGATAATTTGTATCACGGCGAGAGTGTTGCGCTTGGAATGATACCGATGTGTTCCGATAAAGTTCGGCAACGGCTTTTAAATGTGCTTGAAAGATTTTCTCTTCCGACAAAAATTTCCGCATCTGCCGATGCTCTTGCGGAATTTGCCAAACATGATAAAAAAATGTCCGGAGATACGATAGCTCTTATAAAAGTGTCTGAAATCGGAACTTATGAAGAAATACGGGTAAAGTTTGATGAATATGAAAAAATCATTCGGGGGATAAATCAATGAAAAATACTTTCGGATCAAGTTTAACGGTTACGCTTTTCGGAGAAAGTCACGGCACGAGTATAGGTGCGATACTTGACGGAATTGCACCAGGTATAGAAATCGACGAGGGATATATTGCAAAAAAACTTTCTCTTCGCCGTCCGGTAGGTAAAATATCAACTCCGCGATGTGAAGAAGATATTTTTTCAATTGAGAGCGGAGTGTTTGAAAATCACACAACCGGTACTCCTATCATGATATGTATCAAAAATATGGATACACATTCCGAACATTATACATCAACGCGTTTTTTGCCTCGCCCGTCTCATGCTGATTTTACCGCTTGGAAAAAATATCACGGATATGAAGATTGGCGTGGCGGAGGACATTTTTCCGGAAGAATTACGGCGGCTATTGTGGCTGCCGGTGCCATTGTTATTCCCTCATTGGAAAAAAACGGCATATATATCGGTACACATATTTCGCGTTGTTCGGGTATTCCCGATAAGTCTTTTTCAGATAAAATAGAAGACGAAATAAAACTCCTTTCAAGCAAAACTTTTGCAACGATTTCCGAAGAAGCGGCGGATAAAATGCAAAAAGAAATTCTCCTTTCGCTTGAAAAGCATGACAGTGTAGGAGGTATTCTGGAAACCGCCGTGGTCGGTATACCGGCAGGAGTCGGAGAGCCGTGGTTTGATAATTTGGAATCTTTGATTTCTCATGCGGTATTTTCAATTCCTGGAGTCAAGGGGATTGAATTCGGAGCCGGATTTTCCATTGCCGATATGCACGGCTCTCAGTCGAACGATCCTTTCGGAACGGAAGACGGAAAAATCATTACCAAAACAAATAACAGCGGCGGAATAAACGGCGGAATTTCCAACGGTATGCCCATTATCTTCCGAACGGCAATCCGTCCCACACCTACAATCGGGATTGAACAGGAAAGTGTGGATATGTCAAAAAACGAAAATGCAATTCTTTTGGCACACGGAAGACATGATCCCTGTATAGTTCATAGGGCAAGAATTGTTCAGGACTGTATGACTGCACTTGTTATATATGACGCCATGTCCGTACGGTACGGAACAGACTGGGCGGTGAAAAAATGAAATACGGGTGTATAGCGGAAAAATTAGGACACAGTTATTCAAAAATAATTCATTCACAATTTGCCGATTATGATTATGAACTTTTTGAAATAGAGCCGAATTCACTTGATTCTTTCATGAAAAAAAGAGAATTTTGTGCCATTAATGTTACAATTCCGTATAAACAGGCGGTTATTCCGTATCTTGATGAGATTTCGGAAATTGCCGAAAAAATAGGTGCTGTCAATACCGTTTTAAATAAAGGCGGAAAGCTTTGTGGATATAATACCGATTTTTTCGGAATGAAGTCGTTGATTTTAAAGAGCGGAATATCTTTGCACAAAAAGAAAGCTTTGATTCTCGGAAACGGAGGCACCGCAAAGACTGCAACGGCAGTTCTTAAAGATTTGGGAGCATATGAAATCTTTCCCGTTTCGAGAAAAAAGCAAGACGGTTGCATAACTTATGACGAAGCTTTAAAAAATTACACCGATACGCAAATCATCATCAACACAACTCCTCTCGGAATGTTTCCGAATATAGGTGTATCCGCAATAAATCTCGAAAATTTTCCAAAGCTTGAAGGAGTTATCGATGCTGTATATAATCCGTTGCGTACAAAACTCATATGCGATGCTCAATTTCTGGGGATAAATGCGACAGGCGGTCTTTATATGCTTGTTGCACAAGCCGCAAAAGCCTGTGAACTTTTTACGAATACAAAAATATCCGATGAAAAAATCGACGCGGTTTTTAATAAAATTTCAAAAGAAGTTGAAAATATCGTACTTATCGGTATGCCCGGAGCAGGAAAAACCACTATCGGAAAAGAAATATCCAAAATATTAAACAAAGATTTTGTGGATACAGACGATGAAATAGTAAAAGAATACGGAATGACAATTCCGGAAATTTTTTCTCAAAAGGGAGAAACTTTTTTTCGTGATATCGAAGCAAATGTGATAAAGAGAGTTTCCTCTTTGAAAAATACGGTTATCGCAACGGGTGGCGGAGCTATTCTGAGAAAAGAAAATGTAATGTTACTTCGGGAAAACGGAAAAATATATTTTATTGACCGCCCACTTGAATCTATTCGTCCGACTGATGACCGCCCTACCGCATATAATCGGGAAGTACTGAAAAAAAGATATGCTGAAAGATATCCGATATATAAAACATCTTGCGATGCTTGTATATGTGTATCCGATAGCGTAAAAGAAAATGCCGAAAAAATTGTAAAGGATTTTTTAAAATGAAAATACTTGTTGTAAACGGGCCAAATCTTAATATGCTCGGAAAAAGAGAGCCGAATATTTACGGGAGTGAAACATATACGGCTTTATGTGAAATGATAAATAAATATGCCGAAGAGAACGGAATTGATATTGAAATATATCAATCAAATCACGAAGGGGCACTCGTTGACAAAATACAGGAAGCATATGGCAAAGCAGACGGTATTGTTATAAATCCGGCGGCTTATACACATACAAGTGTAGCAATTCTCGATGCTCTTAAAGCAGTTTCGATACCTTTTGTCGAAGTTCATATTTCCCGTGTTGAAGAGCGTGAAGATTTTCGACAGATAAGTTTCATTCGTCCGTATGCACTAAAAACCGTTACAGGATTGGGATTCAGAGGTTATATTGAAGGAATAAAAGCACTGACGGAGGCTTTGAAATGAAAGTATTTATCAGCCCGTCCCGTGCCGTTGGAAAATGTACGGTTCCACCCTCAAAAAGCATGGCTCACCGTGCTCTTATATGTGCCGCATTGAGCAAAGAAAGCTGTGTAAGCAATATCGGATATTCGCAGGATATAACGGTTACTCTTGACTGCCTCGAAAAAATGGGAGCCAAAATCCGAAAAGATGCCGACGAAAATGTGATTATCGGGTCACTTGATCCGAAAAAAATACCGGACGGCACAAGTATTTACTGCCATGAAAGCGGAAGCACTTTAAGGTTTCTCATACCGATTTGTATGCTGGGACACGGCAGAGTTACAATTTCGGGAACCGAGAGACTTATGCAGAGGCCTCTTTCGGTTTATGAAGATTTTGCACATTTACACGGTATAGATTTCTTTTATTCTTTTAATAAATTGATTGTCGGCTCCGGTCTTACAGCGGGTGATTACAAAATTCCGGGAAATGTTTCAAGTCAATTTGTTACAGGTCTTCTTTTTGCGCTTTCCTGTATTGATGAAAAAAGCACTCTTACGGTTACGGATAAGTTTGAAAGTTCGTCTTATATCGACCTTACATTATCTGTACTTCGGGATTTCGGAAAGAACATAAAATGTGACGGCCGTACTTATACCGTTATACCGAATACGCATATTAAATCAACATCTTATACTGTTGAAGGTGATTGGTCGGGTTCCGCATTTCTCGATGCGTTTAATCTGATAGGAGGAGATGTGAAGCTTGACGGACTTCGCGAGGATTCGCTTCAAGGAGATGCTGTTTACAGAAAATTTTATTACCGTCTAAATCATGGATTTGACACTTATGATTTGTCGGATTGCCCCGACCTTGCTCCGATACTTTTTGTTCTTGCCTCCGTACTGAACGGAGGAGAATTTACCGGTACTGCACGGCTCAAAATAAAAGAGAGTGACAGAGCAGAGGCAATGCGGGAAGAGCTTTTAAAAATCGGGGCTGATATTCATGTTGAGCATGACCGCGTAATAATAAAAAAAGCTCCGTTACACGCACCGACAAGTACAATATCTTCTCATAACGATCATCGTATTGCTATGGCAATGTCCGTTGCTTTAAGTCTATTGGGCGGAGAAATAGACGGTGCTGAAGCGGTGGAAAAAAGTTTCCCTAATTATTGGGAAACACTTGAACAATTACAGATAGGACTGAAAAAATATGATTAACAAAGATACTAAAATTTTAATAGTAGGCTTGGGACTTTTGGGCGGAAGTTACGCTATGGCATTGAAAAAACAAGGATATAAAGTTCGTGCTGTAACGCGAGATCCCGAAACTGTAAAATATGCTATGGAAAAGAATATGATAGATTTCGGCACAACAGAAATTGACGAAGAGCTTATTGCCGATTCCGATCTCATTATATTTGCTTTATATCCGAAAATTTTTATTGAATGGATTAAAAGCAACGGACATTTGATAAAACCCGGTACACTGATAACCGATGTCACGGGAGTAAAAGGAGCGGTCGTTCATGAAATTCAGAATATGCTTCCTCCGACAGTCGAATTTATTTCGTCTCACCCGATGGCAGGCAGAGAAGCGAGCGGAATCGAATATGCCGACGATACCATATTTGCGGGAGCTAACTATATTGTTGTTCCCACCGAAAAAAATACGAGAGAAGCAATAGATTTTTGTTGTGAACTCGGGCAGACGCTTGGGTTTGAAAAAATATCAGAATTGTCGGTTACGGAGCATGACAGAATGATTGCTTTTTTATCACAGCTTACCCACTGTATAGCCGTAAGTCTGATGTGTGCCGACGATAATCCCGATCTCATAAAATATACGGGCGACTCTTTTCGGGACCTTACCAGAATTGCCAATATAAACGATGAAATGTGGAGCGAACTTTTTCTTTTGAACCGTGAAGCACTTTTGAAAGAAATGGATAAATTCCGCAATTCTTTTGACAAACTTTACCGCTGTGTCAAAGAATCAAGAAGAGACGATATGCGTGAACTCATGAAAATTTCGAGTGAACGCCGCCGTAGATTTAATAAAAAATAACAGATATGAAATGAGAGGTAATAATTATGAATATGAGTTTTTACAGGAAACTTCCGATTCCGCAAGATGTAAAAAGAGATTTCCCGCTTAACAGTGAAATGCAGAAAATCAAAGAGGAGCGGGCGGAAGAAATACGAAAGATTTTTACGGGAGAGTCCGACAAGTTTATTTTGGTTATCGGTCCCTGCTCGGCAGATCATCGAGACTCTGTGCTTGAATATATTTCCCGATTAAAAAGAATCGAAGAACAGGTAAAAGACAAAATATTTATTATTCCGAGAATTTATACCAATAAGCCGAGAACGACCGGTGACGGATATAAAGGAATGCTTCACCAGCCCGATCCGGAAGAAAAGCCCGATCTTTATAAAGGAATTGTAGCCATAAGAGAACTTCATATGAGTGCGTTGAAAGATTACGGTTTTACTTGTGCCGATGAGATGCTTTATCCGGACAACCACAGATATCTTTCCGACATTCTGGCTTATGTTGCCGTCGGCGCCCGTTCGGTTGAAAATCAGGAACACAGACTTACCGCAAGCGGTCTTAATGTTCCCGTCGGGATGAAAAATCCGACAGGAGGAGATCTTTCCATAATGATGAACGCGATAAAAGCGGCACAGCACAGTCATTCGTTTATATATCGCGGTTGGGAAGTAAAAAGTCACGGAAACCCTCTGGCACACGCAATCCTTCGCGGATATGTTGATTTTGCCGGAAAAAGCGTTTCAAATTACCATTATGAAGACCTTTTGAAGCTGTTTAACCTTTATGCCGAATCCGGTTTATCAAATCCTTCGGTAATTGTCGATACAAATCATGCGAATTCAGGCAAAAAATATCTCGAACAGATAAGAATTGCGTGTGAAGTAGCTGACAGCCGTAATTATAATCCCGATATTAAAAAACTCGTAAAGGGGCTAATGATAGAAAGTTATATAGAAGACGGAGCTCAAAAAGTCGATGAACATATATGGGGAAAATCTATAACGGATCCATGTCTCGGATGGGAGAAAACGGAATCGCTTATTTTTACATTAGCAAACAGACTTTAATTGAAAATACAAAAAATAACCGATGTCATAATCTTACATTTTTTATAAATAAATACATCAGGAGAATGCCGCAAATTAACGAGACAATATAGAAAACTTATTATATCCTTTGAATTAAATCCGCACATTCGCCTTCTATTTATGATTTTCAATAAGCAGACTGTTTTTACTCCTGTGACTCAAAAATGGTAATCTTAGGTACACCCTAAAACTTTGTTTTTTTCAATTCACATACTTCTTAAAGTTTTCTGCCTGCTCCAAAACCTCTTTGTAAACATCATCAATAGTTACAGGCGGATAATCGAACTCATCAAGCAAGAGGATAAGGTCAACTTGCAGGTTCGCTTTAATATCATCACGAGTTGACCAATCTGTGTATCTCGCCTTATCGTCAACAATGACCTTGATACGCTTGGAAAGCTCAATCATCTTATCATCGGAATATTCAAACTCATACTTACGGGCAACGATGTTGAGAATGTCGTAAAATGCTTTCTCCTCATAGTCGATACCCATATCCTTAAATGAGTTCTTTTCTTTTTTCAGTTCTTCCAACAGATTCGCAAGCTGTTCGGCAACATCATCCAAGACTTCGTTTGCAAAGGCTTCGTCCTTACGACGGTTGTTGTATTCGTCCACAACACGTCTCATACGCTCCGCAAACTCCATACTCATAATCTTGTTGACTTTCTTGTATTCCTCGATAGCCTGCGACAAGAGCCTCTGCAAAATCTTAATCTTGGTATTCGGGAGCTGAATGGCATTTATCTTGTCCATATACTCGTCGCTGAAAATATCAACGGAGATATGTTTGCCTGTTTCAAAAAGCTCCTCAATACCGTCAGATTGGATTGCACCCTCCAACAGTTCACGAACTCTTGCGTTCATCTGTGCCGTGTCGGGAGCATCGCCCTTAGTCAGCTTGAAAAGAATGGAACGAACCGCACAGTAGAAAGCAATATAATCTCTGTCCTCGTCTGTGAATTGGTCGCTTGATGTGCAGAGATTGAAAGCCTGCTTCATTCTCTTAACTGCTGCCATAAAGCGACGTTCCAGTTCCTCGGTAAGCTGAACATACTCAACTGCACGGTTAAGGCAAGCGAGCTGTTCGACCGGAGAACCCTCAAAGAAGTCTCGGCTATTGAAGTTGTGGAACATCTGACCGAGGACTTCCAACTGGTCTTTTACAATCGTAATGGATTGCTCAATGCCCTCAAATTCCTCCGTCTCAAAGTTGGTGTACTTCTTCAAAGCGAGGTTCATATTCTTTTTAATGCCAATGTAATCGACAATCAAGCCTTTGTCTTTCCCCTCATAAACACGGTTCACACGAGAAATAGTTTGGATAAGGGTATGTTGTTGAATTGGCTTATCAATGTAAATTGTATCAAGAGCAGGAACATCAAAACCTGTAAGCCACATATCAACGACAATGGCAATTTTGAAATTTGACTTAATATTCTTGAATTGACGGTCAAGTTCTTTTCTGCCCTCTTTCGTTCCGAGCATTTCATACAGTTCTGCTTCGTCGTCTTTATTGCGAGTCATAACCATACGAATTTTCTCGATAGGTTTGAGTTCTTTCTTATCTTTCTCGGTGAGTTCAGCATCGTTCACACAGATTTTCTTTTCTGCCCATTCAGGTCGAAGCTCAACGATTATTTTATAAAGATCATAAGCAATGTTTCTGTTTGCACAAACGAACATTGCTTTTCCTGCCACCGTAGCACCTTCAGCAACACGGTTTTCGTAGTGGTTAATGAAATCTTCTGCAACGGCACGAAGTCTATCGGGATCACCGATAATAACCTCCATATTGGCAACAGCCTTTTTACTTTCTTCAATTTGATGTTCGTTAGAGCCTTCTTCCGCACACTTGGCATAGTAATCCTCAATCTCTTGGATTTTCGCCTGGTCAAGCGTTACACGAGCCGCACGACCGTCATACACGAGATTGACGGTAATTCCGTCACGGACAGCTTCGGTCATTGTGTAGGCATCAACGACATCACCAAAGACTTCAATGGTCGCATCAATCGGCGTTCCGGTAAAACCAACATAAGTAGCATTGGGGAGAGAATCGTGCAGATACTTTGCAAAGCCGTAAGTACGCTCTACACCTGCATCCGTAATCTTTACTTTCTGCTCTAAATTGACTTGGCTGCGGTGAGCCTCGTCGGAAATACAAATGACATTAGACCTGTCGGTAAGCACCTGCAAGTCCTCGGTAAACTTCTGAATCGTTGTCAGATAAACGCCGCCGCTTTCTCTGCCTTGCAATTCATCACGGAGCTTTTCACGGGACTCGATACTGACAACGGTATTATCTCCGATATACTTTTTAGAGCCGACAAACTGCTTGGATAGCTGGTCGTCAAGGTCGGTTCTGTCCGTAATGATAATAATAGTCGGAGACTTAAAGAACTCGCTTTTCATCAACATACGGGTGAGGAACATCATCG
>CAZLEX010000038.1:11881-12100 GCA_964558655.1 uncultured Oscillospiraceae bacterium | reverse complement strand
AACCTGTGCTCTTTCATAGAAAATCGTTCCTTCTTCGAGCTGCTTTTCGGTAGCATTTAAATTGGCATTTGTGCCTTTTTTATCGTCTGTATCGTCCTTACACGAAAAAAGCATTACGGACGAACTCAAAAGCATAAGAGCTACCAAAGTAAGACTTAAAATCTTTTTCATAATTTTCTCCTTTTTACTTTTTCGGATTACCACCGTAGGTAGCCTCAA
>CAZLEX010000038.1:0-11781 GCA_964558655.1 uncultured Oscillospiraceae bacterium | reverse complement strand
GCTATAAGCTATAAGCTATAAGCTATAAGCTATAAGCTATAAGCTATAAGCTATAAGCTATATAATATTATACCGCAAAAGTGTAATAAATGCAATAGAAAAAAGTAAAAATCGGTAATTAATTATTCAAAATTATGTCAAAGGCAATAAATTCGGAATATAAAAAGCTTCGGTATTTGTCATAAAAGACTGAAGGGAGCATAAAATCAAATAAAACGAGGTGAGAAAATGATAGGAAAAATATGTTCGCTTTTGCCGGAATATCTGACATTTTCGATTTTATCTTTAAGTTCTGAAATGCAGGAAAAAATATGTGAAATAAGGCTGAGAAGAAACGGACCTATTTCTGTTTCCACATACGAAAAAAATTTGTTTTTAGATAAAAAACGGGGTGTAACATCGGATATTTCAAGTGCGCTTATTTGTACATCACAAGACATGGATTTTGTTATAAACCGATTGAGTGAAGGTTCTTTTTACCGACATATGCAGACGATTAATTCTGGATATATAGTGACACCTGAGGGAATCCGTGCGGGAGTGTGCGGAGAATGTATATACGACGGTGAAAAAATTTCCTCTCTCGGAGCAATCGGCAGTGTTAACCTAAGAATTTCACGGGATATAGCTTCTTCCGGAGATGTTGTCAGCCGATATCTCATAAAAAATCCGTCATCTTCGGTTTTATTATATTCTCCTCCCGGATACGGAAAAACGACTGCCGTAAGGTCTGTGGCAAAAGCTGTGGGAACGGGAAAATTCGGATATGCGAAAAGGGTTGCCGTGATAGACGAAAGAGGAGAAATTCTTCCCGGAGGAAGCGAAGGACTCATTGACAGATTTTACGGTTACAGAAAAAGTGACGGAATAGAAATAGCAACACGCCTTTTTTCTCCCGAGCTTATCATTTGCGATGAAATAGGAAAAGAAGATGACACAGAAGCACTTCTTTGTGTTCAAAACAGCGGAGTACCGCTACTTGCAACATCTCACGGTGACAGTATTATGTCGGTCAAAAAGCGTCCGAACATAAAAAGGCTTATAGACAATGGAGTATTTGATGCGTTCGCACTGATTGAAAAATCCGGTGACGGCAAAAGCCGAATTGTTTTTCAAGAAGATAGTGAGTGAAAAAAAGTGAAAACCTTAGGTTTAATTCTCGTTTTTATTTTTTTCAGTACAGCGGGAATTGTAAAATCGGTTGATTTTACAAAAAGCAAAGAGGAGTTATACGCTTTTATACAGTTTTTTAAATTTGTAAGACGGGAAATTGTTTTGCACAGAACAAGACAACTCGATATATACAAAAAATTCGGCAATAAAGTTTTGGAAAAAAACGGATTTTTAAATTCATTGCGTCAGGGATACATAACTGACAGTCGGTCCGTACTGTACCATACTTTTTCGGATTATGAAAAAAAGCTGTCGATAAGTACCGAATGTAAGAATTTAATTCTAGAATTTGCCGAAAGTTTCGGACAGATATCCGTATCGGAGCAGTCGCAAAAGTGCGATACACTTATTTTTGAACTGGAGGATATCTATAAAAAAGAGAAAGAAGAAGCCGTACTCCGTGCAAAAGCAAGCCGTTATTTAGGAGTAATGGCGGGAATAGGTGCGGTGCTTCTTTTAATCTGACATAAGGAGACAAAAATGGATGTATCATTGATTTTGAAAATAGCGGGAATAGGAATACTCGTGTCGGTTGCCTGTCAGATATTAAACAAATCGGGCAGAGATGACCAGTCGGCTTTGGTATCGGTTGCGGGAATAATAATCGTTTTGTTTATGCTGGTGGGAGAGATGGGTACGCTTTTTAATACAGTGCGTAACATCTTCGGAATTTGATGTCGGATACTGCGGGGATTTTTGCGGGAATAGTTTTTGCCGTTGTGTGCATAGTCCCTCTCAAAGAATTAAAAAGCGAATATGCGTCACTTGCGGCAACTGCTTTGTCGATATTGCTGACGGTTATAGCGATAAAAAACGCTTCGCCGCTTATTTCGTATATAAAAACCTTATCAAACGGCACAAGCGAAAAGTATTATAATATTTTATTTAAAAGTTTCGCACTCGCCATGATGACACATATCATTTCGGAAATGTGCGTCGATTTCGGTATTCCTTCCGTTTCGGGAAAAGTTGAATTTATCGGAAAAATATTGATTATTACAAATACGGTACCGATGATAGAGACACTGTTGTCGCTCGTTGAAGGAATGTTATGAAAAAAATCGGAGTGGTGCTTGTTTTGCTTTTTGCTTTTTCGTTTTGTGCAAAAGCGGAGGGCATCGAAAATGAAATAAAAAACGAATTGGGGATTGATACGCTGGAAAAATATGTTCCGGAAAGTATTCTTGAAAACGGCGAGTTTGACGACCTTGAATTTTCTTATTCGGGTGCATCAGAGACAGTCGAATTCAATACCTTAATAAAAAAGCTTATGAATATTTTTTTCGGTCTGTTAAAAAAAGAAGGCGGTTTTGTTTTAAGTATTACGGCTTTTCTGATTGTTTCGGGAATATATACAGCTCTTTCGTCCGGAATCAAAAGTTCTGCTTTGACGCAATGTCTAAATTTTACCGTTTCCGTTTTTGTTTGCGTTATGGTTTACGGTAATATTTTAACCGCACTTGAAACCGTTACGGAATATATAAACGAGTTATCGACATTTATGTTGTCTCTTACGCCTTTCATGGCTACGGCAATGTGTATGCAGGGTGCGGGAGGGCAGGCGGCTCTTACGAGCGTTTCCGTTATAAGTGTAATTGCCGTTGCCGAAAAAGTGTGCGTAATGATTGTTGTACCGCTTGTGAAGATTTTGTTCGCATTTATATGTGCGGGATTTGTTTCAAAAATGAATTTTTCCGCCGTTACGGATTTTATAAGTTCTTTTGCCTCAAAACTCTGTGTAATTACGATGAGTATTCTTTCGGCAATACTGTATTTTAAACATTCGTTGGCTTCGTCGGCCGACAGCCTCGCACTCAGAAGCTTAAAGCTTTTATCGGGGAATTTCATTCCTATTGTCGGAGGAATGGTATCCGAAACCTCTTCAACTCTTATAGCCGGAATAAAGCTTGTAAAAAATACACTGGGGATTTTTATGTTTGCCGTCTTGCTTTATATGACGCTAACTCCCGTTATATCTTTTGCCCTTAAGAAAATTTCATTGCGAATTTTGTCTGCTTTTTCTTCTTTGGTCGGTGCCGACGATGCGGCAAAAATTATGTCGTCGGTTTACGGCGTTTACAATATTCTTTATGCACTTATGCTGTCACTGTCGATATTTTTCATAATAACCGTCGCAATTTTTGTGAAAGGCGGCGGTTAAAGATGAAAGAATATATAATGCTGATAATCACCGTTTCTTTTTTCTGCGGAATAATAAAGTTAATTGCACCGAAATCAAGTTCATCGGACGGATTGAATTTCGTAATTAAAATCGTGGTGATGTTCGTTGTGATTTTGCCTGCTGTAAATTTTATCACATCTTTTATCGGCAACGAAAAAAATACAGTCATAATTGAAAATGACGAGCATACGATTTATAACGAAGATACAAGTATGCTTTTACCGAAAATACTTTCTCAAAGGATAGCTTGCCAAATAAAAGACGATTTGCAAGCTGTTTACGGGATAAAATCCGATGTTACGGTTCCTTATTCGCTCATTGACGGAAATATGGTTTTCGGTACGGTTACCGTAACGGCGGATTGCGAAAAAGAAGAGCAGAAAAAAGTACGAGAATATATTAACACGCATTATTCTCTTGAGTGCTCGTTTAACAAAGGAGATGTAAATGATTGAAAAAATATTGAAGAAGCCTTATTTATACCTCACCTGCATAGCATTGATTGCTTTATTTGTTCTTATACTGTCATTTCGCGGTAACGGAGAAGAAAAATCCGAAACGGTATCAGATGCTTTTGACGAAACGGCGTATGAACGGGATTTGGAAAACAGGCTTAAAACGCTTGTGGAAAAAATAGACGGTGTAGGCAATGTAAATGTAATGGTTACTTTGGAGGGTTCGGCGGTATGTACATATGCACAGGATTCAACTCAGGATATAGGTGCACAGGGAGATATAAAAAAGGTGTCTACCATCGTGTTTTCAGCTAAAAGTGCGAGCGTTAAAGAGGCTATTGTTTCAGGATATACGCTTCCTAAAATTAAAGGTGCCGCAATTGTTTGCGAAAAGAAACTTAACGCCTCATTAATCGAAAAAGTTATTGGCGTTGTGTCAGCATCTCTCGGTATTTCAACCGATAAAATATATGTAACAAATTAAAAAATATTAGGAGGAAATTTTTATGAACAAACTTGAAAAAGTTAGGAACACATCATGCGAGGTTATCGAATGTCAAAATGACGAAAATATCGAAAAAAGTACTGAGCAGGAGGAAAGTACGGATAAAAAATCATACTCTTTTTTTACTTTTTGGAAAAAAATAAACACACCGAAAGATAGGGAGGAAGAGGAAATCGTAGAAGGCAACGAGGTTGAAAAAGGTAAGACATCGGCTATATATAAATTTTTAAACAAGCGTACAACCGTCCTTGCGGCGTGCGTTTTGGTTATAGCGGTTGCAGGGTACTTAAATGTGCGTTTTTCCAATCCGGCAAAGACTTTGCCCGACAATGCCGTATCAGACAGTGATGCCGGAGATGTAAGTTTATCCGATAACGGCGATCAGACGGCAGTAGATGAAACGGAAGATTATTTTGCTCTCGCCGTTATCAACCGTGAAAGAGTAAGAGACGAAGCGATAGAAATGTTGAAAGAAGTTGCGGCGTCCGATTCAACCGATGTGTCGGCAAAAAACGAAGCGTACGCCGAAATGAGCCGTATGGCAAACGAGATAGCAAATGAAGCGAACATAGAAAGCCTTGTAAAAGCTAAGGGCTTTAGCGAATGTGTGGCTGTTGTAAGCAATGACAGTGCAAATGTTATTGTCGAAAGTGACGGGCTCACAATAAACCAAGTCGCACAAATAAAAGAAATCGTATATATCGAATGTGGTATTTTGCCGGATAATATAAAAATAATAGAAAAAGAAAATATTTAAATCTTTATTAAAAAAATATTATAACACAGAGCACTCGGAACTATTGATTTTCCGAGTGCTTTGTGCTATAATGAACGGTGTACGAAAATATTGAAAATTAAGTGCTGTTAAGTGACTGGATGTGAAAAAAATGGGCAAAAAAATATTGTTGTGTTTCTTTTTGATTCTGATTGTACCTGCTTTGTTTGCTTGTTCTCAAAAAGTTCCCGTTTCAGACAACGAAAATTTATTTTTCCCCGACCTTGTATTGAATTCTTCACCGCTCGCAGAGTCTGACACATTGCCGGAGGAAAATATTCCGCACCCTGTGTACGATAAGAAAACAGACAGTAAATTTGTCGGTACAAATTATTCTCCGGTTATCGATTCAAAGGAAAAAGTTATTGCTTTGACTTTTGACGACGGTCCTAATTATCGCACGACGCCTAAATTACTCGAAGCTTTGAAAGAAAGAGATGTTAAGGTCACTTTTTTCGTAGTAGGAAGCAACATTTCCGGAAATGAAGAAATTTTGCAAAAGATGATAGAGTACGGGTGCGAGATCGGAATACACTCTTTCGGACACGCAAATTATTATAAAATGACCGTTGAAGAAGTTATGGCTGATATTAAACATTGCTCCGAGCTTATAGAGGGAGCGACCGGAATAGTGCCCATTCTCGTCAGGCCTCCGTATGGAAATATACAGGACGAAATAGTTAAAGCAAAAGATTATTACTATATAAACTGGTGTGTTGATCCTGTTGACTGGAAAGCCGACAGTAAAGAATCCATTGTTGAACATATAAAAGAACACACTTCGAGCGGTTCCATTGTTCTTCTTCATGATATTCACAAAATGTCATGCGATGCGGCTATAGATTTAATTGACCAATTTAAAGCAGACGGCTGGCGTTTTGTTACGGTGAGCGAACTTTTTGATTTGAAAAACAACGAATCCAGCGGAAAAATTTATTATTTTCGATGATAGGAATTTAAGCAATGAGTAAAAAAGCAAAAAAACAAAGCGAAAAAAAATGTGTTTGTTTGTCAAAGCGTAAACGGTATATTGTAATTCTTGTATTGTTGGCACTGATAGTAGGCTTTTTCATTTGGTTTATTTTGACACCTAAAGAAAATTTACCGGGATTTTTACAGTCGTTGAAGCAGGATAAGAAACCCGCTTCAACTTACAATCCTCAGCCCACAACCATTCTTTATTATACTCCGGATTGGACTGAAAACATTTTCGACGATGAAGATTATGTTTATCTGATTAAAGATTATGTAATTGAGTACAAAAAGGGAAATGTTTCCGTTAAATTTACGGACGACATTCAAAAGATAGAGCAGTACAGTTCGTATGCTAAATTTATATACGATTATATTGAAACCGTAAAACACGGCGACAATGAAGCATATAACGGCTATTTCTTTGATGAATATTTTGAAACACATGAAAAAAAGCAGCCTTTTACCATGCAAAAAATTTACGATTTGTATGTAACGGAATTTGATACTTTCGATCAGGCACTTGCTTCGTATTCCTGGATAAATATTGACGATGATTATGCGTGGGCGGCAGATAAATCTTTAATAGGTTTAGAGGTCAGATACAAAATCAGAAAGAATAACGGTACTTTCAGAATCGGAATTGATCACGATGTGTATCAGCCTGAACTCTTTATTTTGGCATATGACAAAAACGGAGACTTAAAGATAGTAGATATTGTTAATAAATATATTCGGGGTGAATAATATGAAATATTTGGTTATGCTCGGAGACGGTATGGCAGACAGAAAAATATCGGAACTCGGTAACAAAACGCCTTTGGAGGCTGCAAATAAGCCCATGATGGACTTTATTGCACTTAACGGTTTTAACGGTACGGCAAAAACTGTACCGGATGATATGGTTCCGGAAAGCGATACTGCCAATCTCGCTATTTTAGGGTATGATCCCAAAATTTATTCAAAAGGGCGTTCGCCTTTAGAAGCTGCAAGCATAGGAATTAAAATGACACCTACGCAGTATGCCTTTCGCTGTAATGTTGTCACTATATCCGATGAAGGCGATTATACAAACAGGGTTATGCTTGATCACAGTGCCGGTGAGATTACTACCGAAGAGGCGGATAAATTAATAAAAACGCTTGATGAAAAAATGGGTAATGAATTTAGGCGTTTTTACACCGGAGTCAGTTACAGGCACTGTCTTATTTGGGATAACCCTCCGGGATATGATATAAATGACCGTATATACGACTTTTCCCGTCCTCACGATATAATCGGAAAAAGGATAGGTGAATATTTGCCCGCCGGTGTAATCGGTAATGAATATCGAAAACTTTTTTTAGACAGTTTGACTATATTGGAAAATCACCCTGTGAATATCGAACGCCGCCGTGCAGGCAAAAACATTGCCAATTCGATTTGGCTTTGGAGTCCGGGCAAGAAACCTCAGCTCTCTTTGTTTAAGGACAAATTCGGATTAAACGGTTGCGTTATATCGGCAGTAGACCTAATAAAAGGGATAGGTCTCTGTGCCGGAATGAAATCTATTGATGTTGAAGGTGCAACAGGAAACTATAAAACAAATTATTCCGGCAAAGCCAATGCCGCTATTTCTGCATTTGCAGACGGTGCCGATTTTGTTTATATTCATGTAGAAGGACCTGATGAATGCGGTCATACAGCCGATTATAAGAACAAAGTAAAAACCATTGAAGATATTGATTCGAAAATATTGTCGCCGGTAATGCGATATTTGGATTCGACAGGGGAGAGGTACCGTGTATTACTCATGCCGGATCACCCTACTCCCTGCGAAATAAGAACACATTCGCATGAAAATGTTCCTTTTGCCATATATGACAGCGAAAATCATCTTTCTCAGGGTATCACATCTTACACGGAAGACAATGCGACGAAAACGGGATTTTTTGTTTCCGACGGTCATAATTTAATGGAAAAATACTTTATTTTAAAATGATAATTCAGTAAAAAAGTCCCACCGCAATTAAACAGGCGGCGGGACTTTTTATTGCTGTCTTTAATTTTTTCGAAAAGTATCTTAATGCGACGACGCATTAAAATTTTTTTGCATTTTTTCGAAATAGTTGTATTTAAGCGTTAGATCATTCTTTTGAATTTTTTCATTAATTTCGCTGTTAATTTTATTTATATATTCTTCAAGCGGTGATGTATTGCTTACGGTTTTTCCCAATTCAACATAATTTTCTCCGTCATACCATGAATAGTCGCTGAAGAAAACATATCCCACATAATCTTCGTCCATAATATCACGACCGATGTAATAATCATCGCAATATTCAATTCCGAGCATGTTTAAAAGAGTAGGAAGAATATCAATTTGAGAATTTGTTTTTCCTATATGCAAAGAATCCATACCGTTTGACCATATGAAGAAGGGGGTTTGATTAATCAGGTTATTGCTCGTATTTTTATATTTATCGAGAATTGTCTTGTCGTTTAGAGTATACAGGTAATGATCTGTTACAGCAACGATTACAGTGTTGTCAATGAGGCCGTTATTTTCAAGTGCTTTCAATAACAGTCCTACCATATAATCCGTTTCCGATGCATAATAGCGGGCAAAATCCTCTTCGTCCATTGTATTTAAAATTTTAATATCGTTTTCGCTTTTTGTGGCAAGAGCTGTGTTTATTTTATTTTCTTTTGTAAAAGGCGTGTGTACAGTATATGTAATTATGTAGTTAAGAAACGGTTGTTCACCTTTAAAAAGTTTATCGTTAAAAAAATCGTTAAGTATCAGTTCTCTATCAAGCATATATGAATTGTCACCGTATTTCTCTATATCAGTCAATCCGTAATAATTTTCGTAACCCCAATTATTGTAGTTGAGATTTCTTAAGTAAAATTCTCCGGAATTCATATGAAAACAGTTTGAAACATATCCTTCCGTTTCAAGCATTCTCGGCAAAGAGTACGGAAAAAGGTTATTGTGAAAAGAATAGGGATTTTCACAATAAGTGAACGGTGTCAAGAATCCGGTATTTACGGCTAATTCGGAATTAAAAGTTGAACCGCCACCGGTATAAAACGAATAGTGATCGTCAAATACGATAGAGTTATCTAACATTTTATATAAATTAGGCATGTCATTTTCATTTAACAGCCAACTGTCGATACCTTCAAGTTGCAGTATTATAACATTTTTGCCTTTAAAAATACCGGTATATTCGTTTTTGTTCGATAAAGTTTTAAAGTCGTATTTTTCATTAAGAAAATCAAGTTCGGACTCTGACGGATTATCTTCAGAATTGCCTTTTAACACATTAACATAAAAATCTCTTACGGTATACTCGTATAATCCGCATATTTTAATACATTTGTTTGCATCGGAAAATGAGGAGTAAATATTTTGAGGATTACGCCAGGTATCCCATTCAAGCGTTTTATTGGGTAACCCGTAGAAAACAGGAATTAATAAGTGTGCAATAAAAAAAACAAAAACGGTTTTAAAAAATGATTTTTTCGATATTTTTTCGGAATTCGGAAACATAATCAGTGCCAAAACTCCTAACAACATAACCGATATACCCAATAAATATGTTATATAACCACTGTTTTTTACGGTATCCCATATGTATGATTTGGCTTCACTTGCCGATTTCAATAAATTAAAAGAGAAAAAGTAACCGGTATACTGATAATAAACAATATGTGTGAAAAAGATTAAAAAGAAAATGAAAAAAATAAGTGAATACAATAACCGTCCCAAAGTTTTTTTATGTACCGATTTTACAATTAAAACGATAAGTAAAATCCAAACAGCAGAAAACAAAACGCTCGGCAAATACATCTGCCATTGCCTGTAATTGATTTTTGCCGAAAGCATTCGTATGCTTATATCCATTAAAAAAAAGGGAAAAATCAAAATTAATGTTTTTTTGTCAAAATAATTTCTCAAAAATTGAATATTGAAAAACGGCAAAAATTTATTTTGCTTTTTCATATTTTTTCTCACTTGAGGCTCCTCTTATTTGATCGATGGTAACTTTGCTTTCATGAGGTATAGGTTTCCACTCTACCTTTTTAAATAAAGCTATGTAAGTTGTCCATCTGCCGATAGCATCGAATATCGGCCATGTTATTGTATATAGAATTTTTTTGTGAAAAGGAATAGGTATGATTCGTTTTCTTTCCGCAATGAATACATATATTGCCATATACATCATCTGTATGTGATAACTTAATCTTGAAATTATATTAACCAAAACAGTAATCGCAATCGAAAGAAGTGCTGCATATATGCCGGGAGGTACACTTATAACCGTATCATCTAAAAAGAAGGACAGAACAGATGAAATTATACTGTTCCCGAACAAAGACATTTCGTCAATTCCGTTGCAAAACGAAAAGCAGGCGAAAAGAAATACGGAAACCGAAATCCAAAGGAACAGTTTAACGACACATATCGGTATAAGTTGTACAAGAGTATCAAACGATGCCCATTTGAGTCTTAAATTGTCGGCAAAACGGTTAAAACGGCTATCTGTTACATTGTTTTTGTAATATTTTCCGACAAAAATATTTTTAAATAAAACGGGACCTGTTTGTGCAAGTGCCAAGAGGTGACCTTTAGACCAGCGTAGTCTTTGGCGAAGTGCGATTTTTACACTGGTTGGCTGTTCATCGTAAAAAACAGCGGCATCATTATATGTAATCATATATCCGTGTGCCACAGCATCGGCTGTAAAAGCTCTGTCTTCTGTCAAAGATGTATAATTCCACCCGTCTTTAATGAGCTCATTTGCAAATAAAAAACCTGTACCCTGAATATTGGTTGCCAATCTCAAAACCGAGCGGGCACGGTGTTTGAATCGAATTGAACGCAACCAATGTATCGCATAAGTGGAAGCGAGCCAATTTTCGTCAAAATTTTTTGTGTTTCTGTAAGAGGTGACAATTTTTTCTCCCGCATCAAAAGCTTCATTCATTCGGGTAATGTAATCGGGGCTTAACAAATTGTCGGCATCAAAAACAAAATATCCTTCAAAATTTTCAATACCTAAATCTTTTTCTATGTTTTTGAATAAATATTGCAGGGCAAACCCTTTCGTTTTGTGAATATTATCGTATCTTTCGTAACAAATAGCACCTTTACTTCTTGCAATTTGGGAGGTTTTGTCAGTGCAATTATCCGCAACAACAAAAACAGTAATCAGTTCATGCGGATAGTCTTGAATATTAATGCTGTCAAGCAAGTTGCCTATAACATTTTCTTCATTTCTTGCGGCAATAACTATCGCATATTTATGCTTATTGTCAGTATTTTTAAATTTTCTGGTAAAAAAAATTCCAAGTACCGTATACACAATATTATATGATGTGCAAACGGCTAAGATTGAAAAAATTATATTTCTGATTATAACAGCAGGTTCATAAAGTAAACTTATATATTCAATAACACTTTTTACAGCATTTGCAATAGTATTAAACATCAACGCCTCCAAAAAGAGAGAATAAAAAATTGAAAGTTACGGTCTGATTATAACATGAGAGGTTTTTTTTGTCAATAAATCGATAATAGATGATAGGAAAATTTGATTTTCGGACTGTCTGCGTATAACCAATGAAGCTACTCGTTTTGCGGATAACAAAGACTATAAAAGTTTTGATAAAAACAAGCGTAACCTTTTCGGTGTAAGCCGAAGAGGTTACGGGTACAGTAGGAGCACCGTTT
>CAZLEX010000037.1:0-12196 GCA_964558655.1 uncultured Oscillospiraceae bacterium | reverse complement strand
CCGCCGTCTGTTTGCCGTACTGTATTTTCTTTAACAAAGACCTTGCCGCATCTTATGAATTGGGTGACCTTTACGCACTTGTTGAAAACGGAGAATGGACTTTCGACAAACTGATTTCTCTTGTCAAAGATATTTACAATGACGAAAACGGTAACAACAAACGCGATGAGGACGATTTTTACGGATTTTCACAGGCTCAAGGCACTATCCTCAACTCGTATATGTGGGCGTTCGACAACCCAATATGTACAAAAAATGCCGACGGAGTTCCGGAAGTTTCCGTTAGCACGGAAAAAGCTCCGTCAATCGTAAATAAAGTGTACGATTTTCTTTACAACACAACCGGCGTTTATTTCGATGTAGATAATTCAAATGAGAAAAGCAAGGCTGCTGATATATTCTATAGTAGTCGATGCATATTTATGGAAGCTTCCCTTAATACTGCCACAAGCGAAGATATGCGTAATGCAGATTTCGACTACGGTATTCTTCCTCTTCCGAAGTGGGACGAAAGTCAGACAAGTTACAAGACAATGGTAGGCGGACAGCATGCGGCACTTGCCGTACCGAAAACGGTTAAAGACACTGAGTTTGTCGGTATCATCGTTGAGGCACTTTCGGCTGAATCCTGGAAACTCGTTGCTCCCACATTTTACGAAGTTGCACTCAAAACCCGTTATCTGCGTGATGACCAGTCGAAAGTAATGGTCGACTATATAATCGACGGCACTCAATTCGACTTCGGTACGGTTTACGACAACTGGCAAGGGTTTGCTTTCATGCTTGAAAGACTTATGACCGCCGGCAACTCAAACTTTGCGTCTTACTATGCGGCACATAAAACGGGTGCGAAATATCAATACAAACAGGTTATCAAGGCATTCGACAGACTTTAAAAAACACGAAAAATACAGCCTCGCAAATGAGGCTGTATTTTTATACTGTACCTTATTTTCACAAAACGGCAAAATCCTTTACAAGCTTTTGTGCCGAAAAAAGAACTTCTTCTCCGTATTTTGACTTAAGTGTACATACGGTACCGTCAAGTGATTTTTTTACCTCCTTTTCCCCGCTTTCAAAAATTCCGATTTGCTCATATTCCCGGCTTTGAAGTTTTTCAAGGGATATACCGACGCTTCTTATCGGCTTTACAAAATTATTTTGTTTCCGAATAAGTTTTAAGGTATCTGAAAATATATCATCAATATTGTCGGTGGGAATTTTCCTTTTTAACTGAGAAGAAATTTCGGAAAAATCATTGCTTTTTAACGATATTTTTACTGTATTACACAAAACGCCCTTCTTTTTTATGCGTTTTGTAACATCCATACACAAACAGTATAAAATTTTTTCTGCATCGTCCACCGAAGTTATATCATAAGGTAAAGTACGACTTTTTGAAACGGAATCACTTTCTTTTTTTTCATAACTTTCTCCGACTTCGGAAAAATCAAATCCGTTTGCAAAATCCCAGATTTTTTCTCCGTTCTTACCAAACACTTTCTTCATATAACTTCTCTTGCGACAGGCGACATCGAAAAGTGTAAACAGTCGGTTCTCTTTCAATAATTTTTCGGTGTTTTTTCCGACATATAAAAGGTCGCCGACCGGAAGACTCCACACCGTTTTTTTATAATTGTCCGGAGAAATAATCACGGCGGTATCTCTGCCTTTCATATCCGAAGCGAGTTTGGAAAACACTTTGTTAAAGCTAACTCCCACAGACACCTTAAGACCGATTTCTTCAAAAACAGTTTTCATTATTTCTTCGGCAATGCTTTTGGCATTTTCAAACAGAGGTCCGCTTTTGCGGGAAGAAAGCGAAGAAACATCAAGCCAGGCTTCATCTATTCCGAAAGATTCCACATACGGCGTATAACGAAAATATATTTCCTTAACGGCTTTTGAATAACTTATGTATTCCGAATATCTCGGGGGACAAGTAACAAGCTGTGCACATTTCCTTTCGGCACTTATTACGCTCTCTCCTGTTTTTATTCCGAATTTTTTCGCCAATTCGTTCTTTGCGAGGACGATTCCCTGCCGCTCCTTTTTATCTCCGCACACCGCCATCGGAACATCTTTCAAAGACGGATGAAAAAGCATTTCCACCGATGCAAAAAAATTATTCAAATCCGAATGGATAATCGTTCTGCTTGATGTTATTTTTCGGTTTAAGTAATATTCATCGCAAAAATCTTCATACATATTCAATCCCTCCTATCAAAGAAATTATAACTTATATTCGTAATTTTGTCAACATGAATTACGAATTTTAGTAAAGGAAATTTTATGATAAACTCTACCTTATGCTACATAGAAAAAGATTCGTCTTATCTTATGCTTCACCGAACAAAAAAAGAAAACGATCCGAACCGTGACAAATGGATTGGGATAGGCGGAAAATTCAAAGATAAAGAATCACCCGAAGAATGTGTATTAAGAGAAGTTACGGAAGAAACAGGACTTTCTTTAAATTCCACCGAATACAGAGGAATTGTTACATTTGTTTCGGACAAATACGAAACTGAATATATGCACCTATTCAAATCGGACTCTTTTCACGGTACGCTAACCGACTGCGACGAAGGAGTACTCGAATGGGTAAAAAAAGAAAAGATGTACTCGCTTCCTCTTTGGGAGGGCGATTTCATCTTTTTGAAACTGCTCGATACAAATACGCCTTTCTTTTCTTTAAAGTTGGAGTACATCGGAGACAAGCTCGTCAAAGCCGTACTTAATAACGAAGTTATAAAAAACAATTAATTCTGCCGTCTGACGATTTTATATTCGTCATAAAGCTGATAAAAGGGACAATCGGCATATGCGGACTGCAAAAATCTTACATACTCGTCCTCGTCAAGCTGTGCCATGCACACATTTTCTCCCGCTTCATCGTCCCATACATAATTTAAGCAAGTATCGCAATTTGAAATAATTTTTTTATTATTCTTTTTCACAACAAAACCCTTTCATAACAAAAACGGAGATTTTTATGGACAAAACGCTTTTACAAAAAGAACTGAACCGTCTCGGCACCCATGTTACCCCTTATATATTCGATATACTCAAATCAACAAACAGCACAGCAAAAGAAATGGCAAAAAAAGGTGAATCTGAATTTTCTCTTGTAATAGCCGAAAGACAAACTGCAGGAAGAGGCCGTATGGGTAGAAGCTTTTTTTCCTCCGAAGACAACGGTATTTACATGAGTTTAATACTAAGACCGAAACTTAACGGCGATGGTGTATTCTATATAACACCTCTTGTCGCTGTAAGTATTGCGAAAGCACTTATTGAATACGGGCTTGATATAAAGATAAAATGGGTTAACGATATATTTTACAAAGGCCGAAAAGTGTGTGGCATACTCACAGAATCATCGTTTGACAGTCACGGCATTACGGATTGGATTGTAATAGGAATAGGCGTGAACATAACAAAGCCTAAAAACGATTTCCCGAAAGATATAAGCAATATCGCAGGTGCTCTTTTTGAAGACGGGAATTTCGTTAAAAAAGAGGTACTTATTGCTAAAATCATATCTTCCGTAATCTGCGAATATCAAAAATTGCCGAAAAAGGATTTTATAGAGGAGTATCGCCGTCTGTCGTTCTTGACGGGAAAATATGTAACTCTCCCCTCCGGCGAAACGGTAAAAGTTGTAGGTATAAGCGAAAACTGCGGACTGACTGTTGAACACAGTGACAAAAGCATCGAAACGCTTATATCGTCAGATGTAAGTATAAAGATTACATAATCCGAACAGACTCTTCAACCGTCTTGAAGAGTCTTTTTCAATTTACAGTATTCGAGAATCGCACGGCTCATAAAATTTGCGGTCCCTTCTCCGAAAACATCTATCTTTTCGCTGAATTCATCGGACGGATACATTTTTCCGAGACATTCAAGCATTTCGTCCGTACATTCGTAATGTTCCCGCGAAAGATATTTTTGCCATCGTGCAACGAGACACAAAACCTCATCGTCGATAACATCGGATTTTTTGGATTTTTCATAAAACGCCGTAACAATTTCACACAGTTCGTTGTCGAATTTATTTTCCATTTGATTGATTATCCCTCCGTACATAAGGCATTTGGCTATTGTACAAAAGTGCGTAAAAACCGTTTTGTGAAAGAAGCTGCGAATGAGTTCCCCTTTCAATGACAACGCCGTCACGCATTACCAAAATCAAATCAGCTTCCTTTATTGTAGAAAGCCTATGTGCAACGATAAAACTCGTTTTATCTTTCATAAGTTTTGAAAATGCGTCTTGTATTTTCATCTCTGTTCGTGTATCAATCGAAGAAGTCGCCTCGTCCAAAATCAATATATCTGGTTTTAAAAGCATGACACGGCTGATACACAACAACTGCCTTTGTCCCTGAGAAAGTTCTCCGGTTTCATTTGAAATAACCGTATCGTATCCGTTTGGAAGTCTTTTTATAAAGCTGTGTGCATGCGACGCTTTTGCCGCCGCTATTATTTCTTCTTCGTCGGCATCGGGGCGGCCGAGAGCAATATTTTCACGCACGGTACCGTTTTTAATCCATGTATCCTGCAATACCATTCCTATATTTGACCTCAGGCTTATTTTTGTAAGCTGAGAAATATCAATTCCGTCAATGGAAATCGTTCCCGCATCAATTTCGTAAAAACGCATTATTAAATTTATGAGCGTCGTTTTACCGCATCCGGTGGGGCCGACTATTGCAACTCTCATTCCGGGTTTTACGGAGAGGTCTAAATTTTCAATAAGTTTTTTGCTTTTATCGTAAGAGAAAGAAACACTGTCGAATGATACATTGCCCGATGTGTCCGAAAGCTCTTTATCTCCGTCATCGGTTCTTTCTTTTTCTTCGATTAATTCAAAAAGTCTGCACGCACATACCAAAGAATTTTGCAATTCACTGAAAACTCCCGATATTTCATTAAAGGGTTTTGCATAATGCCCCGCATAACTTAAAAAACAAGTAAGTGTTCCGACGCTCATCAGAGTCGGATCCTTCACAACATAGAGTGCACCCATAAGTGCGACAAGTGCGTATACAATATTGTTTATGAGTCTTGTCGAGGGATTGACGAGCGAAGAAAAGAAAATCGCTTTTACCGATGTTTTTCTTAAATTTTCATTTACCTCATCAAATTTTGCTGTTGCAGTATCCTGATAATTAAATGCCTGAACATTTTTTTGATTAACGACAAATTCATCTATGCAAGAGGTGACATTTTCTCTTGCCTCAGACTGAAATTTAAACATAGAATAAGTATGCTTTGTAATAAACGAAGTCAAAACAAGCGAAAAAGGCGTTAAAACAACGACTGCAAGCGTAATTTTCGGATTTAACGAAAGCATAAAGATCAGCGTTCCGACAATAGTTGTAATTCCGACAAACAGTTGAGTGAAACTCATAAGAAGTCCGTCGGCAAACTGCTCGGCATCTGAAATTATTTTACTTACAATATCTCCCTGACGGTGTGAATCGAGATAAGACATCGGAAGCCTGTGCAATTTCATAAAAGCGTCGCGGCGAATATCACGCACTACAAAAAATGTTATGCGGTTTCCTATAACACCCGTTATCCATAAAGACACGCTTACGGAAACGGCCATCAGAAGAATGTATAAAAGATATCTGCTTATTTCCCTAAGTGCGTTATCTTCCAATATAACGGCATCGATAGCGTTTCCGACGAATATCGGAATAAACAGATTTGCAATTGCCGAAATAAGAGAAAAAATTATTAAAAATATCAGTGATATACGATGTCTGAAAATGTATTTTAATACTTTTTTCAATGTGCTGTTATCTTTCATAAGTTCTCCTCCTTTCCGAATTGCGAGTGATATATTTCACGATAAGCGGAAGAATTTTTTATCAGTTCTTCATGTGTTCCGCACCCTGATATTTTTCCGTCTTCCAAAACCAAAATCATATCGGAATTCATTACCGACGATGCCCTTTGAGAAACAATAAACAAAAGCGGTTTAAACGAAAGTTTTGAGAGTTCTGCTCTGAGTTTAGACTCTGTGAGATAATCAAGAGCCGAAGAAGAATCGTCAAGAATCAAAACAGACGGTTTCTTTACTATTGCCCGTGCAATTGTCAGACGCTGTTTTTGACCTCCCGAAAAATTCCTTCCCTCCTGCTCTACGATACAGTCAAGTCCCCCGCTTTTTGCTTCGACAAAATCATATGCCTGAGCGATTTTCAGGGCTTCAATCAAGTCTTCATCTGTTGCATCGGGATTACCCATAAGTAAATTTTCTCTTATTGTCCCGGAAAAAAGGACAGCCCTTTGGAAAACAACGCAAACTTTATCACGAAGAGCTTCAGTCGAGATGTTATTTATATTTTCGCCATTAACCGTAATTTTACCGGAAGTTGCCTTATAATATCTGGCAATCAAATTTATAAGCGTTGTTTTACCGTCTCCTGTCCCCCCCAAAATTCCGATACTTTGACCTTTCTCGGCAGAAAAAGAAATATTGCTTAAAGAATTTTCACTTCCCATATCGTAGCAAAAAGAAACATTTTCAAATGAAATATTTTTTATTTCTTCCAAGTTGTTCTTTTCGCCTTCGGTATTTTCCGGAACAATTTCCAAAACCGCTGAAATACGGGACATACATGCACCTGACTTTGAAAGCGTAACTATAAGATTCACAAGTTTTACAAGTTCTACAAGGATTTGCGACATATAATTATAAAGAGCTATCAGTGCACCCTGTGTAAGCAATCCGCTTTTTATGGAGACGGTACCGTTATAAATCAAAATAATTATTCCGATGTTTACGATAACTTGTGTCAAAGGATTTGTGAGTGCCGAAAATTTGCCCATCTTTTTTTGAAGATAAACAAATTCGTCATTATTTTCGGAAAAATCGCGAATTTCATCATCTTCTTTGCAAAAAGCCCGTATGACACGCACGCCGGAAAGGTTTTCTTTTGTGGCAAGCGTCAATGAATCAAGCTTTGACTGTACTTTTTTGTGCATTGGCATGGTAATAAACATAATTCCGAAAACTACTGCAGACAAAGCAACAATTACGGCAAAAAATATAACTGAAATTTGGGGGCTTATGGAAAATGCCATGAGTGCTGTTCCGAAAACGACAAAAGGCGATCGGAGTAAAAGTCTCAATCCCAGATTAATTCCGGTTTGTACCTGATTTATGTCGCTTGTCATTCTTGTGAGGAGCGTAGATGCGCCGATTTTGTCCATTTGTGCAAAAGAAAATTTCTGAATGTGTTTAAACAATGCCATTCTCATTTCGGAAGCAAGTCCCACTGCGGCACGGGCTGAAAAAAATTGTGCGGCAACGGAAAAAACAAATCCGACGATTCCGAGCATTGCCAAAATAGCACACAAAAATACTATTTGCTTTTTATCATTAAACGCTATTGCTTCATCAACGATTTTTGCAACAACAAAAGGTACAAATAATTCAAAAAGAGCTTCTAAAAGTTTAAAAGCCGGTCCGAGAACGGCTTCTTTTTTATATTTCGATAAGTAAACGAAAAGTTTTTTCACTTTTTTCTCCATTCAAAACAAAATATTGTTGAAAAAATAACGATTATATTGTATCATATAATAAAGAAAAAATAAATACTTTCTTTAAATATTCTTATTTTTAGGAGCTGAATAAACGATGACAAAATCAAGAAAAAAATTTTTTATTATTATTTTTTCATTACTCATAATTATTTTTTTAATATTTTTTTCGGTTATTTATGTCAAAAATTATTATTCTCCTTATTCTTCGGTTAAAAGAATGTTTTCATTGCGTGCTAAAATGAAACTCGAAGAATATTACGAATGTTTTGATATTCCTGAATATTCAAAAAATCTTACAAACACCAAAGATGCATATCTTGCTTACGCCGAAGAAAAAAACTTTAAAGAAATCAATTCTTTTGAAATTGAAGAAATCGACAAAAATACATTTAAGATTGAGTATGACGGCATTGTCGAAGAGTTGAAGCTGGTAAAACAAAACAATCAAAAAGCATGGGGAATTTTTGACACTTACAAAATTCAAATTGAAAGCGTTTCTTCACCCGTTTTGTATATAATAACTCCGATTGATGCGATTTTAACTATTGACGGAACAGTAGTTTCCTCATCACTTAAAGTAAAAGAGGCCGATATTGAAAATAAATACGACGAACTTTCGGAAAACAGTCAAGACAATCTTACGAAAGATTTAAAAAATATATCTTCAAGAAATAATCCGATTGACTATTATGAATTTTATGATGAACGCTATGATCATTACTGCTTTATCAACGCTTTTTATAAGAATTACGAAATAACAGTCATAACGGATTATACAGAACCGTATACTGCCAATCTTTCCCCCGATGATGAAGCATATATTTTACGAAATTTAACTCTGAAGGAAAAAGACGAAAACGAAATCAGAGAACTTTCTCAAACATTTGCGAAAAAGTTTTATTATTCAATGCAAGACGGCGAAGACTTTGAAGTGCTTTCTTCTTTTCTCTCCGAAAGCGGCAATATTGAAAATTTAAAAAACTACTATGAAGAATTGCAAAAAATGTTCATCATTAACGAAGATCCCGTCGGATATTTTGATTTATGCATTAATGAATTTATAATTAATGTATACACTCCGAATACATTTGACATGAATCAGTCGGAATATACATCTGAAATAAACATTACATATTCTTACGGTTATACCGAATATGACGCAATAAGCAATGCATACGATACATACACAAACGAAATATCCGATATGTGTATCCGAATTAAGTGTATAAAAGAAAACGGCAAATGGACTGTTTCGGACGCCGAAAGCCTTGATATGATTTTTTAACATCACCGTTAAGTTATTTGATTTTTTTAATTATATTTTTTGATATTGCAAGGAGAAAAAAATGAAAAAAATTTTATTTTTAATCACGCTTACATTTATTGTTTTAATAAGTTCATCATGTAAAAATAATTATCATAAAAATAACGATAATGACATTTTAAGCAATACATCGGATTCTGAGGATAATCAAGAACAAAAGAAATCCGATAATGAACCCGTAAAAGACAACGATGATGACAATAAGGACGATAACCCAAAAAAAGAAGAAAACAAACCTCAAACCGTAGATGAAATAATCGCTCTTGCCGATTCATATTCCGTCGCCTCTTCAATAAAAGATTTTACACTTGACGGTATTTTGCAGGAAACTCAATTGTCTTACACCGAAGATGCAGGAGAAGAATATCAAAACTCTACCGCATATCTCGGGGATTCCGTATCATTGGGACTTGGAGTATTCGGAAATCATCCCAAAGAACTTGTTTTGGCGGTAGGCTCAATAAATCCGATGGATGCGGCTACTAAAAATTTTGATGAACTCGGCGGGAAAAATTTTCCCGATGCTCTATCTGAACTGAATGTTGACAGAGCAATTTTAACTTTCGGTGCAAATGCAATAAGTGTACAAAGCGAAAGTACTTTTTTGACAAGCTACAAATTACTTATAGACAAAATAAAAGAAACATCTCCTGAATGTGAGATAATAATTCAAAGTATTTCACCGGTCGCAAAAATTTGTCAGAAAAAAGTTTTTACAAACGAACTCATTAACCGTTCTAACTTATTATTGCTCATTCTCGCATACAGTGAAGATGTAAAATTTTTAAATTCCGCTCCCGCACTTAAAGACGAAGACGGATATTTAAAATCCGAATACTGCAGTAACAGTGACGGAATTCATATAAATCAATCGGCATACAGTGTATGGATAAACTTTATGAGGACACATGCTCTAATCAGTGAATAAAAAGATTTTTTCCGTTAATACTATTCCTGCAAACAAATGTTTGCAAAACAGTAAAGGAACGGTCCAAAATATGCTTGACAGAATAGCATTAATAATACTGATCATAGGCGGTCTCAATTGGGGTAGTGTCGGTCTGTTTAATTATGACATCGTTTCGTACCTCTTCGGCGGTTCCGCTCAGGTTGTAACAAGAGTTATATTTGTTCTTGTCGGACTTTCTGCTCTTTGGTGTATTTCCCTCCTCTTCAGAGAAAGAGAACATTTGGTTTCTTCAAGACAAAACGCATAACAAAAATATAAACATTAAAGGCTGTATTCCGCAAAAGCGGAATACAGCCTTTTAACTTAAAAATATTACAGAGATAAATCTTCTACTATAAGAGTTCGAACATCATCATCCGATTTATTGTTTGCTTTTGCATTTTTTGTTTCGTAAAACTTTTTATAAACCTGAGGAAACAGTGCGTAACTCAAGACATCTTCTTCGCAATTTGTGATATCTTTGGCTTCTTCGGCATACTTTTCAAGTTCAGGCTGCAACAAATCGGCAGGACGGCAAGTGATAACCTCAGCATCGCCAATGGCTTTTCTTCTTACCTCCTCGTTTACGGGAGCCGGAAGTGCACCGTATTCACCGCGTAAAAGTCCCTTAGATTCTTTAGAAATCATCTTATATTTTCCCTGAAGCACATTAAGAACAGCTTGCGTACCAACAATTTGACTCGTAGGTGTTACAAGAGGCGGATATCCGAAATCTTTACGCACTCTGGGAATTTCTTCGAGCACTTCATAATACTTATCAGAGGCGTTTGCTTGTTTAAGCTGTGAAATCAAGTTTGATAACATTCCGCCGGGAACCTGATAAAGCAGTGTATTTGTGTCGACATTCAGAACTTTAGGATCAAGCGATCCTTCAGATTTGAGTTTATTGGCTACGCCTCTGAAATACGCCGCAGCATCACTAAGGACATGAAGATCAAGCCCAGTGTCTCGTTCTGTTCCTTGTAAAGTAGCAACAAGTGCTTCTGTTACGGGTTGTGAAGTGCCGTTTCCAAGCGGTGAGAGAGCAGTATCTACAATGTCAACACCCGCCCAAACAGCCATGAGATTAGTCATATCACCTGTTCCCGTTGTATTATGGGTGTGCAAATGAATAGGTGCGGATACTTTCTCTTTCAATTTTTTAACCAAAGAATATGCGTCCATAGGCAAAAGCAAATTAGCCATATCCTTTATACAAATACTGTCTGCACCCATTTCTTCGAGCTTACAAGCCAATGTAACAAAATATTCTTCGTTATGAACGGGACTTGTTGTATAACTTATTGCCGCTTCACAATGTCCGCCGTAATTCTTAACGCTTTTAATAGCTTGCTCAAGATTTCTTGTATCATTGAGAGCATCAAAAACTCTGACTATATCGATACCGTTTTCAATTGACTTACGGCAAAAAGCATCAACAACATCATCTGCATAATGCTTATATCCGAGAATATTTTGACCTCTGAAAAGCATTTGAAGTTTTGTATTCGGAAGAGCTTTTCTGAGTGCACGAAGTCTTTCCCACGGATCTTCATTCAAAAATCTCATACAAGCGTCAAATGTCGCTCCTCCCCAACACTCAAGTGACCAGTATCCTATTTTGTCAAGCATCTCACAAGCCGGAAGCATATCTTCCGTTTTCATACGGGTTGCCGCTTGAGATTGATGAGCATCTCTGAGAATGGTATCTGTAATAAACAGTTTCTTTTCCATAAACAATTCCTTTCTGCATTAACCGAAGAGTGCAATTAATACGCCGGCAGCAATTGCAGAGCCTATAACACCCGCAACATTCGGTCCCATTGCATGCATGAGAAGGAAATTCTTGGGATTTTCTTTCTGACCTACAACCTGTGAAACGCGTGCTGCCATAGGAACAGCCGAAACACCTGCCGAACCGATAAGAGGATTGATTTTGTTTTTCGTAAACAAATTCATAAACTTGGCGAGAAGCACACCGCCTGCCGTTCCGAGTCCGAATGCCACAACACCCAATGCAATAATTTTAATTGTATTGAGCGAAAGGAATGTAGTTGCAGTTGCAGTTGCACCGACTGTGATACCCAAAAATATAGTTACTATATTCATAAGTTCGTTTTGTACAGTCTTATTAAGTCTTTCAACAACACCTGTTTCACGGAAAATATTACCAAGCATAAGAGCTCCTACAAGAGGTGCTGCAGAAGGAACTATAAGAGCAACAACGATTGTGACCATGAACGGAAAAAGAATTTTCTCTTTCTTTGAAACGGGACGAAGTTCTTTCATAACTATCATTCGCTCTTTTTTGGTGGTAAGTGCCTTCATTATCGGAGGCTGAATTACCGGAACAAGAGCCA
>CAZLEX010000036.1:0-13113 GCA_964558655.1 uncultured Oscillospiraceae bacterium | reverse complement strand
TTTGACCTTTCTTTTCTCTCATTAAGCAACCATTTAATTTTGCAAATTTCCCATTTGCTCGGGATTTCGCCTATCCATTCAATACCGTTGTTTTTCATAGGGCGGTTGCCGTGAATACCCTTTGTTACCGCTTCGATAATAACCGATTGCTTTAACTTTTTGTATTCTTCAATAGTCGCCTTTGTCTTTTTTATAACGGCATCAATATCGGCACATTTACTGTCAAGATAATTTGCGATTCGTTGTTGTTCTTGATATGTAGGAATAAGCATTGAGAAACCTTTAATTTCGCCAATGCTTACACCACCTATTAAACCTGAAATATGATTGTTAAATTCTTCAGTAAAGGTGGGCGATAGCATATAGTAATATATATATTTGTTATAAGCTGTTTTTGAAAAAAAGCAACATAGTTTGTTAATAAAACATACCTCTTGATTGGTAAATGCGATTTTTTTACCGGCACTACCACCTTCAATACATAACAGAATGCTGTTTGCAGGTGCCCTTTTGAAACCCGTATCATTCTGCCTCACATACATTCCGTTATTATAATTAATAGTTTGAAATGCCGCATTAATGTCCTTTGTAGCTATATAGGGAATAGCATCAGTTGCATCTTCATAATTTATTTTTTCTTCATCTTTGATACTATTACCGTTATAAATGTTAAGAATGTTTCTGGAATGACAAATTTTCCACTCACTCGGAATTTCGCCTATCCACTCAATACCGCTGTCTTTCATTTCTCGCATAATGTATCTCCTTTATTATTGAAGATGCCAATCAATGCTATTATACCTGCTATCAGCAAAACTCCGCCTAACGAAGATACAACAATAACCCAATGTGCCGTTATCCATTTAACAAGAGTAATAACACCGTAGGTTATCGCCCATATAACAACAAATACAATTAAACGAATAAGCCAATGAAAAAGACTACCGGCACCTCTTGAATGTATAGAACCGCTGTCATACATACCGCCGACGACTGAAAAGGCGATTGCATAAGCGATTGAACCGATAACAAGCAGAATAACATATTCCCATAATGCAGGTATGGGTAACCCTAACGGGTCGGTCAATCTGTCAAAAATAAAACTGAATATTTCTCTCATTTATTCTCCTTTATGTAAAAGCGTATTCAGGGTTTGTGAAATTTCGCTTTCCAAACCGATTATACGGTTAAGTATATCCTCCGACTTTTCGGGCGATTGATATTCGTAAAAATACCTTGTCATAGGTATTTCGTAGCCTACTTTGGTTTTGCTTTTATCTATCCACGCATCCGGTGCATAAGGTAAAACCTCTCTTGCAAAATAGGTGTCAATATCATCTTTCAGCGGTACATTTTCGGTATCTCTGAGAGATGTATCTGCAACGGGTTTACCTTTCTTTGTAACGATTTCTCCGTTTTCGTCACGCAAAGGTCTTTCAACAACGATTTTGTTATAGCCAAACTCTACCGAATCAAAAATTTTCGATTCACAGTAAATCCCGTTTTTATCGCCGTAAATTTCATTATTACGATATTCGCCGTATGCTTTGACAATCAGTTCTCGGCAATAATCCGTAATATCGTTACGCTTTGTGCCGATTGATTTTCTTCTCGGCTCGTAGCAATGGGAGGCATCAATCAGTTGCACCTTGCCGGCACGGTATTCGGGCTTGTCCTTTGAAAGAATCCAAATATATGTGCTGATACCCGTGTTCATAAACTGGTCGGTTGAAAGCCCAACAATGGCGTCGAGCCAATCGTTTTCGAGTATGTACTGGCGGATATTCGACGGGCCGCTTCCGGCATCTCCCGAAAACAGCGGAGAGCCGTTTTGAATGATCGCCATTTTGCCGTTTTCCGCAAGTTTGGAAAGTCCGTTTAATACGAAAAGTTGCTGACCGTCGGAAATTTTGGGCAGTCCCGCCGGAAAGCGACCGAGATCGCCGAGTTTTGATTCGGCTTCAACGGATTTCTGTTCTCTTTTCCAATCAATGCCAAACGGTGGGTTTGAAATACAATATTTGAAAGTAAAACCTTTGAATTGATCGTCGGATAAAGTATCACCAAACCGCATATTGTTCGGATCGCCGCCCCGTATCATCATATCGGCTTTGGCAATGGCGAATGTTGAAGGGTTAAATTCCTGACCGAAACAAGTAACGGTTATATCTTCGTTAAAATCGTGTATGCGTTCTTCCATACAGGAAAGCATCTGCGATGTGCCCATTGTCATATCGTAAACCGTAACATTGCCGTCGGTAAGATCGGCATCGCACAAAAGCAAGTCGGTCATAAGATAGATAATATCACGGCTTGTGAAATGGGCTCCGGCTTCTTCACCGAACGATTCCGAAAAGCGTTTTACCAAATCCTCGAAAATATATCCGCAATCAACGGCACTGATTTTGTCGGGACCGAGATAGCCTTTCGCTGAATTGAATTCTTTGATAACCAAATAAAGCGTATTGCTTTCCACCAAGCGTTTTATGATGTTTTCAAAGTCGAATTTTGCAAGAACATCCTGAACATTGGCAGAAAAACCGGCAAGGTAATCACGAAAGTTTATTTCAATGTTATCGGGATCGGCAAGTAAGGTATCAAATGTAAACTTGCTGATATTGTAAAATTGATACCCTGATGCACGGGTTAAAAAGCCGTCGATAACGGCAAGGTTTTTCACTTTTTCGTGTTGTTCAATGACCGCATCGTGTGTCGGTAACAAACAATCGTGAAAGCGTTTTACAACCGTCATCGGCAAAATGACAAGACCGTATTCGTGCGGTTTGAAAGGACCACGAAGCATATCGGCTACATTCCAAATCATAGTTGCCTTTTCGGCAATATTTGTTCCTACTACATTTATTTTATCGTTAACCATCTCGATACCTCTTTTTTACTTTTATTTACATTATACACCGCTATATGTGCTATAAAAAGGACTTTTGCCCTTTTTATACAAATTTTTTCTATCTGTATTATAGACGAAATGCGACAAAAAATCAACAGAAAATTTAATGCACGGCATTTCGGGGAAATTCATTGACATTGAATTTCAGTTATGGTAGAATATTTGAGCTTGGAGGGGTTGTTTTGAAAATTATAAATTTACGACTCGGAGATTATCGGGTAAACACATATATTGTATATAAGGAAAAACGCTCGGACTGCACGGTTATCGATCCCGGAGACGGATATTCGGCAATAGAGGACGCTATAAGAGAGAACGGGCTTACTTTGTCGTCAATTATCCTTACGCACGCTCATTTTGATCACATAGCGTCTCTTGCCGATTTGAAAGACAAATATAACTGCAAAGTTTTTATGCACTGTGAAGAAGCTGAGATTCTTGGTGACAGCGAAAAGAATTTAACAAAATATTTTCTCGACAAAGAAACTCAAATAACCTTAAACGACGGAATGTTATCCGATTTTGAAACTTTTGAAAGTGCGGGGCTTGAATTTTCTGTAATGCATACTCCCGGTCATACAAAAGGCTCTGCCGTTTTCAAGTGTGAAGACATACTTTTTACGGGAGATACTCTTTTTTCAAACGGTTGCGGAAGGTGTGATTTGTGGAGCGGAAGTGTTGAAAGTATGAAGGCATCGCTTGATAAAATTTTTTCGGAAAAAGGCGATTTGATATTTTATCCCGGTCACGGTCCTCAATCTTCTTTGAATAAAATCCGTGATGTATACAAATTTTTTATATAAATTACAGCTGCCGTTCCGTACAATTCGGACGGCGGCTTTTTTGAAAATTATTGACATAACACATATATTTTAGTATAATATAAAGGTAAATTAAACGCTGTTACGGAAGGCTGTATAATGAAAAATCAAAAAAAAGATACAAAAAAGAATTCAAATACTCAACAGGTTAAAAAGAATGATACCGCACAATCCGGCAATACAAGTTCCGCTGTGACTACTTGGATAATCGGGCTTATTGTCCTTTTTGCCGGTTTTATGCTGTTTTTTCTTTTTCTCCCCTCAAAATCGGGTTGGCTGGGAACTTCTTTAAATAAGCTCTTTTGCAGTACATTTTCATGGGGAGCATATTTGATTCCTTTTTTGCTTTTTATAAGAGTGATAAATTGGAAAAAAGACGCATCGAGTAAAAAACCTCGTTTAAATTGGTGGCTGTCGCTTGCTTTTCTCTGTTTGTTTGCTTGTTTTTTGGCATCGATTAAGTGTGATGTTGAAGAAGTTTTAAATTTCAAAAAACATTTTAATTCCGCTTTTGCTCCGGATGGTTCTCTTACAACAAACAGTTTGGTTGGCGGCGTTTTGGCAAATCTTTTTTCAAAATTCATAGGAAATATATTTACAACGATTTTGTGTGCGGTTTCATTGCTTGTACTTGCTCCTTTGCTTGTGTCAAAAGAACCGCTGAGTTTGCTCCAATTTATTCTTCGCAAACTTCGTGACAAATTCTTAAAACTTAAACAAAATCACGAAAAGCACAAAGAACGCGCAAAAAATACGGCAGTGTACGAGCAAGAGCAAATATCGTTAAAAAACTCCGATTTGAAAGAAAATAAAAAAAGCCGTAAAGAAAAAATAGATTTCTCCGAAATTTCAGACGAAAAATCCGATGAAGAGGAAGATGCCGAAGCCCTTGAGAATACGGATCTTGAAAATGACGACGACATAACGGATACGCAGGTAAGCGAAATTCAAACCGCCGAAAAGACAAAACTCGAACAGATTTTTTCAACTCCGCATGAGACATCCGAAATACATAAAGAAGAGAATTTGTCGGAAGATGAAAACAGTTCGGAAGAGGCTTTGTTTGAAGAAAAACAGGAACTTGATTTTAACGATGAAACGGAAGAGGGCAGGGAATACAAGTATCCGCCGATTGAATTTTTGAAACGGGGAGAAGGAATTTCTTCCGCAATGGAGCAGGAGTATGAAGCAACGGCAAAAAAACTTGTGGAGACGCTTTCAAGTTTCAATGTGAGAACAAAAATCATAAATATAGCCAAAGGCCCTACGGTAACCCGTTACGAGTTACAGCCGGAAACGGGCGTAAGAGTACGAAATATAAGAAACCTTTCAGATGACATTGCATTGAGTCTTGCATCAAAAGGTGTAAGAATTGAGGCACCTATTCCGGGTAAAGAGGCGGTGGGAATAGAAGTTCCCAACAAAAACACATCTGTTGTCAATATAAGAGAACTGATAGAAACCAAATTTTTCACAGATGCAAAAAGCCGTCTCACATCTTGTCTCGGAGTAGATGTAGCGGGGAATCCGGTTTATTGCGATATTGCAAAAATGCCGCACATACTCATTGCCGGAACGACAGGTTCCGGAAAGTCCGTGTGTATAAACAGCTTGCTTGTTAGCATTTTGTATAAATCAACTCCCGATGAGGTCAAGTTTATTCTGATAGATCCGAAAAAAATAGAATTGAGTGTATACAACGGTATACCGCATCTTTTGGTTCCGGTTGTTTCCGATCCCAAAAAGGCTGCGGGGGCACTTGCATGGGCAGTAGGAGAAATGGAGAGGCGTTTTGCACTGATAGAAGAGGTCGGTGTACGGGATATACGCTCATACAACGAAGTTGCCAAAGTTGAGACCGAAAGGGAAATGTTGCCGCGAATAGTCATTGTAATCGATGAGCTTGCCGACCTTATGATGATGGCAAAGGACAATGTCGAAGCCTCGATATGCAGAATTGCACAAAAAGCAAGAGCTGCGGGAATGCATTTGGTAATAGGTACTCAGCGTCCGTCGGTTGATGTTATTACCGGACTTATAAAAGCAAATGTTCCTTCCCGTATTGCCTTTACGGTGGCCTCTCAAGTTGACTCGAAAACCATTCTCGATATGGCAGGTGCGGAAAAGCTTGTCGGACGCGGTGATATGCTTTATGCACCGATAGGTGCCATGACGCCGACGCGTGTACAAGGTGCATTTGTAAGTGACGGCGAGATTGAGGAGATAACGAATTTCCTTAAAGGCAATTCAGAGTCTACATACAGTGACGAAGCGATCGAAGGAATTGAAAGAGAGGCGGAACGCTGTGTCGAAAAAGGCCGTGCGAAAACGGGCTTCGCAGATGAAGATGACGAAGATAATTCCGAGTTATCCCTTTCTTCCGATCCAATGCTTAAGCCGGCTATTGAAATTGCACTTGACAGCGGAACTATTTCAACTTCCATGCTTCAACGAAGATTAAAGTTGGGATATGCGAGAGCTGCACGCATTATAGACAAAATGGAGGCACTCGGTGTTGTGAGCGAGTTTGCCGGTTCAAAACCTCGTACAGTACTTATATCAAGAGAACGCTATTTGGAAATGCTTACTAATTCGGAAGAATAGAAAAGATAAGTTATGGAAAATTTATTTGAAAAAGTCAATTCGCTTTGGGAAAACGATGAAACTCAAAAAAAGCTGGAAATCGGACAAGAAATAAAGACGGCTGACACAAAAGCGTCAAAAAGGCTCAATATCATTACAGCCGTTTCGTGTATTGTTATGGGTGTTTTGGGCTTTTTCGCTTTTCGGCTTAGTCTGTTGGGAGCCGCACTTTTTGCTTTTATCGCATATGTTTCTTCGGCATTTTTTAATTTTTCCACAAAAAAGAAGATTCTTATTGCTTACCTGAAGTTTTACCGTGAGCAAATTCCCGTCATATTCAACGAAGAAATAGAAAAAATTGATGAACCGGATACGGATGTGGTTGTGGATCTTCTTTATCCTAATACAAAACAGCATTGGACCGTGTGTTACAAGGAATGTAATTCTTTCATCGGATTTGTACGGATTTCAAACGAATTCGGAGAAAACGCATCGGGTATGACAATAATTTCGGACAGTACTCATCAATTCGGAAAGATTTATAAAGGCTGTTTTTCATCAATTTCGGGCGAATGTGACGATTGTTTGAAAAAGGTAGGTTCTCCGTCTCGGGAAGCCGTCGAATTTGCCGAAGTTTTGGATAAGCATTTTGAAACTTTTGCAATGGTTTTTGTCGAAGGTATTTCACTCCTTTTTGTCCCGTCGGCACAGGATTTTATGTCCGGGCGTGTTTCGGATAAAGATGATTTGAATTTTAAAAACTTTGCAAGGCAATTTGCGTATTTTAATACGGTTAAAGCTTTTGAAAATCTTGATAAGGATTTTCTTTCGGAAAATCTTGCACTTTTTGAAACCGATTTGCAAGAAGATAAAAATAATTGATTTTGTTATGTGCAAAATCAAGATTTAATAAAGGTTATGACAGATTTAGAGCACGGCTTTTTATGTAGACGGGGAGAGAGCGTTCTGTATGGCAAACGAGAGCAAAAAAGATTTTAATGCAATGCTTTTTGACAGCAAAGATATGCCGAAAATTCAAGTTGTCAAGGATAAAAAAGTTATTGAAAAGTACGGAGGAGAAAAGATGTATTTTGCTCCCCCGATTGAATATGACAAAATAATGAAAAAAGTTCCTTGCGGCAAAATAATAACGGTGGGTAAAATACGCGAATATTTAGCTTTATCCAACGGTGCCGATTTTACAGATCCGATGACCGCCGGAATTTTCGTATCTGTTGCGGCATGGGCAAGCTTTCAGCGTTTGGAAAACGAAACACCGTATTGGAGAACATTAAAAGCAAACGGCGAACTTAACCCCAAATATCCGGGAGGTATTGAAGCACAAAGGGAAAAATTAGAATCCGAAGGACATTCTATTGTAAGTCGGGGCAGAAAAAGCATAAAATATTTTGTAAAAGATTACGAAAAATTTTTGTTTGATATTTAATTTTTGATTTTCAAATGTAAAAGATATAAAAAGAGACACGGTCTGCGGAAAAATTGTCCGTTTGCCGTGCCTTTTATTTTTTATTCATCGCTTAAATGTACTGATCGTACAAAACTATATTTCATTTTGAAAAAATACTTCTTTAACCGAAAATTCTCTGCCTTTTAGGTAATATAAATGCGAATCGGGAGACTTGGGATTAAATGTGAGTTTATAAGAATACAGAGCCTGAAATTTGTATCCGAACTTTTTGTCTTCTCTGTTTATTCCGTATTTCCCGTCTCCTACAAGCGGATATCCCATATGAGCGAACTGTGCCCGTATTTGATGTGTTCTGCCTGTAAGAAGAGTAACTTCCGCAAGCGACATATTCCGTTCTTCAGAGCTTTTTAAAATTCGGTAAATGCTATGGGCTTCAAGGGCTCCCTTGACCTGAGTATCATAAACGGTAACTGTATTTGTGTCTTTGTTCTTGAGAATATAATTTGAAATTTTGCCGTTCTTTTCCTTCGGGATTCCGTGTATGAGTGCAAGATATTTTTTTTCAACTTCCCGTAATTTGATGATTTCGTTAACACATCTTAGGGTTGCGGCGTTCTTGGCACATATTACAATTCCGCCCGTGTTTCTGTCAATTCTGTTGCATAATGCGGGGGTGAAACTGTTTTCGTTTTCGGGAATCCATTCGCCTTTTCTGTAGAGATAAGACAAAATTCGGTTTATTAATGTGTCCAATTCGTTTTTTTCGTCGGAGTGGACAATAACACCGGGAACTTTGTCAACGAGAAGAATGTTTTCATCTTCAAATACTATATTTAAATTAGGAATTAGTTTTTTGAAATTGTTTTTATTTTCGTGTTCGAAAAATTCATCTTTTATGTAAAGGTCAATCGTGTCTCCTTCTTTTAGTCGGTCGGAAAGAGAAGGCTTTTTTCCGCAAAGCTTTATTCTTTTTTCACGCAAATAGCGATGCAAGAGAGCCGGTGGAATTGTCGGCATGATTTTCAACAAAAATTTATCAAGTCTTTGCCCGGAATCGTTTTTGTTTACTGTAAAACTTCTTATTTTAATCACTCCTGTTTCAAAAAAGCTTCCGTTCTGTGAATATTAAATCCTTTTGCTGAAAAATTTCTTTCATATTCCGTAAGAATATTATACTCTGCCCATTCGCTGTGATGCAAATCATCGGTGGTGTTTTTGGTTATAAATCCGTTTTCGGCAAAAGACGCGAGAGAAAAATTAAACAGTTCTGTATTATCGGTTTTGAAGTGAATTTCTCCGCACGGCGAAAGTATTTTTTTATAAACATTGAGGTAATTTTCGCTTGTAAGTCTCCGTTTTGCATGACGTTTTTTGGGCCATGGATCACTGAAATTAAGATATATCCGTTCAAATTTGTACGGAGAAGTAATTTCAGGCAAATCGAAAGCATCTGTGCACATAAATCTTACATTTTCGATATTGTTTTCCAAAATCTTTTCCATGGCAAGTACGGCAATATCCGGAACTTTTTCAACTGCCAAAAACTTGAGATTTGGATATTTTTTTGCCATTTCGAGAATAAAATCTCCCTTTCCACATCCTATTTCAATGCTGAGAGGTGTATCTCCGCTTAAAAAATCTTTTAACGCATCTTTGTTTTCTTTGGGATTATCAATATAAAGCTTTCCGCAAGCCGTTATTCTGTCAGGTGTATTTTTTCTTTTTCTTGCTCTCAAAATCTTTTCTCCGAATTCAAATGTTATTGTATGTGTACAGTATAATACTAAAAATTGTTTTTTGCAAGTATAAAGTGAATATTTAAGTGCAGATAAGGCAAAAATTCAAGTATAAAGGGAGGGATTTTATAATGAATATGTTTACGCCGAATGCCGCAGCAACGCTTGAATTTGCACGCCTTATTGCGTGTGAGCTGGGGCATACCTATATAGGAAGCGAACACTTATTGTTGGCCTTGCTGTCTGAAAGTGAAAACGATGATACTTCCAAACGCATATTTTTACATTTTAAAATAAATTATGCCGATATTCTTCAACGGACGGTAGCACTTTTCGGAAAAGGCGAAAAAACCGTTCTTTCTTCGGCAGACATAACGGTAACTCTTTCAAAAATAATAGAAAAAAGTGGAGATATTGCCAAGAGATATTCTGACGGCAAGTTGGACGGACGGCATTTTTCCATTGCAATATTGCAGGAAAATAATTCCGTTGCATCGAAACTTATCGAACTTACAGGTGCGAAAAAAACAAAAATATTAAATCTTTTCCTTTCGAGTATTGAAAATGAGTGTAAACTTGCAGATGAACCGTCACAAAGCAAAGAAGACCGACGGGAATTTTTTAAAAATTCAAAAAAGCTTACTCCTCAGCTTAATAAATTCGGGCATGACCTTGTAGAACTTGCGTTTGAAGGGAAGTGTTCTGATGTTGTAGGACGAGATACGGAGTGTGATCGCGTTATTCGAACACTTATGAGGAGAGGGAAAAACAATCCTTGTCTTATAGGCGAACCTGGAGTAGGTAAAACAGCTATCGCCGAAGGAATTGCAAAAAGAATTGCCGATGCCGATGTGCCGGAGCCTCTTCTGTCTTACCGTATTGTTTCTCTTGACATTTCATCTGTCGTTGCGGGTGCAAAGTATCGCGGAGATTTTGAGGAAAGAATAAGGGCAATTACGGAAGAGGTAATAAAGGCGGGAAATGTAATTCTTTTTATTGATGAAATTCACAACATCGTGGGTGCAGGTTCGGCGGAAGGTGCAGTTGATGCGGCTAATATTTTAAAGCCCGCACTTGCACGCGATGAAGTAAAAATAATCGGAGCCACTACTTTTCGCGAATATAAAAAGTATATAGAAAAAGATTCCGCACTTGAGAGAAGATTTCAGCCTATTGTAATACGGGAACCCACATCGGAAGAAGCATATAAAATACTTTCCGGCATCAAAAAAAATTACGAAGAGTATCACGGATTGAAAATAACAGATGAAGCATTGCGTGCCGCCATTGATTTATCGGTACGGTATATAACGGACAGATACTTACCGGATAAGGCGATTGATTTAATGGATGAGGCGGCGTCACGCAAAAGGATTATGAAACAGGATACCGTTACAAAAGATGACATAATGCTTTGCTTGAGTGAGTCTCTTTCGATTCCCATCGGAAAGCTTGAAGAAAAGGAGAAAACCGAACTTTCAGGATTGGCTTCAAAATTAAAAAGTCGTATTTTCGGGCAAGACAGTGCCGTCGATACACTTTGTCTCGCTCATATCAGAAGTATGATTGATATTTCCGAAAGCGACCGTCCGAGAGGGATATATCTTTTTGCAGGACCGACAGGCGTAGGAAAAACGGAACTTGCGAAAATTTATTCAAAAGAAGTTTTCGGGGACAACGGATTTATACGGCTTGATATGTCGGAATATTCCGAAAGCCATTCTGTTTCAAAAATTATCGGTTCGCCACCCGGATATGTGGGATATGACGAATCCGCAGGGCTGTTTGAAAAGCTGAGAAGATTCCCGTGGTCCGTTGTTCTGTTTGACGAAATTGAGAAAGCTCATCATGATGTTATAAATTTGTTGCTTCAAATATTTGACAGAGGAACGCTTACGGATTCGGCCGGAAGAGAAATCAATTTTAAAAACACTGTAATTATTCTTACATCGAATATAGGCGCGAACGATACCGGCCTTGCAAGAGCCGGTTTCGGAGATTTTTTGCCGTCTTCACAGTCAAAAAGTGCGATACTTGAAAAAGCTCGCCGTATTTTATCCCGCGAACTTGTTTCCCGTATTGACGAAGTTGTAATTTTTGCATCTCTTGAAAAAAAGCATCTCGTTCAAATTGCGGCTTTGTGCATAAACGAACTCGTTTTGAGATGTATGCAAAAGGGAGTTATGTTGGAGGTGCCCGAAGATGTTTGCGAAAAAATTGTCAGTATATCGGACAGGCTGTCGGGTGCAAGAGGAATAAAAAGCAGCGTCAAATCGGAAATTGAAAATAAGGTATCCGAATATATGCTTAATTACCCGAATAATAAAAATATTCGTTTTTATGTGGACGATAATGATGAAATAAATATTTTAAACAAAAGCTTTCAAACAAAATAATAATTGCTTTATTTGTTTAAAGTATGTTGAAAAAAATAAATTTACGGCACTCCGAAAATGGTGATGTGCCGTAACGAAGGTTTTGAAAACAAGGGGTAAAGACAGTCGATACGGTATATTGCAGAATAATCTAAAAAATATAATTTAGAGGAAACTGCAATGAAATCATTATTTGAGCAAATAGGCGAAACTTACCGCCAAGAAGGAGATTATCTCATCCCCAACATCACGCTTTCCAATGAGAAAAATCAGCCTATTGGCATATGGGGACAAAGACGATTGAAGTACCTCAAAACACATCACAAAGTTTTATATTACAATCTGCTGACAAGCGGAAAGTTATATGAACACCTTGCCGAGATTGACACTTCGGCTTGTAATATGGCTGAATATCTCATAAAAGAAATGGCAAGAAAGCAAGGTGTTACTGAACAATTAAAGGCTGTGGATATGATGAGATGGATAGGATTGATGAATAACATTCGTTCCTGCGTTGATGAAATCGTATTAAACGATATTGTGTATTCATAACGGAATACTGCCCGAAAGAGAACTGCTGTCAAGTGATGGCAGTTTTTCTTTTTCGGTAAGTGTTCAAGAAGTTATTAAGTCGGGAGTGTAGTCGAAGTGGTCAAGTTAAGTGTTATTTTTGCTAAATCTATTGACAAGTGTCCGCTTTCGGATTATAATATATAAGATTTGTCCGTAATCGGACACTTGAAAGGAGCGTTACAATGGAAAACAAACTAAGGGGACACCTATCGGTTTTGAATAACATCGAAAAGAAGTTGAACAGTCTGTACCACGAAAAAGCGGCAGAGCTTGGTATTTCTGATACTGCCTTATGGATTCTGCACACGCTGTGTGATACGGAGGAAGTTTATACCCAATACGATTTCTGCGAAGCGTGGATGTATCCTCGCCAGACAGTCAATACGGCAATTTCCTATTTTACGAAGTCGGGGTATATCACATTGACGGTCATTCCGGGGACACGCAATCGAAAAGCAATTTCTCTCACGGAAAGCGGAAAGAAGTTCTGTGAGGAAAAAATCCGTCCTCTGCACGAAGCAGAAGCACGAGCCTATCAAGGTATGACGGAAGATGAACTTGCCTTGTTCATCAATTTACGACAAAAACAATTATCTCTCATAGAAAAGGAGTTCCACAATAAAAATGAAACCACAAACTAAAAATGTCATTCAATATGTTGTACCATCGGTACTTGGCAGTTGTGCCT
>CAZLEX010000035.1:0-14757 GCA_964558655.1 uncultured Oscillospiraceae bacterium | reverse complement strand
CCTTTCGTCACTCTTTTTTTATCCGCTACTGTAACATATCTATTGTAAACCTACATTCCGTATTTGCCGTATTTAGAGTGATAATACGGTTGTGTGGAATCGCTTCCCAAATATATAATTCCCAAAATTTTTGCGTCAATTAGAGAAAGGGAAGATAATGCTTTCTTTAATTCTTTCTGAGTGGTTACAAGTTCACGAACAACAAAGAGTACTCCGTCTGAAATTTTGGTAAGAGGAAGAGAATCGGATACAACATTAACGGGCGGAGTATCGCACAAAATAAAATCATATCTGTCGCTAATTGAATTAAAAAAATCAGATACCGGTTCGGAAGCAACAATTTCCGACGGATTTATAACCGATGAACCGGCTGACAGAATGTGCAAATTGGGATATTTTGTGGTATTGACAACATCATCGAATACTACATCACCTTTGATAATATCTGTAAAACCTCTGTAATGTTTAAGTTTTAAAAGCTTTCCCACTTTTTGCTTACGAAGGTCATTGTCGACAAGCAAAACTCTCTTGTCAGCCATAGATAACGCTATGGCAAGGTTTACCGCCGTTGTTGTTTTTCCTTCAGAAGGGTTGGAACTCGTAATAACAAGTTTTTTACAGCCGTTTTGGTCTAATGACAAAACAATATTTGCTCTTATTGTTTTGAGAGACTCTTTAATAGCAAATACGGTATTTGACGGAGTGGAGGGATCTATGAGAAATTGTATAGTATCTACATTGCGTTCTCCGTTGTCCTTAGCCATTTTTCTTTTCCTCCTTGCTGTAAGAATTTACATACGAATGTGATTTTGATTTGCTCTTTTTCTTCAATTCGGAGTAATCCGGAATCACTCCCAAAATCGGAAGATCATACTCGTCTGAAATGTCACGGACATTTTTTATCCTGTTATCAAATATTTCTTTGAGATAGAAATAAGCAAGGGAGACGGCGAACCCGATTATAAAAGCGTATATGGCGTTATTCCGTGTTCTCGGAGAAGATGGAGAAGTGGGGAAAGTGGGTTCCTCCGAAACGGCAACACGTTGAGGAAACAAAAGTGAATTCGAGTCTATATATTTTAACACTTCTTCCGTTATTATATTAAGAATATCGCTTGCTCGGTTTTGATCGGAAGATGTATACGAGACATTGAAAAAAGAGTTGTTATCAGACGAAGAAGCTACGAAAGAGGAATCGTTTTTTAACTGTTTTGCGGTATAATCCGTATTAAACTCTTTATTCACACGGTCGGCAACATTTTGAAAAAATGTGTTCGTTCTCAAAGCGGTTATATAGTTATCGACAGCTTTAATTGCGGCGTTTAATTCCGTGTTGTTATTATTTGAATCTTCGGAATTAGGGATAATCGCTATTGTTGCAGATGAAGTATATTTTTTTTCTATAAAATTGTTACATACCATATATGTTGCCGTTGCTGCAATTACAGCGACAAGTAACACATACTTTAATTTTGTGATAAAAAGTGAAACAAGTCGTTCAAAATTAATATCCATAAAATTCTCCTCAGTTTATTAACGGGCGTTACAAATAGATTTTAACACTTTAAAGGTTTTTTGTCAATCAATTAGAACATATTTTTTAAAGTTTTAACTATTTAATTTCTCTTATTGACTTTTTCGGACAAAAATAGTAAAATATATTACAGATAAAAATAGGGGGAAATATGCAAAATCTGTTTTTGAGAAGCGAAATGCTACTCGGTACACAAGCTCTTGATGTTTTGAAAAAATCTTCGGTAATCGTTTTCGGTGCAGGAGGGGTTGGTTCTTTTGTAATAGAAGCCCTGACAAGAAACGGCGTGGGTCATATAGGAATATGCGATCCGGATAAAATTGCTCCGACTAACATAAACAGACAGCTTTACGCACTCAATTCCACAATAGGTAAAAAAAAGGTCGATATTGCCAAAGAGCGAATAAAAGATATAAATCCCGATGCAGTTGTTGATACATACGATTTCTTTTTTGATATCAATACGGCTGATAGAATTGACTATTCCTCTTATGATTATGTTGTTGATGCAATTGATTCGATGAATTCAAAAGTGTTATTGATTGCACAGTCACATGAGAAAAACACAAGGATAATATCAGCATTAAGTGCCGGAAATAAGCTTGATCCGACGAGATTTAAAGTTTCGGATATTTATTCGACAACGGTGTGCCCGATGGCAAAAATTCTGAGAAAAAAACTTAGGGAACTTGGAATATCTTCGCATAAAGTAGTGTATTCCGACGAGACACCGTCGGCGTTGCATAATTGCGTTATTGATGACAACGGAAAGGCGGCTGTCGGAAGTCTGCCGTTTGTTCCGTCTGTTATGGGATTGATTATGGCAAAAGAAATTATATTTGATCTTATTGAGAGAAATTAATATGGCGAATTATTACGAAAAAAACAAAAATATAATTGATAAAGTTTCAAAAAAAATCAAATTGATTTTTCGCAATCGTTTTCCGCTTATTTATGTGGAAACATACGGTTGCCAGCAAAATGAAGCCGACAGTGAAAAAATACTCGGTATGGCACTCGATATAGGTTATAAAAAGACTGATGATAAAGAGAAAGCCGATTTGATAATTATAAATACCTGTGCGGTAAGAGAGCACGCGGAATTGAAAGCTCTTTCAAATACGGGACAATTAAAACATATAAAAGAAAAAAATCCGAAACTTATTATAGGTGTTTGCGGATGTATGGTTCAGCAGGAACACAGAACGGGTGATATAAAAAACAAGTATCCGTATGTAGATTTTGTTTTTGGGACAAATAAGATATTTGATTTTGTTTCAATGCTTTCTGAAGTTCTCGATTCCGAAAAAAGACTGTTTTTTGTCGAATCTTATGATGAAAATTTCGGGTATTTCGATGAAGATGTACCGGTGTACAGAACTCATACAAATAAAGCTTGGGTTTCAATTATGTACGGTTGTAATAATTTTTGTTCTTACTGCGTTGTACCGTATGTCAGAGGGCGGGAAAGAAGCCGTGAACCCGATGATATTCTGAAAGAAATAAAGGGATTGGCAGAGGACGGCTGCAACGATATAACTCTTCTTGGACAAAATGTAAATTCATACGGGAAAGATTTGCTGCCTAAAACGGATTTTGTGAGCTTATTGAAAAAAATTGAAGAGCTCCCCAATGAATTTGTCCTTCGCTTTATGACATCAAATCCCAAAGATGCCACCCATGAGCTTTTCGATTTTATAGCAAAAAGTTCAAAAACGGAACATCATTTTCATTTACCGTTGCAATCGGGCTCAGACAGAATTCTTTCCCTAATGAACAGAAAGTATACAAGACAAGGCTTTTTCGATCTTTGCGATTATGCACGCAGTGTCGTACCCGATATCACTTTCACAACCGACATAATTGTAGGATTTCCGGGCGAAACCGAAGAAGACTTTTCGGAAACTCTGTCTGCTTTGTCACGCATTAAGTTCGATTCCGTGTTTTCTTTTGTTTATTCAAAAAGAGTTGGCACAAAAGCGGCATTATTGCCCGATGCGACAGATGATGAAACAAAAAAAGAAAGAATGTCACGGCTCCTTGCACTGCAGCAGACTATTTCCGAAGAAAACAATAAGCGAATGGTTGGCAAAATTTACAGTGTGATGATCGAGGGTAACAGCAAAAATGACGATAGCGTTTTTGCCGGTAGAACAAGAGACGGAAAGCTTATCCATTTTTCAAAATCGGACACTCCGAATTTTTCACCCGGCGAAACGGCGAAAGTTCGTGTTGTCGATGCGGGAGCGTATACGATTTTCGGAGAATATGTCGGATAATATACAAAAAACAAAAAATTAGGAGTTTGAAAAATGAATGTAAATGAACAGGCACAAATACTCGGTAAGGCTTTAAGTGAAACGGAAATATTCAAAAAATATATTTTTGCCAAAGCAAAATTTGAGTCAAACGAAGATTTGACGCAATTAATAGAAGCGTACAATATGGAAAAATTACGGCTTGACATAATAGATTCTCAAGGAACCGATGAAGAAAAAAAGGCGAGCTGTACAGATAAACTCAATAAACTGTATCAAGAGATTTTTTCAAATCCCGACATGATAGAGTATAATACGTCACACGAGGCGTTATCCGATCTTCTTGAAAGTGTAAATACAATTATTTTGAATACTATGAACGGTGAGAGCGGTTGTACTCCTGACAAATGTGCTTCCTGTGGCCACTGTCATTAAAATTTTGAAAGATGAGGCATATTCATGACTCCGATGATGGAACAGTACTTTGAAATCAAAAGACAGTACGAAGATTATATTCTCATGTATCGCTTGGGAGATTTTTACGAAATGTTTTTTGATGATGCGAAAACCGCATCAAAAGTGCTTGAAATTACTTTGACCGGCAGAGATTGCGGAGAAGAAGAGCGTGCACCTATGTGCGGAGTTCCTTTTCATAGCTGTGATCCGTATATAAAGAAACTTGTGGAAAACGGTTATAAAGTTGCAATTTGTGAGCAAATGGAAGATCCGAGCATGGCAAAAGGTATAGTTAAGAGGGAAGTGATAAGAATTATTACTCCCGGAACCCTTACCGATGCAGACATGATGCAAGGTGACAACAATAACTATCTTTCCGCTTTGCTATTTTGCGATTCGGAAGCCGCAATATCCTTTTGCGATATTTCTTCCGGTGTGATTTATGCAACATTTTGCCGTAATCTCACACCCGATGAAACTAATTCCCGTTTAATTAATGAATTGGCGGCTTATTCTCCTGCCGAAATATTAATTAACGATGTTCCAGCTGTTAATTCGGCTGTAATAAATTATGCAAAATCGTCTTTGAAATGTTTAGTCAATGAATGTGAAAGGGATCTTTGTGTTTCTCTCGATGAAAACAAAATTTTTTCCAAATATCCGATTTGCAGAAATGTTTTGAACATTCACGACTGTCGCACACTTGACAAATCCGTTGCTTTTTTGATAGCGTATATTTCGGAAACGCAAAAAAAAGAATCAATACAAATAAAAGATATCAAAGTTTATAACGAAAACAGTTTTCTTTCAATCGATGCATCCAGCCGACGCAGTTTGGAAATTGTTCAGAAAATGAGAACCGGAGAAAAGAAGGGTTCTTTACTCGGGGTTTTGGATAGAACAAAATCTGCTGTCGGAGCAAGACTTTTGCGTCAATTTTTGGAAAAACCTCTATTAAACTGTTCTTTGATACATTCAAGACAGCTTGCTGTTTCCGACTTTGTAAACAATCCGATGATGCGGGACGAAGTGAGAGATAAACTCGCTACGACTCAAGACCTTGAAAGATTGCTGACAAAAATTATTTATTCAAATCCGAATGCAAAAGATTTAAAGGCGGTAGAAAATACTTTGCGGGCTTTATTAATGCTCGCAGATGCAATAATTCCGTCTCGGTCGGATTTGCTTTTCAAAATAAAGAAAAAATGTTCCGGTGACGCAACGCGAAAGATACAGGAACTTGTTGAATATATTAACAGTGCAATAGTTGACAATCCTCCTTTTTCCGTACGCGAAGGTGGTATGATAAAAAAAGGATTTAATTCCGATGTTGATGAACTCAACGCAATTATAAATGAGGGAGCATCTTATATATCGGCAATTGAGTCAACGGAAAGAGAGCTCACCGGAATTAAAAATTTAAAAATTAGCTATAACAAAGTTTTCGGATATTATATCGAGGTATCAAAGTCATATACATCTCTCGTTCCGGATAGATACATAAGGAAGCAAACTCTTGTAAACGGAGAGAGATATATAACAAATGAACTGAAAGATATGGAGGCAAAAATACTCGGTGCAAGAGAGCGTATTACAACTCTTGAATACACAATTTTTTCGGAAATTGCATCGTTTATAGCAAAAAATGAAGCAATTGTAAGAGAATGTTCTTCAATAATAGCAAATCTTGATGTTTTTGCTTCTTTGGCAGATGTTGCGTCTTCAAACAATTATGTCTGCCCCGAAATTGATAATTCCGATATTATCGATATTACCGATGCGAGACATCCTGTTGTTGAAAAATATATCGATACATTTTTCGTTCCGAATGATGTACATATGGATAACAGAGATAACCGTGTGATGCTTATTACTGGTCCGAATATGGCGGGTAAGTCGACATATATGAGACAGCTTGCATTGATTGTGATAATGGCACAGGCAGGAAGTTTTGTGCCTGCGAAAAGTGCGAGAATCGGAATCGTCGATAAAGTGTTTACACGGGTGGGAGCGAGTGACGATTTAGCTTCCGGACAATCAACTTTTATGCTTGAAATGACGGAAGTCGCATACATACTCGATAATGCTACTCCTAAGAGTCTAATACTGTATGACGAGATAGGAAGAGGTACGAGTACATTTGACGGTATGAGTATTGCCAAGGCGGTCCTTGAGTATACCGCAAGTAAAAAGATAGGTGCAAAAACGCTTTTCGCAACTCATTATCATGAGCTTTCCTCGATGGAAGGTATTATCGAAGGTGTAAAAAATTACAATATTGCGGCAAAGAAAAAGAACGATAAAGTTGTTTTTTTGCGGAAAATTCTTCCCGGATCGGCAGATGACAGTTACGGTATTGAAGTGGCAAATCTCGCCGGTGTAAACCGTGAAGTAATACATTTGGCAAAAGCCAATTTAGCTTTTTTGGAAAAAACTCATATAAATTTTGATAACGGAAAAAGCAATGTAACTTTGGAAAATAAAGAAATGGATAATATATCCTTTGACGATATTGCCGAGAATATTCTTGTTGAACGATTAAAGAAAATCGATGTAAATTCGCTAACTCCGTATGAATGTATGTCGGAACTGTATGAACTTGTAAAGATTGCGAATAACAAATAAGAGGTAAAAATGTCCGTAATTAATGTGCTCGACAAACAAACAGCCAATTTAATAGCTGCAGGTGAAGTTGTTGACCGCCCGGCTTCTGCCGCAAAAGAATTGCTCGAAAACGCCATAGATGCAGGTGCAGATGCAATTACGGTGGAAATTAAAAACGGCGGCTCTACTCTTATACGCGTAACCGATAACGGAAAAGGCATGGTTCCCGATGATGTTCGCCTTTGCGTATTAAGGCATGCGACAAGTAAAATTTCAACCTCAAAAGATCTTGACGGGATAAGAACATTGGGTTTTAGAGGAGAAGCTCTCGCGGCTATTTCTTCCGTATCACGATTTCAGATAATATCAAAAACAGCCGATTCCTCCTTTGGTATATGTATGCAGATGGAGGGGGAGAACGAAACATCGTTTGAGCAAGTCGGTTGCCCGAACGGCACTACCGTGACTGTGCGAGATATTTTTTTCAATGTGCCCGCAAGAAGAAAATTTTTGAAAAAGGACCAGACCGAAACAGCTTATATAACGCAGTATATGGAGCGTATTGCACTTTCAAACCCCAATATTTCCATTAAATTTATAGTCGATTCTAAAATAAGATTTTCAACATCGGGAAACGGTGATTTAATGTCAGCCGTATATTCGGTTTTCGGAAAAGAATTTTCTTCTTCCTTAATTGAAGTAAAAAATGAAAATGAATATGAAAAAGTTAAAGTCAGCGGTTTTGTTTCTCTTCCCGATAAATCCCGCGTAAACAGAAATTTTCAGATTTTTTATGTCAACGGCAGATATGTTAAAACGAGAAGCTTGATATTTGCTCTTGAAGATGCATATAAAACTTATATTTTTAACGATAAATATCCTGCATGTGTGTTGTTTATCGAAATCGATCCTTACCTTGTCGATGTCAATGTTCATCCGTCAAAATTGGAAGTCAGATTTGTAGATGAGCTTGCAGTGAGGCAAAGTGTTTATTTTGCGGTAAGGAATACCATTCAAAATATTGTTAATCCGATCAGTGCCGATATAAAAGATGTTAAATACGAAGAAAAAGAAAAAGAACTGTTATACTTTACACCTCAAAATACTACGGATATAAAAAAAGAGCAAGTAATGTTTTCATCTTCCGTTACTTCGGATTTGGGCTACGGTAAATCTCAAAAAGATTTTTCATTCATGGATGCTTTTGCACAGGCACGGCCCATAAGTGAACCTGCTTTGCCATCTGTCTTTCGCTTTTCCGATGTTTCGACAGATAACGGAGTGAAAAATTCTTCCGCGATTATTGAAGAAAAATTACCCTTGAAAGAAAATACGGTTTTTTTTTCCGATATTCCAAAAGGCAATTCCGGTGAAACGGGTCTTTTGGAGGTTGCTTCGGAAAGAAAACATGAACTCTTTTATTGCGGAAATGTTTTTAACACTTATATCATTGCCGAGTACGATTCTAATATGTATATTATAGATAAACACGCCGCACATGAAAGAATATTGTATGAGGCTTTAAAAAGCAAGAAAATAGGCGGTGGCACACAAATGCTTCTTGAATCGCTTGTTTTAAAACTTTCTTCCGAAGAATTTGATGTTGCTCTTTCAAACAGTGCCGAAATTTCCGATACAGGTTTTGATTTTACGGAATTTGGACCGAATACGGTAGCAATCAAGGGTGTCCCTACGGAATTTTCGGGCTTTGATACATCTGCGATAGAAGATATTTTTGTCGGAATGTTGTCTGATATCATTATCGGAAGACACGCAAAAAACAAAAAGGAAGATATTTTTGACAAAGCACTTTTTACCGCTGCCTGCCGTGCCGCACTTAAAGGCGGAATACCTGACAGCGAGGAGTCATATAAATATCTTCTCAAAAAAATTTCCGAACTTGACAATGTATTTTGCTGTCCGCACGGAAGACCGATTATTGTAAAATACACTAAATCTCAAATAGAAAAAATGTTTTTCAGAACATAGGCTTAAATTATGTATAAATTGATAAAAAAAGAAAACAAAGCAAGAAGAGGCACTTTTACAACGCCTCACGGAATAATTCAAACTCCCGTATTTATGAATGTCGGCACAAGTGCGGCAATTAAAGGCGGAGTATCCACAGATGACTTAAAGCAGATTAAGTGTCAGGTCGAACTGTCTAACACATATCATTTGCATATACGTCCGGGCGATGATGTTATATATAAAATGGGTGGTATACACAAATTTTTTAACTGGGATAAGCCCGTTTTAACGGACAGCGGCGGATTTCAAGTGTTTTCGCTCGCACAATTAAGAAAGATTACCGAAGAAGGTGTTAATTTTTCGAGTCACATTGACGGCAAGAGGATTTTTATGGGGCCCGAAGAAAGTATGCAAATCCAATCTAATCTTGCTTCTACAATTGCAATGGCGTTTGACGAATGTATACCGAATCCTTCGCCGTATGAATATGTAAAAAAATCTTGCGACCGTACAAAGCGGTGGCTTGTGCGATGCAAAAAAGAAATGGACCGTCTTAATTCGCTTGAAAGCACTATCAATAAAAAACAGATGCTTTTCGGAATTAATCAGGGAAGTACTTTTGAAGATATTCGCATTGAACATATGAAAAGCATACGGGAACTTGACCTTGACGGTTATGCCATAGGCGGTCTTGCGGTTGGAGAATCTACCGAAGAAATGTACAGAATAATCGAGGCGGTCGAACCGTTTATGCCCGAAGATAAACCTCGTTATCTTATGGGTGTCGGTACTTTGTCCAACATAATCGAAGGTGTTGCGAGAGGAATTGACTTTTTTGACTGTGTTATGCCGAGTCGTAATGCAAGGCATGGCCATTTATGTACATGGGACGGAGTAATAAATCTTAATAATCAAAAATATATGACAGATGAATCTCCGATTGATTCAAAATGCGACTGTCCCGTATGCCGAAAATATTCACGGGGATATATAAGGCATCTCCTTAAAGCAGGGGAAATGCTCGGATACAGACTTGCCGTTACACATAATCTTTATTTTTACAATAACTTGATGGAAGTCATTCGAATGCATCTTGACGAAGGAACCTTTGAAACATTCAGAAAAGAGTATTCAAGCCGTTTGTCACAGCGTATTTAAATAAAATGTTAAGCTGTCGTTGATATTTTGATAATATTCGCAATTTATGTTCCTTTTTTGACTTTTTTGTGTTAAAATGAACAGAAATAAAAAATAAAGAGGTATATTTTATGAAAAAAGTTATTTCAATTTTTTTGCTTTCGGTTGTAACGCTGCTTGCATTTACTTCCTGCGAAAAAAATGACCTTGCTTACGATTTTCCTTATCAATACGATTTGACAAAGTATATTGATATATCAAAAGAAGATTATATCGGTATAGACTATTCCGATTATTCTGTCGGTGATGAAGATATTTACAGTGAAATACAAAAGCTTTTGGAAGAACACGCAATTTACACAGATATCACGGACAGAGCGGCACAGACCGGAGATTTTGTTAATGTTGATTATAAAGGATATATTGACGGAGTGGAATTTGATAACGGTTCCGCAGAAGGTGATGAGCTAATTCTCGGAAGCTCCGGTTATATAACCGGTTTCGAAGAGGGAATTGCCGGCCATAATGTAGGGGAAACTTTTACGGTAGAGGCTACATTTCCGGAGGATTTCGGTGTTGATACGCTTAACGGAAAAACAGCACAGTTTGAAGTTACTTTGAATAAAGTACAAAGTATTTCTTACCCGTCTCTTACGGATTCGTTTATATCCGAAAATACAGAGTTTAATACTTTTAATGAATATTATCAGAATGTAAAACAAGAGCTTGAAGAAAAGGCGGCATCTTCAGCCGTAGTTCAGCAAAAGAACGAGGCGTTTGAAAAGATTTGCTCAAATGTCAGTATCATTGATTATCCCAATGATGAATATCAGTCTTATTATAACAGTGTGCTTATGCAATATGCCACTTTAGCTACACAAAATAATCAAACGCTTGAACAGTATGTCACCGAACAAGGTGCGTCTATGGATGATTTTTACGCATATATTGAGGAATATGTAAAATCCTCCATAGCTACGGAGCTTGTTTACTTTGCCATAGCAAAAAATGAAAATATTCTTTCGGCATTGACGCAGAGTGATTATGATGCATATTTAAAAGATGTTGCAACCGAATATTTGTCCACACCCGAGAAATTTGAAGAAATGTATGGTGAAGAGGCTGTTTGGAAGAGTTTAGTGTGGGATAAAGTTATGGATTTTGTTCTGGAAAACGGACAGGTTGTTTCAAACGATGAAAACACCGGAACCGATGATACTCTCGATAACGATTCGGAACAGTCGGATGACGCGGATACAAACAATTCCGAGAATTGATTTGCACCATTTAAAACTATCATTTAAAACTATAAAGAACGGTATCGTTTTTAACGATACCGTTCTTTATAGTTTTTGCTTTACCAATTGCAGAGAATGATTTTTATTTTTTTAGAATTTGTGAAATTAAGTTATAGTCGTTTGTGAGAATTGTATCAATGCCTAATTTTAGGAAATTTTCCGCTTCACTTGTTTCATCGGAGTAAAAGATATTGCATTTTATTCCGTGAGCGTGAGCTTTGTCAATCATTTCTTTATTGTAATAAGGTTTAAAAAATTGAACTTTTTCACAGCCGTATTTAATGGCACGATCAACTATCTCCCAATCTCTGCCGAATAAATGCCCGACACATATCGGAATTTCAGGTGCGGCATTTTTAAATTGTTTTATTTGCATATCTGTCTCCAGCATAAAATAGACATGCTGTCTTGCGTCATATTTGTCCAATAAATACAAAATCTTTTTAATAATATTTTCGGGATAAGGAATACCATCGTACGAAAGTGGTTTTACATGAATATTCATTATGACATGAGATGAAAATTTTTTCAATACATCTTCAAATGTCAAAATTCTTAGTCCTTTAAATTTTTCTCCGAATTTTACGCCGAAATCGTATTGCTTCAATTCTTCTAAGGTTTTATCTGTAACAAGTCCGCATCCGTCACTGACTCTCTCAAGATTTCTGTCATGACATGATACAATTTCACCGTCCGCAGTAGGCCATATATCAAGTTCTATCTCATCTGCTCCCAATGCAACGGCTGCACCGAAAGCCGGCATGCTGTTTTCCGGTGCAACCGAATTGAAGCCTCTATGTGCACAAATTCTGGGATATTTAAGGTGTTTTTCACTTTTTGAAATTGCACTTCCCGCCGGTCTGTATTGAGACGGCCTCCTGCCGTATTCAATGTATTTGTAATGTGCGGAAGTGGGATTGCCGTATCCTGCCGGTTTAAAATATTTTTCGTTCGGATCAAACTCAACCGTCAATGCTCCGAATTTTCCTTCCATGTTGCCAAGCACCTTTCCGAACGGGGAGACAGCCATACTTGCACCGCAAATATCGGATTTTTCGTCAAAGCTTACCGATGAACGCAATACATAAGCATTTGTGTTATATGCGAGAAATTTGCACATAATTTCAATTGCGTCATGTGTATCGCTTCTTTGCAGAGAACAGCCTATTATTACATCGCAGTCTTGTTTTGCGATGTTTGAGAAGGCTTCGTAAAAATAAAAATCGTAACAAGTTAAAAAGCCGTATCGCAATCCGTCAATCTCAATTGTGTATGGCTCATCGGATTCGAAAGTATAATCGGAATCAAGTTGTAAAACTTCCTGCTCAAGAGGCGGCAAATGCCTTTTAAAATATTTGCCCACGAGCTCGCCGTTTCTGTTAAATGCATAAGTTGTATTTCTGTAATTACCGTTAATTTCATACAGTGCGTTAACAAAAACTATACAGTTACACCTTTTTGCAGTTTCTATACATTTGTTTAAAAGCGTATCAATGTATTTTTTGTGGTAATAAAGAGTTTCTTCTCTTGTGGATGTGGCACAGGGAACATCGCTGTATTCTGGTAACACAATAATGTCAACCGTAGCATCACATTCGTCAAGCTTTTTGATTTTAAAATCGAAAAATTCGTCGGAATACGAGGTGTCGGTAGAGTAGGGAGGTTGAATAATACAAGCTTTCATGATACTTTTCCTTTCCAAATATGTGTAAATTAAAATTTTAATCCGTTTTTACTTTACAAAAAATCCCTAATATGTTATTATTTTGACAGTGACATCTAATGATTGAGGAAGTATAAAATGATTCTTTTGAATTTATTATCGAAAATTAAACAGTATATTTATAATCTCCGAAATCCAATCGTTTTCGATTTGGAAGAAAACTATGCCGATATATTGAGCAATAAAGAAAAGTTTTTGAAACGGAATGTGTTGGTAGGTACTGTGCGGTGCCGTGAACAGCTTCCCGTAAATCTGTCGAACAATTTTTATCATATTCCATTATCACAAATAATTTCCGTACAGGATATTGAATATGTGGCACTTTATCAGTCTAAACATTTATTTTCTTTGGAAACCGACGAAAACGGTATTACATGGTATGGAAAAATAATAGAGGCAACGCAGATTAAAAGAAGCGAAATTAAAGAAATTTATTCTTCATCAAATGAAATTTATTCGAAATTTATTATTGACGAATGGAAACATTTTGCTCTGCCCATTGAGATAAAGGGCAAATCTCCCAAAGTGTTTTTCAGAACAAGTTTGTTCCAGCTCCTGAATTTCGGCAATACTTGCGAGATGTTTTTTGACAGAGCCGAAACTTTGATACTCTATTTGGGTATTTGTGATATAGCCGACGGTACATACGACGGATTTAATTTTCTTAAATTGAAAGTTTTAAGGCACGGCAACAAAATTGTCGTAAATAACGGCAAATCCAAATTTTCTTATAAATTTAAAGACTTCAAAAAATCTCCTTATGAAACTACACTTGAAATTTTCAATAAAATATGACAGTTATATCAATTTTTCTTTTTCTTTATTTTTTCAAAAGTTTCTTTTAAATCTTTTATATGTTCCGATAACGGAATATCCGATTTGAAAGGGCGGAAGAAACGGTAATGCTTTTTCGCACGCTCGTGTTTCTTTCTGATGTTTGCCTTAATTGCTTCATAGCGTACTATGACATCGTTTTCTTCGGCATAATGTTTGAGTTTTGCAACAATTTGTGCCGACATACATACATCGATTGCGAAAACGCCGTAAAAAAAGCCTACAAAAAAAGAAAATGCCAAATTATTCGAAAGCCAATTTAAAGCATCTAAAATTTGCGGGTGAATAAAAAAATAATAAATTGCACCCAAAATTGTCCAAATAAGCGAAAATTTCGGACAAATTACACCATGAATGTTTCCCCACTCTTTTGTATAATCCCACAAACGCACATTTGCAAGTTTTAAACTCATCATTCCGGTGATGTATTCAATGAGCGTCATGCAAATAGCCATCATTGCAAAACAAATGATTCTGTCTGCATTCTGACTTGAGGTTAAATGAAATTTTTCGAGTTGTGCTATCAAATAAAGTATACATAAACCGCAACCGTAAAGCGGTAAATACGGTCCGGTACAAAAACCGGGATTTATCCATTTTTTTTCGGTGTTAACCGATGATACAAATCTGCGGAAGAATAATTCCATTATCCAGCCGGATACGGAACCTATAAAAAACAAAAATGCGAGTGTGAGAAAAAAATTCATGTAATGCCCTCCGATCAAACTATATTTTATTATATCGATTATTTTTTGTCAATCACTTTAGCTTAAAAATACTTGACAAAATATAAAAAAACATATAAAATAAGTAGGCGGTGATGCACAATTGATAAATGCCGGTAAAACCGTTAACGGCTTTGATTTTTTTAATAATTTTCGACAAATGTTTCCGTAGCTCAGCAGGATAGAGCGACCGCCTCCTAAGCGGTAGGTCGGGTGT
>CAZLEX010000034.1:0-16107 GCA_964558655.1 uncultured Oscillospiraceae bacterium | reverse complement strand
CTCCGTACCGCCATTATACCCCCGCCTTTCTCTGACATACAATGACAACTTTATGACAAGTTTTTGAAAATCCGTCACAAGCCTGTCACAAAGTCGTCATTATGCCGTGAGGCAATAACAAAAAAAGGGAGACTTGAAAAAGTCTCCCGATTTAAAAAGTGCTTATTCGGCAACCGTAACCGATGTTATATGGGGATTTGCACCGTTATACCAGTAAAGGAACGCTTCGATATTGACAATGTCCCCTTCCTTAAGAGAACCTACCGTTTTGTAAACATCGCTGTCGGTACCGGTGAGATAAAATTCAACGCAAAAACTGTAATCGGCACCGTCTTTTGTAAGGGTAACATATATGTCGTCACCGGGTTCGCCGTTCTTGTATTCAAGCGACTTAAATGTCATGCCGTTGAAAGAGACGAACTCGTTCATGTGTGCCTCAAGGTCGGTCGTGCCGAGTAAAGAGGTGGCGTCAAACGCCTCTGCGATATATGTATCGCCGTCATCTACGAATTCAAAAGTTCCGTCGCTTATTTCCACTTCTCCGCCCCACTCGGCTTTGTAACCGCTAACGCGGATTTTTGTGCCGGGAACAAGTTTCTGCGCATCTTCTTCGGAGCAGGCAAGCTCGTAAAGCAGGTAAGCACCGTCACGGCTCTGTGCGTAAACGGTAATCTTGTTGTCCCACCATGACTGATGTGCCTGAACATATGTTTCGACCGTTACCTCAGCCTCTTCGTTTGCGGGGAGCTTGGAATACTCTTCGAAAGTCATTACTTTAACATCGTCTTTTTTCTCGTCATCGCCGTCTGCAACAGCGTCATCCTGTTTGTCATTATTGTTATCGGCGGCAACATCGGTATCCTTGTTTTCGTCCGTATCCTTATCGGTACAGGAAACAAGTGCGAACACGCACACAAGAATCAAAAGAACAGAAAGAATCTTTTTCATTTTTTTCTCCTTAAATAAATAAGTTTTCGGGATAACACCCTTCCTTGTTAATTATACACCGTTAAAAAAATAAATCAATAATTATTTTAACACAATTTTCACAAAAAGTTATTTTCTTTTTGTTTAAACAGTCTAATTATTTTTGGTTTATTTCAAGTTTTTTGAAAAAACTTGACTGAAAACTTTCGTTAACTCCAAACTCCAAACTCCAAACTCCAAACTCCAAACTCCTAATTATTGCCTATATCACTCAATCGGTAGAGTGCCGACACTTCGGTAAAAAGACTTTGCACATACTCGCTGTCAACGCTTTTTTTACGGCGGACCGCCTTGTTAACATTTTCGATAAGCTCCCCTGCGGCATCTCTCAAAGACGCCGAGCCGTTAAATACGGGAGTTGTAAATGTGTTTTCGGTGTTTGCGAGCAAAAGCTTTACCGCGTCGATTTTTATGCTGTAATGGACGGAATTGTCGCTGCCGCCTTGAGCAAGGTATTCGAGATACTCTTCGCTGTTCTGAGCCGAGAGCGTCACCGGAACATACCCTTCGGTCTGCGAATAGGCAATCTGAACATCGTTTGTGAGCAGGTATTGACAGAATATCCAGGAAGCCAGCACCTCCTGAGAATCTTCTTTATTGAAGATACAGACGGACGGTCCCTGAGATATCATTACGGGGTTGTCGGTGCTGAACTGGGGCACGGTCATGACCTGCGTTTCAAAATCGACAACGCTCTCTTCGGGTATATCCATGAGAGGTGCGTCAGCCCCCATCCATGTCGCTCCGGCGGTAGAATCTACCGCAAAAATGCACTGCCCCGCATTTAAATAATTAGCCGGATAACTTATGCGTTTGAAAGTGTCGAATTCGCCTGCGGCACTGTGAGTCGAAAGGTCGATAAGCAATTCTTCGGCAGTATCGTTGAACAGCAAAATTTCTCCGTCATCGGTGGAATAAGGTGCCCCTTTTTGCTCAAGCATTTGTATCATCATGTTATCCGTCGACTTGTAAATAAACGGAATGAGAGTTTTCTGCCCGTTCAGGACATAATTGCCCTCGCTGTCTTTTTGCATGGCTTTTTCGCAGACTTCCCATACAAAGTCCCATGTCAGTACATCGGGCAGAGTGTATCCCAATTTTTCGACATAAGTTTTATTGACATAGCAGGCTTCCGTCGAACGCATAAAAGGCAGTGCCCAATAATGACCGTCTATGGAACATTCGGACAGGAATTTCGGCACTATCATGTCATATGAGGGGGAGGAGAACTTGATTTCATCGCCTCCCAGACCGTACTTTTCGTCCGTCATCAAAGCGTCGAGAGACACCACTATATCCTCCCCTTCGAGATAAGTCGCTATATGGTCGGGATAGGTAATGCAGACATTCGGCGTCGACGATGTTGCGATGTTTGTTATAACATCTTCGTAAATGCGTCCGTAATCGGTGTAAAGCTTAAGCTTCACCTTAATGTTGGGGTAAATTTTTTCAAAATCTTCAATCGCGCTCTTGTATATGGCAACCTGATTTAAATTCGTGTCGTTCTTCGCCCAAAAAGTAATTTCGTAATCGCGGGAGGTGTCAAATGTATCGGGCACCTGCCAAACCTCAACGGCTTTTTCCTCACCGCCCACAGACGCGAGAGTTCCGTGACAGGAACAGAAAGCAAAAAGACATACGGCAAGCGTGCAAAAACACAGTATTTTTTTCAACCTTTACTACCTCCTCTGGATATTCCCTCCATTATTCTGTTCCTGAAAATCAGGAAAAGCACTATGAGAGGCAGCGAAACGGCAACCACCGCCGCCATCATGGCGGGAATATTTTCCCGTCCCACTCCCGACTCGCGAATACTCTGTATTCCGTTTGAAACAAGATAATAGTTTTCGTCGTCCGTGATAAGATTGGGCCAGATGTAAGAATTCCAGCACTCAATCACCTTTAATATCGTAACCGTGACAATTGTCGGACGGCATACGGGCACCATCACTTTTACAAGATAGCGAAAGTCCGATGTTCCGTCAACCTTTGCGGCGTAATAAAGCTCGTCCGGTATCTGAGAAAAGTTTTCTTTCAGAAGATATATGTAAAAGACCGATGTCACGCTCGGAAGTATAAGCCCGGTAAATGTATTTTTGAGGTCGAGAGCCGATATTGTGCAAAAGTTCGTTATTATAACCAGCTCCGACGGTATCATCATAAGCGACAGGTAAAGGGTGAAAATTAAATTCTTTCCGTGAAAATCAAGGCGGGAAAACGCGAAAGCGGCGAGTACGGTTACAAATATCATGAGAGAGGTTGTCACAACCGTGAAAATAATCGTGTTGACAAAGTAATCGACAAGCGGTTCGGCAGTGAAAGCGTTTATATAGTTTTCAAAAGTAGGAGACGCGACATAGAGTTTCGGGACAAATTCGGCATTGTATACCCCGCTCGTCTTTAACGATGTGAGCACCATATAGTAAAACGGAAAAAGCACTATAACTCCCCATACGGTTAATAAAGCATACACTACGGCTTTTTTTACCGTCTTTTTTGTTTTTTCAGAGTTCATAACTGCACCTCGTCAATTGTAATGAACATTTTTCTTTGAAACGATTAAATTAACGCAAGTAATCGTGAGTACGATTACAAACAGAATAATCGCCGCCGCAGAGGCATAGGAGGGATACCCTCCCATTCGGTAAAGAGTGTCGTAAACATATCCCACAATGGTATTCATTCCGGCGGCATTAAGCTCCGTGCCGAAAAGGGCTACCACATCGGAATAAGCCTTAAACGCACCGATAAATCCGGTTATTATCAGATAGAAAAGCGACGGAGATATCATCGGCAAAGTAATTTTGAAAAACACACGCACGGGTGGCGTTGAATCGATTTTTGCCGCATTGTAGTAACTTTCGTTGACCGACGCGAGAGCACTCGTGAGAATGAGTACTTTAAAGGGCATTACCACCCAGACGGTATAAGTACACAGCATAAGCATTTTCGCCCAATACGGCCCCGTAACAAAATCTATTTCTTCGATTTTGAAAAATCCGAGCAGTGTATTTATAAATCCCGGCGTAAGAGGCGTTTGCTTAAAAAGTATCATAAATACAAGACCTACGGCGAGAGTGTTGGTAACATAGGGAAGAAAATAGACCGTTTGAAAAAGTTTACGCAGTTTTTTCACGCTCGACAAAGCCACCGAAATCAGAAGTGCCAGAGCGGTGGATATCGGAACCGTCACAAAAACCAAAATAAAAGTGTTTTTCAGTGCCTGCAAAAAATAGGGGTCACGCAAAACATATTTGTAATTTCCCACACCGACGCCGGTGTAAGTTTGAGACACGAAATTGAAGTTTTCTTCAAGCGAATATATAAACACATCGACAAGCGGATATATCATAAATACCGCAAGAAAGACAAAAGACGGCAAAAGATACAAAAAAGCCTTGAAATTGTTTTTTTTCATGTTCTCTCCCCCGTCAAATGCGAATTCTTTCACCGCTCTGAGCGTCAAAAAGGAACATCTTGTTCTTTTTCAGATCAAAGTGCACGGTGTCCTGAATTTCCGTCACGCTTTCCGAATTGACGATTATGCGAAAACTTGCGTCGTGACAGCAAGGGTGAGTTGCGACAATGCTTGTGTCCCGTCCCATAACCTCAACTCCCGACACACCGCACTCAAACGCTCCGGAAGGATTTATCGCAAACCCTTCGGGACGAACGGCGACAGTCACTTCCCCGTCGGGCAGATTTATGTCGGACAGGGCACTCTCACCTATAAAAAGTTTACCGCTTCGCACGGAGGCACGAAAGACACTAATGGGAGGGGTTCCCAAAAATTTCGCCACAAAAAGATTTTCCGGATCGTCGTAAACTTTTTGAGGTACGCCTATCTGCTGTATAACTCCGTCTTTCATCACGACGATTTTGTCCGAAATTGACATTGCCTCTTCCTGATCGTGAGTGACGAAAACCGTAGTGATTCCGACCGAACGCTGTATCCGTCTCAGTTCCTCTCTCGTCTGAAGTCTCAGGCGTGCGTCGAGGTTGGAGAGAGGCTCGTCAAGCAAAAGGATTTTCGGATTTTTCACAATGGCACGGGCTATGGCAACCCTCTGCATCTGTCCGCCCGAAAGCTGTGACGGTTTTCTGTCCATAAGGGTTTCTATCTGCACGAGGCGGGCAGCGTCAAGCGCCATGCGTGACATTTCTTCTTTGGAAAGTTTATCTTTTCCCTTTCTGTTTTCAAGCGGAAAAGTTATATTCTGTTTTACTGTAAGGTGGGGATAAAGTGCGTAATTCTGAAAAACCAACCCCACTCCTCTTTTTTCGGCGGGAAGGTCGGTGACATCTTCCTCACCGAAATAAATCTTTCCGCAATCGGGCTTTATGAGGCCGGAGAGAAGATTGAGAGTCGTGGATTTTCCGCACCCGGAAGGGCCGAGCAGTGCCACGAGCGTACCGTCCTCTATTTCGAGAGTGACATCGTTTACGGCGGTAACTCCCGGCAATTTTTTTCCTCTTCCGGAAAATTTTTTCGTTAAATTCTGTAAAGTTACTTTCATAAAAGTCCCCTCTTGCAATACTTTATTTTTCTTTAAGCGAATAAACGCAATTTCGGTTTTTCACACACTTACAGTTAATTATACCATTTTATCGCTTTTTTTCAAGTACTTGTTTGAAACATATGAAAAAAAACTAAAAGCCCTTGATTTTTCAAGGACTTTTAAGTTTCGGGCGTATTGACTTTAACCGAATTTTAACTTTTGTAAAATAACCGTTACCCACCATACCGTAAACATATGTATGCTTATAAACGAATAAATTATTCCACTCCTCCGACTATTCCGGTTATCAATCTTCTGAAATTTTTGCTTTCTTTTTTAAAGATTAACTGTATTCCTCCCTCAACTGTCATGGGAATTAAACATACCGATAACCGTAAATAATTCTTACAGTGCGTAATACATTCTATTGATATTCCGAAAAAATACCCGATTAATATACCGGTACACCTTGCGCATAAAGGAAATTGCTTTCCCTTAAAATGAAAAGACCTTTCCGGCTTTTAATGACACACATAAAGGCAATGGCGAAAAATTTTTCAAGTTTCATCAAAAAGCGGCCAATGTGCCAAATGCACTTAATGCACTTAATGAACCAAATACACTGTTAACAAGCGAAACGACACGAACTACATAAATTATAATGAATATTGTACCCACGATTACCTTTGTCAGTGCACCGCGACCGACGGATTTAGCCTTAAGCGGAGTGTCGTCTTTCCATACCAAATAAAGAATAAGACCTGCTATCGGAATGAGAAAACCTACCACAGCCCAACCGAAACTGCTCCTGTCCTCTTCTTTTTTCGATGCCTTTTCTTTTTTCAATGGCTTATCGTCATCTGCCACATCGTCATCTGCCACATCGTCATCTGCCACATCGTCATATTCCTGGAACCAACCGCAAGCGGGACAGACTTCCGTCTCGTCGGAAATCATCTCTCCACATTTTATACAGAACTTCACTTTGATCACCTCATAATAGAATTTTGTCGACATTTGTCAGTAGTATTTTATACTACTTTATACTATTTGTCAATATCTTCTTAAGCATCTGATCTATGACAGGTTGCGGAAGTCCCCTAAGTTTTGGAAAGACTTCACTCGTAATCTTTTTGCTTCTTAACAAATTAAAAACCTCCTTCATAATTTCTAATAAGGGCATTAGAAATATACAGGAGGTTTTTATGTAGTTTCAAGAAAACATTAATAATTTATGTTATTAATATCAAAATCCGTTATTCACTTTTTCCAATTCATCTTTTAGTTCAGGTAAATACCTTAATTCTATTTGAACCATCTCTTTCAAATGATGTTCAATTTTATCGTAAATTGTACCATCTTTTACAAATGTCATTTTTATTCCCATTCGATGAATCAATTTAGCAAGTTCATACACTTTGTATGACTGCGATAAATAATACTGTTTATTTGGCGAATTCTCGGCAAAATAGCAAACACTTGTGTACATCATTTTTTTGTGTTCTTCCAATGATTTAGAGTATCTCCTGTCCATATAAACAAAGCCATTTTCTAATTCATCGAGGAAATATTTATTCAATCTACGAATCGCAGAAATACCATAATATTGTGGATGTGCTTCATCATTTAAAGAAACAAAAGGATCCGATAAATATCGTTCCAAATCACCTGTAAACTGGTCATATTCAATTTGCACTCTGCTATCATTACAACAATTAAATAGATTCAAGGAGATTTTTTCATTTTTTGTATTCTTAATGCCTTCCAACATCTCAACATTAGATATATAAAAATTTTCAAAACGTCCGGTTTTAACATACCCAACTGAATAAAATCCGCCATCATCACATCCAACAAGCAAATAATCGTGATCAAAATCTTCAATTTGATAATCTGCCTTACTTGATATGAATCTTTCATTAAACACACCATTGATATAAACATTTGACATTAGCAATGTTTTTAATAATTTGATAATATCCATATTCGAACTATCAATTATACTTTTTTTCAAATATATGCCTTGTTGCTCAATAATATTTGCTCGCACTCCCCATGCATCATTAAGGCACAAATCGAATTTATTACTAATAGATTGTGTATTAAATACACAATTTACAGTTTTCAAGGCCAACCACAATGTTATATCCTCATTGCTATTTGCCTGTATAACTCCAACAGGGAACGCCTTATTATGATAAGCAGTTAACAACGGTTCATCCGCAAAAGGAAGCATTGCATACAACTCAGTTCACCTCTTTAAAAATAATTAATTATGTCATCACACAACATTTCAACTTCGCTTTTATCACCCATATTATAAATTGAAAGTTGCGTTTCTTCTTTGATTTTTTCTATCTTGCTATAGTCATATTTTAACTCATTAATAGACAAACCTGAATTATCCCACTTTTCATAATAGTCCTTTAAAAAATATGCTAGTGCAATCACTTTGTTTCCACAAAAACTCTCCAGGTACTTTATGCATCTTTTTATATAATCAATTTCGTCCCATTCATTTACGCAAAGGATGGAAGCTTGAGGCTCACAAGCACAAATCAATTCATATGTGTATATAGGAATTGTTGCTAATCCACCAAATGAATATGGAATAACATTTGATTGTGTTCCAAAAAACAAAATATCGCTTGTTTTTTGCAAACTATGCATTAGATGATTAAATACCGAAATCGCTGACATTTGATTTAATTTCACTTCAGAATTAAATCCAAGCGCACACATTTGAGTATTATTAAACAATAGGCTATGTGGTTCGGTTCCCAAATGTCCAGTTTTATAGCCTCTTTCTTCCAAAATTTCCCTTATTTTTAATTGCAATGACCATTTTCCTTGCTTTGACGAAGTTCCAAACACTCCAACAACAGGCTTTGAAATTTCATACAGCATTCCACAATGATTTAAACCAATGTTATTGTCTGTAACTTTCGGGCAAAAAGCGCTTAAACCTTTTTCAGAAAAAGCACTTTTAACTTCTATTGGAATAGGGTCATAGGAATACAAGTTTTTGTGATGTTTAATACAATTATTGTATACATATTCATAAATAGAAAATGTTAATGTACTGTTTAATTGGCCAACATGTCCTAACACAAATGTATCAAAATCCGTATTCCAGTCAAACTTCATGATATCTTTTATAATAAATTTATTTTCATTTTCATCTTCTTCATCTCTGTCATCTAAATCATAATCAGAAATTGACAACAATTGAAACGCATCCAATCCTATATACGGCGAATATTTTACGTCCAAAATATCAACAATCTGAGGCAACAGCATTTTATAGTTTCTAACTAATGAATGATTTTCTTTGTTGAAGGGGAAAACGACAATTTTTTTAAATTCCAAATCGGTCAATTCATCTATAATTTCCGGAGCATTATAGCATCTAATTGCATTATCCTTTAATTGTTCATCTATTTTACTTGCATCTACTGTCTGCAACATTTTTGAAATGTGTCCTGTTATAAATGCTGCCGCAAAACTGGCCCCTGCAGTTTTGACCAAACTACCATTCATATCAACTAAATTTTTAGGATTACCAGTAGCATAAATATTTACCGGAGAATTATTAACATATATCCATTCTTTTGTCGAAACTATGTTAGTATCGAACATAACTCCTATAACCGCACCGCATGCGGCAGGGTATGATAGAACTTGATTATTTGAAAACGCTGATACAATAATAGTCCCTTTTCTTCTTATTTTCCAAAGAACTTCTTCTAATTCTTCCATATATTCGCACACTTGAATCCCACCACTAATATGGAGAATATCTGTTTTAAACTCCAAACACTCTATCTCTTTCAATATCATAATCAACGCTTTTTCATCAGCCCAAAAATCCTCACCAAAAGCTTTTATTATATTAAAAGAAACATCTTTATTTATAGTATTTATTGCACTACAAACTAAGGTGCCATGTCCAATGACATCATCAGCACCTTGATATTTTAACAACTCTCCATCTACAACTTTGTAAGTAATCAAGTTATTCAATCGATCTTTTAAATATTTATCAGCATATATCTTAGATATACCTGTATCAATTATTGTTATTGTTTTCATAGTTTTCATAGCTTTAATCCTTCTAAAAAAATACTCATATGACTGTCTTGGTTTCCCAAGGCAGTCATACGACGAAATTACTTCGTGCTACCAGGACAACAACCCTGTGCGCCACCATTTACAGGACAGCAGCTATTCGAAGCACCATTTTCCGCAAACAGAATCATCTGTTCATTACGTTTTTTCTTTAACTGTTTCATAATCATTCTCCCTTCTTATGTTGGACAGCACAATTTCACACCGCCATTAGCCGGACAACAGCCTGTAGTATATCCATTTTCTACATACAGAACCATTGCTTGATTTTCGCGATGTTTCTTTAGAGTTTTCACAACATATGTCCGCCTTTCTTTTTTATTTCAAATTTGTTGACTGCTGAATCATATTATATATGTCACGACTCGAGTCTAATCCCTCAGCCAACAAAAATTGATCAGGTATTTGTATATTAAAATGTTCCTCTAATGCAACCATCGTAGATACAAATTGTAATGAGTCATATTGTAATTCTTCATCCATAGTTTCCTCGGTTAAATCGAAACCGCACTCGTTCATTATTTTTATAAATTCTGTTACATTTACTTGCGTATCGTTCATGTTTCTTTTCTCCCTCACATTGACTCAATATATCCTTGTCTCGCCATTGATCTAAGCATATGTCGTATATACGAATCATCTTTATTACAAATAACTTTACTATGTTTAATTTTATAATATGGGCAGGGCATTCCTAAACAAATTGGATACAAATTACAACGCCTACACTCATCAATATTTGCATCACATGACAGCCATTCAATTTCCTTCCATTTATCTATAATACGATTCCCAAAATTATCAATATAGCCAATAATTGCTTTATCCTTGTACTTATCATCATATATACCGGTTGTACATTTACATAATGTTCCATCCGTATTAATCAAATAGCTATTTTTTCTGCAGCCAATACACAACCCGCTACATGCCCTGATCATCGCAACATCACCAGTTCTAACACTCGTTTTAGACATTACATCCATCCATCTACCATAGTGCTGAATTGCTTCATCGTCTCTTAACAATTTGTCAGAAATAGCTGTAACTCGATTTCCTCCCCAATCTTTGACCCACTGAAAGAAGAAATAAAATCTACTATCGTTTGAAAATTCTTCTATCAACGTACTCTTCATTTTTTCAAATTGAGAATCGACAAAAGATGTAAAATTTGTTCTAATTCCAATTTTAAAGAATTTTCCCGGAACTTTATCCCTTATATTTCGAAGATTATTCATTATCGTGTCAAATGAACTTTGATTTCCGTTCATTGGTCTTTGAACATCATGTGTTTCTTTGCACCCATCAATCGTAATTTGATAATTTAATACTTTTAAGGAATATAGTTGCGAAAAAGTATCAATATCCAAAAGACTAGCATTTGTAGTCATATCACTGATTAAAACAATCCCCTTTTCTTTACAAACGGTATTTATATCTTTCATAAGTGAAATGACTAAATCTTTGTTACAAAGTGGTTCTCCGCCAAACCAACTAATATGCAATTTTCTTAGACTCTTACTATTTTTAATCATCTTCAATATTGATTTTGCTACATCTTCCGACATATCATGGTATGTATCTGACTGATAACAATACAAACATCGGAAATTGCATCTGTCAGTCGGAATAATTGTTAATGACACAAATGTATCATCATACACAGATTCCGAACGCATTCTATCAATCAATTTACTCTCTATAGCCTGTTGTTCTTTTTTTAGCAAGAAACCATATTCTACAAATTTTCTCTTTAATTCATCACCCAGTTCATAATCCCATTTACCTTCAGATATTGAGCGTTGTATTTTTTCGCACTCATTCTTTACTACTACCCCTTGCGAATTAACAGTACTCCACAAAATTATACCTTCGTCTATACAATCAAATATCAAATATTTACTCCATAGCAACATATTTACACTCCTATTCATACCATTGTGCTTGTGATTTCCAAAGTTCATAATATTTACTTTTATTTTTCAACAGTTCCATATGATTACCTATTTCAACTATTTTGCCATTATGCAAAACCACTATTTTATCCGCTTTTTTGCAAATACCTACACGGTGAGAAATAACTATACATGTTTTTTGTTTTGAAATCTCTATAAATTTATTAAGCAGTTCATATTCCTGTAGTGGATCAATAGCACTAGTCGGCTCATCAAGAATAACCACTTCCGAGTCCTTATACATAGAACGTGCCAATGCTACTCTTTGCCATTCTCCACCAGATAATTCTTTATCACCAAATTCTATACCTAGCATTGTATCGTATCCACCAAGTCGCTCTTTCACGCAGATTAAATCATTACTAATAAACAAGTTTTCAATGTCAGTTTTCGAATTCAAGAAATCACTAATTATTACATTATCTTTTAACGATATTGCATATTTTTCAAAATCTTGAATAGCAATAGAAAATTTCTTATAATATTCTAATGTATCCATTTCTGAAACTTGAAAGGAATCAGCAAAAACCTTACCGTAAGTCGGTTTGAATAATCCCATTATCAATTTTGATAAAGTGGTTTTTCCAGAACCATTTTCTCCCACAATAACTATCAATTCACCTTTTTTTATATTTAAATTAATATCTTGCAGTGCCATTTTGTTACTATTATTGTATTGATAACACACATTTTCAAGATTTATTCCATTAATAGTTTCATTAGGTTTATATTTTCCGCTGTTTTCCTTTTCTATTTCAAAAAATTCATAATAATCTCTTGCGTAATTACATGCGTTACTAATCTGCGAAAAATATGAAAAAAAGTTAGTTGCCCTGCCCTGCATAGTAGAAAACACCGCTATACAAGCACTAAAGGCACCTATGCCTATTTTGTTTCTATACACCAGTTCAATTGCGAAAAACATCGCAATAATATATAATGCATTCTTGCACAAATCGGCCGCAACTCTCCAAAAATCTTCTTTTATTGATAGTTTTTTTCTGGCAATATAATTTTTTTTGTGAACATCATAAAACCGATCTTTTATATATTCGTTAAACCCATATATCTTTGCTTCCCGGATTGATTCTTTCGTTGTTAATACATTCCACAAATATCCACTCATTCGTAAGTTTTTTGTCTGCTCTCTAGAAAATGTATACTCTTTTTTTCCACACCAATATATAATAGCAGCTGAAGGAAAAACACTTACAAAAGCGAGAATTATTAACCAAAAATTATAACTCCCTAACACATACATTGTTCCAATCAATTGTACTAAAACTGGAATAATGTTAAATACCGACATAAACACACTTAATATTCTATCCTGATAAACCGCATCCTTAGCTCGCCAAAACATATCTTGAATATTTGGTGAATTTGTTGCTTCCAAAGATATCTCTGTCAAATGTACAGAAAGTTTATGATGAAAAAATTCCATCTTGGGTACTATCCAAATATTATCTATATAATATAGAACGATATCACTTATTTGTATGCCAATATAACACAGTACATAATAAACTATATTTTTAACAAACGCACCGCTCACTGGTTCGTTGCCAATTATCATCCCTGCACTTTCTATAACATTTGCTAAGAATTTTACAGTAAATATTGAAAACACCGCCGTTGCAATACTTAAAACGACCTTGCAAACAACTATCGTCGGCATTAATTGAAATAAATCTCTTGTGGATTTTTTAATTATATCAATATTATTACTTTTCATTGTAATACCACACACCACCTATACACAAAATTCACCTATACCACGATTGCTGTTTGCTGAACATATCAAAGTACAATCCGCCTTTTTTCATCAATTCCAAATGATTCCCCTCTTCTACGACGGAACCTTCATCCAATACAAAAATACGATCTACAAATTTCCCCGATGCTAATCTATGCGATATCAAAAGTGCGGCTTGTTTCCTTTGTGAGACAATATCATAAACCTCTTTATACATATCACACTCAGCAATTGGATCTAATGAAGCAGTTGGTTCATCAAAAATCAACAAATTTGATGTTGATAATAATGCTCTAGCTATCACGACCCTCTGCCATTCACCACCAGACAAATCAATAGCATCATCTTGTATCAATCCTAAATTTTGATCCAAACCTTTAGGCAAATTCAAAAGACTTTGTGCACCTACCATTGAAAGAACTCTTGCTAATAATTCATCATCGGCAATGTAGTCAATGTTACCAATTCCTACATTTTCCCGTAAGGACAACTGATAATGTTGTGCATCTTGAAATACGACGGTCAATAATTCTCTTATTTGTGTATATGTTAAAGTTTCGATAGGCTTTCCAAAAAGCTTTATTTCTCCACTATCCGGTTTGTATAACCCACACATCAACTTCACTATTGTTGACTTACCACATCCGTTTTTTCCAACAAAAGAAACAACTTCCCCCATCTTCACTTTAAAAGAAACGTTCTTTAGAACATTTTGCGAACTATCTGGATATGAAAATGAAACATTAGAAAACTCTACCATATACTCTTCGGATGATGATATTTTTAAGTCTTCAGAAACCATAGAAGAAATATTCTGCACTTCTGGCAAGGAAAAAAAGTTTAAAATAAACTGAATTTTTTCGGATACTCGTACTATCGTAGATGCACTTGATGCTAATCGTTTTTCCGATGCAATAAATGCTGCTATACATTCAATTAAAACCACATATGTTCCTATCATTATACTTCCACTAACTATCATACTTGAAGAAACAAAAATAACGATAATAGAAAACACTGAAACAATCAAAGAAATACTGGCATTAAGTTTTCCAACTTGACCTAAATTCGTTTTTAATTCTTTGTTAATCTTTTTCGTAAGTTCTTCACTTTTATCTATCAAATAATCTTTTGAATTGAAAATTTTAATTTCCTGCAAAGCATTTTTATCAGCAAATAAACTTTGAAAATAGTACCTTTTCCTTATATCTGTCGTCATCGTCCATCTTTGCCGCATCTCTATATATGTAGCTCGTAAATTCAAAACCAATAGCGGTAATATAGTAATTAAAGAAACCATTCCTATAATCCACGACACAGAAAAGAAAATAACTGCATATTCAATTACAACTATTATTGAAGAAATTATTGACAAGGATATGTTGAATAAAGACAGGACCTCTCCATGAGATGAGGAAGTAACATATTGAAATAAATTTTGTGTGTCTTTCTTTTCAAAACAAGAATAATCTAGTACACCATATTTATCTATAATAGTTGGGATATATCTTTTTTCCAATTTTTCAGTAATGTGGATATTAACATATTTATTTGTCAACCCAAACATATTCATCGCTATAATGCTGATTCCCCACAACAATATAGATAAAAGCACAGACCCACCAGTTTTCTCATCTGCTATTGCATTGATAAGTCCTTCTAAAGCTCTAGTTTGAAAAATCACACTGAATGCAGATATTAAGGAAATAGCAACAATCAAAAAAGTCCAACCACAAGCGTATTTTATTAGAACCTTCCAAGAATATTTCACAGCTGTCAAAACTTCATCTATTCTCTTTCTCATTTCTACACCTCGGCAAATAAACTTATATTTCAAAAATTCAAAGTTTCTACTATTAATTACCTAACTCGTACAATTATTATATCACACGACGTTGTTCGTCGCAATAAACATCGTTACGCTTTTTAACCATAGATAACATTTTGTTATTCACAGATAATATTTCTGTTTCCAATCGGCACGAAAAAGCAGCAGGCACTGAACCCGCTGCTTAAAACACATTAAATTCTATTGTAAAAGGCTAAATTTATTTAAGTCTTAATGTCCCTCAAATTCCAATGCCTGTGGATTAACCAAGAGTACTATCTTATTTTTCTTTTTAGCATACTTAACCGTATTTCCGGTGCCGCTTTCATTGCTTCAAGCTTCATCTTGTAAGCAAAGGCACGCTCACTCGGCAAAACCTTAGTGCGTTGACAGTTACTATCAACCATCATAATAATAGCTTCATCGTCGCTTGCATTGATAACACTGCAGGCTATTTCCGCATACCCTAAATACTCATAGGCTCGCTTTCTTCTATGCCCGGATATCAATTCATACCGGTCTCCTTTTCGCCTTACAATAATCGGAGTAATAAGACCGTTTCTTCTGATGCTCTCAATTAACTCCAGCATCTCATTGTCATCAAAAACATAAAACGGATGATTAGGAAACGGGTCAATTAATTTCATTGAAATTTTTTCTGTCTTTGACACCAAGGGGAGAGTCTGTCTTTTTTCAATTTTTTCGCTCATTTTAAAACACCTTTCAATTTTTTCAGGTAAAAGAAAAACGCCTTCTCTTATCTTTGTTAATAAAGTAAGAAAAGGCAGTTCTTTTGTCCCTAAATCCACCCTGCACGCTATCTTCACGAGTTCAAGTCCAAGCAGACCGGAAAATTCGTTAAAAGTTTGTAGTGAAGTGTGAATATTGAAATGTGCCCTAAAACCACGAAAAACCCTTGAAAATCAAGGGTTTTTCAGGTGGGTTCCATATCGT
>CAZLEX010000033.1:0-16274 GCA_964558655.1 uncultured Oscillospiraceae bacterium | reverse complement strand
AACCGTTGGTTCCGGCGTTGTTGCTGAAGTTGACGAATAATCAAAAATCATAAAAAAGTGAGTACCTTTCGGTACTCACTTTTTCTATAACAAATTTTATTGCGATTTGTGTAATATTTGATAAATATTAAAAAATTTCCATGACAAGATATCCGAGAAGGAAAAGATTTATCGGAATCGCTGTCATGGAAATTTTGTTAAACGGATTGATTATTATGCTTTTGCAAATTATTTTTGATTTTTGTAATCTTTGCCCGTGAATCCGAATGTTAGGTGCAAATTTACAGGACATTTGTTCAACGATGATGTTGCGGTGAATTTAGCGTTAAATTTTCCGTGAGGAACATTGCAGGTTCCCGTAAAGAAAATAGGTTTTTCGTTTGCATATCTGTCAACAACAATTGCTTTTGTCCCGTCAAATTCAATAAAATCACTGCTTTTCAGTTCACATTCAAACATAATAAGTTGATTATCTATTAATATTGTAGGATTTTTTATTGAATCATAGGTGTGGCGATATGCTGTGATACTTGACATAAACACTCCGTCAACATCTCCGTCCGTCATCAGTTCTATGTCGGTAATTTTGTCACAGTTAAGGCTCGAACGATAGATAGGATATGAACGAAGTTCTTTTTCAAATTTGAGATCGGGCCGAGTACCGTTGTCAGTTTCAAGAAGGACGAACTCACGCCACCCCTCAAAATTCGTATCAATGACATAAAGTCCGTGTCCGAATTCGCTGTTAGATGCACAGCGTGTTTTTATTCCGATAGAACCGTTTTTGCCGTTCCCGAACACTCTTACTTTCATCGCAAGATGCTCTTTTAAATTCAGGGGAGCTGCAAAATTAATTTTTTTAACCTGGTCTTTGACATAGTATTTTTCGTTCAACGGCATTAACAGAATAGGATCTTCTCCTAAAGTCGATAAACCTGCTTCAATTCTGACAAAAGGAGTTTGAGCTTTGAACGGGTTTATAAACTGAGTCGTTCCTCTGCTTTGATCAAGTGCATCGAACAAACGCTTTATTTGATAGTCTTTTTCAACGAATACATATTTTTCGTTGTCTCTTTTTTCTATTGCGAGTTCATATTTTGAATTTCTCGCTTTTTCGAGCGTCTTTTCGCTGAAATATCTTGATTTTCTTAAATCGGAATACATCTTGTACCGTTCGATATTACGGCGGTATCCCGCAAAACGATGAAGATGTTCCGGAGTAAGCCCGTTGAATACAGTGGAATAGTTGTACATTACAGAAAGGCTTCCCATATGATCGATAGCATCCCAATGCTGATATTTGGTATGCTGATTTCCGGGATAAAAGTCCGTACACGGATAATAATCATACCAGCCGAGAGTGCAGGCATAATGACGGCGTGTAGACATTTTGTGGCTTTCATGATGAAGATTATTCCACGCTTTGTAAGAACGGTACGGAGCATCCCACGCACCCATTCTTGCCCTTGCTGCCCAAATTGACGGGTGCATTGCCGAATATTCTATAATCGGAGGGGTATTGCAATTCTTAACAATCTCGTGTATAAAGAGTGCATAATAATACCAACATTCCTTTTCTTTGCAATGCCTGTTTGTTCCGTCATTTGCATCTATATAAATCATCTTAAAACCGCCCATATTGTATGTTTCGGCGGTGTTGTGGGCAATAAGTTTAAACAGTTCACTGTCGAGTTTGGGAGCAAACAAGTTGAAACAACCTATTAAATGGTGAATTTTTTCTCCTTTTTTGTGAGAGGTGGCTTTGGTACCGCAACAGCCTCGAACACAGTTTTTAAAACCTTGCGGGTGATTTTGATAAGAAACTATTTCTTCGCCTATAAGAAAATATGGAAGGTTGCGTGTGAAGAAACCATAATAATTCAAAAGTTCCGAAGTAGATTCTTCGGTAGGTACAAAATCGGCGTTTGCCGGAATATCTTCGGCAAGTGTAAACACTTCTTCGTTATCAAGTTGCTTCTGCCATTTCGGATTTGAAAGAATTTCGTGACAGGCGGGATTGATATAGTAAGCGTAGGTATGAAGTCCCGCTTGTATTCCGTTTGCTTCAAGCACATCAGAAACATTTTTCTTAAATTCGTCGTGATTTTCATACCTGCTGTACTTAAAGTCACCCTGACGGAAAGTTCCGGCTCCTTGATGAAAGTCAATTTGGTCAATGCCGATGGTTTTGTAAAAATCAAGGTTTTTCTCTATATAATTTTTGTCGGTTTCGTAAGCTATAATATAATCTCCGAAACTTGACGGATTTTCTCTTGCCCAAGGTCCCGCGTTTTTCGATACGATTCCCTTGTTTGAATCTATTGCCGAACAGAGCGACTTAAGTGCTTCACGCAAAGAATTTTCCGGTGCAATTGCAATTCCAAGCTTTGCCCCTTCGGTTCCACCCAAATGTTCGAATGTTTCGCCTTTAATTTCTTTGGAATATCCGTCCGGATAGAAAAAGGGGTTTGTATTTACGGTCATTGCAACATCGGTTGCACGAAGTGCCGACGGATTATCAAGATCGTATTCAAATTTTGCATTGCCGAACACAAAAGAAAGCGAACCGTCGGGGATTTTATTTTGCACTTCAAGCGTCATAAAATCGTCAAATGTTTCCACTTTGACATTTATCCGTCCGAGTTCGGTATTGACACCGATGATTCCGTTTTCGTATTCAAGTCCGGTAGTTGCTATAAGTTCTTTATCATAGAATTTGCTTATGGGATCGTTTGAATCTTTTCCGATTTCGTCATATGTGATGCGGTGGTTAAGTTCTTCCGGATTTTTTAATTTGTAGAGTTCAAAAAAACAGGTGTCGCTGCCTTTTACACTTTCTCCGGTTTTTTTATCCGTGATGGATATTACGCTCGCATCTTTTTTGGAAATTTCGATTTTTACATAAAGATTTTCCAAAGTGATTGATTTTTTATTATCTTTAACAGCCATAAATCCTCCGTAAATTCAAATACTTGAATAGCGATTTTGAGTGTATATATGCCCGCAAAGAAAAATGCGTGCATATATTTTTCCGTTGTTAATTATTTTATTTCGGAACCTGTTGTGCCAATAGTCAAATGAACATTTACCGGACAATTGTTGAGTGAAGATAACATTCCGACAGTCGCTTTGTATGTTCCGTGAGGTGCCGTAATATTTCCGTTGAACCAAATAGTTTTTTCGTTTGCATAACGGTCAATCACTTTAGCCTCTTTGCCGTTCCATTCCACAAAATCCGTAGACATGAGTTCACATTCGAATACTATTGTTTCTTTGCCGATTGTGACAGAAGGATTTTTAATAATGTTGTAAGTCTGGCGGCAAGCTTTTACGCTTGACATAAATACGCCGTCGATATCGCCTTTTGCTTCAAGCGATATTTTGGTCATTCTGTCAACATTCAGTCCCGAACGGTAAATCGGGTAAAGATGTTCTCCCTGATCAAATCCGAGATCGGGACGCTCTCCGTTATCTGCTTCGCAAAGAACGAAATTACGCCAGCCTTCAAAGTCTGTTTCGATAATGTAAAGGCCATAACCGAATTCACTGTTTGATGCACAGCGTGTTTTAATTGCGAGAGCACCTTTCTTGCCGTTACCTTTGACGCGTACCGTAAATGCAAGATTGTTTGAAAGGTTGATTTCAGCACCGAACTCATGACTGCACAGCTGTTCAGATACGGGTTTGTCTTCATTGAGCGGAATAAGAATCATAGGATCGTAACCGAGAGTTGACATATCGGCTTCAAGACGGATAAAAGGTGTTTGACGCTTAAAAGGATTTACAAACACACTTGTATTACGCTTTTCGCCCTGAATATCGTAAAATCTCTTAACATCATAATTCTTTTCAAAGAATGCATATTTTCCGTTTTTCTTTTTCTCGATAGCAAGTTCATGTTCTGAATTTCTCGCTTTTTCGAGAATGTCCGGACTGAAATAGAATGATTTGCGTAAATCCGAGTATGTTTTGTAACGGAGAATGTTGCGGCGGTATCCTTCATAACGATCATACGCTTCCTGAGAAAGCCCGTTGAATACGGTAGAATAATCATAGGCAACCGCAAGAGCACCCATGTGGTCGATTTGATCCCAGTGGTGATACTTTGTATGATAATTTCCGGGTTGGGAATCGGTCATCGGATAATAGTTGTACCAGCCCATAGTGCAAGCGTAATGCTGCCGTGTTGAAATCTTGTGATTTTCATGATGTGCTAAGTTGAAGTTTTTGTAAGCACGGAACGGAGTATCCCATGCACCCATTCTTGCTCTTGCCGCCCAAATTGACGGATACATGGTAGAGTATTCTATGATGGGGGGCACTTTGCAATTTTTAACAATTTCATGTACAAAAAGTGCACAATAATACCAAGCTTCGTCTTTCGCTGAACAGTGTCTGCCGATACCGTCGAGTGCGTCAAGATAAATCATTGCGAAATTTCCGCCGTTATATGTATCTGCGGTGTTGTGGGCAATGAGTTTAAACAATTCGCTGTATGGCTTAGGCGCAAAGAAGTTGAAACAGCCTATCAAATGGTGAATTTTTTCACCTTTTTTGTGGGCTACGGCTTTTGTGCCGCAATGACCGCGTACACAGTTTTTAAATCCCTGCGGGTGATTTTGATAGAAAACTATTTCTTCGCCTATAAGGAAATAGGGAAGATTGCGTGTAAAGAATCCGTAATAATCGGAGAGATCAGCAGTGGACTCAACGGTTGGCACGAAATCGGCATCTGCCGGAATATCTTCGGCGAGCGTAAATACTTCTTCGTTATCAAGCTGTTGTTGCCATTTCGGATTTGAAAGAATTTCGTGACAAATGGGATTGATGTAGTAGGCGTAAGTGTGAAGTCCGGCTTCCATTCCGTTCGCTTTGAGTTTTGATGAAACATTTTTACACCAACCGTCATGACCGCCATAATTCGCATATTTGAAATCGCCCTGACGGAAAGTTCCGGCACCTTGATGAAAGTCAATTTGGTCAACGCCTATTTCCTTGAAGAAATCCATTGTTTCGTCTATATAAGCGGGATCACTTTTGCCGACGATCATGTAATCACCGAAACTCAATCGCGAATCTCTCGCCCAAGGTCCCGCACTTTTAGATATGATTCCTTTGTCGGGATCTATCGCAGAACATACAGTTTTCAAAGTTTCACGCAGAATAGGCTCCGGAACTATTGTACAACCGATTTTTGCACCATTTGCTCCTCCTAAATACTCTCTGCAGGAGGCCTTTAATTCTTTATCGTCTCCGGTGGGGTAGAAGAACGGTCTGCAGTTTATGGTCATAGCGACTTCGGCAGCTCTCAAAGCCGTTTTATCGTCAAGACTGTAATTAAATTTAATATTGCCGAAAATAAAATCAAGCACACTGTCGGGAAGAGAGGTCATAACTTCGAGGGAATACCATTCGTCGAATATTTGCACTTTTACATTGATTTTTCCAATATCGGATTCGATTGAAATGATATCTTTGTCAAGAGAGAGCGATTTGATTTCAAAAGTTTTTCCGTCTCGGTCAAGCAAAGCGAAGAATGAAGTTTCTTCGCCCATAATGCTGTTACCGCTTGCTTTATCAACGGCAGAAAGCACTTTTGAATCTTTGTTTGAAATTTCGATTTTTACAAACTTGTTTTCGAGAATAATTGATTTTTTATTCTCTTTTAACTGAACACTCATAAAAGCCTCCGTTTTTTTAATGATTTTTTATAAAAATAAAAACGCAAGAAAAGACCGAGCTTTGTCGGAATTTTCAAGCGTTTTGATTTCGTTTTTGGGTTATCGTCGGGATATTCATTTCGTTTCTCCGTTTCGAAAAACAACCTTTTAAACTCAACACGACAACCTTATCATATTTTAACTGTTTTGTCAATAATAATATTGCGATTTTATAAAATTATTTTTTCAGCTTTTAAGTTCACGAACAGAAGAAATGTAAAAGTTATACATCAAGTTTCATGTCTCCGCTTTTTATCAATCCGATTTTGCGTAATATTTCGCTGAATAAAAGAGAGAGTATTGCCGGAAGCAAAAAGCAAATCAGCACAAAACCAATCCAAAATACCGTATTTTTTAATTCCGTAGCCTGAAGTACTCCGATCGGGCCTACAAGACCGCAGGTACCCATGCCGGCAGATACGCCTTCGCATTTGATGCGAAAAACCGCAGTTGAAAGAGGACCGGTTATAGCGGAGGCGAGGGTGGGAGGAATCCATATTGCAGGATTTTTTACAATATTGCCCATTTGGAGCATCGATGTTCCAAGTCCCTGTGCAAGAAGTCCGTTCCATCTGTTTTCGCGAAAACTTATAACGGCAAAACCTACCATTTGTGCACAGCACCCTGCAACAGCCGCCCCTCCCGCAATCCCGGATATCGGAATTGCGGCACACAGTGCTGCAGAGCTTATCGGTAGGGTAAGTACAATTCCGACAACAACCGAAATTACAATACCCATTAAAACCGGACGCAATTCGGTTGCCGTATTTATAAAATCGTGAAGCCATGTCATGACATCGCCTATAACAGGGCAGACGGCAAGCGACGCGAGAGTCCCCGAAAGAATCGTTACGGCGGGAGTTACCAAAATGTCGATTCGCGTTTCTTTTGAAACCGTTTTTCCGAGTTCCGTTGCAATCAGTACCGCAAAAAACGCTCCGGCAGGACCGGCACCGTTTAACGAATTTGCCATCATTCCCACTGTAGCAGCGGACAGCATTACAAGCTGAGGAGCGTGCAACGCATAAGCTATGGCAACACCTATTGCCGCACCGGTTGTTTGTTTGGCATATGTATTGACTGTAGAAAAAAGTTCAATTTTTGTGTAAGTTGCGAGCGTTGAAAAAATCGTACCTATCAATAAAGACGCAAAAAGTCCGAGTGCCATTGCACTCATCGCATCTATGAAATATATTTTTACAGATATTTTAACACCCTTTTTTTCAAGAAAAGCTTTTATTTTATTCATTTTTGCCTCTTTTTTCGTCAATCATAAAATGTACCAGCGTAAGATTTGCGAATGAAGTACACATTGATCGCATTATCAGAAGCTCATCCGATTCTACCGGCAACTGCCTCGTTTGTGTATTTTTTGAAAAAGTTTTTTTAAGCGCATTTTCGAGTTCGTCGCAGAACATGTTATAAGCCTCTTTTACGGTGTGTGTCGCAAGTATCAGTTCCAGCCCTTCGCATAATTCGGAAATGTTCATAAAGCCTTTAAAAAGGCACACAACAACAAAATACGACAGATGAACTCTGTCATAACGCTTGTTGATAGGCGGTTTTACTATCTTTTGTTTTACATAGTTGTTTATCATGTTTGCGGTGAGAAGCATTTGTTCCTTTTTATAAAACGGTGAAAGATATTCCTTGATAAGAGAAAGAACCTGTTCGGCATAGAGCTCAACCGTCGGAAATTCGTCATACCGCGGACAGTGAAAATTGATATAGTCTTCTCTTGTCAGCATAAATAACCTCCGATTATATGTTATATAATATCGTATAACAGTATATCACACATTTAAAACTGTGTCAAGAAACATTTATTTTTATTAAATTGTTTTAAAAAACTATTGACATAAAAAACAATATGTGATAACATAGTAATCAATACTACATGGTATAATTTTTGAAATTAAGAGGTTGCGTTATGGCTAAAGAAAAATATACTCTTTATGAAGTTGAAGATTTTAACTCAATACGCGAATTGATGGAAAAATCAAAAAATGCGGCGGGAGAAAAAATTGCCTTTCGCTACAAAAACGGAGCGAAAATTGTCGATGTTACTTATAACGAATTTTACGAGACAACACAGGCTCTCGGAGCAGCAATTGCTTCAAAAGGCTTCACAAAAACTCATATAGCGTGTATCGGAGAAAACAGTTATAAGTGGCTTTGCAGTTATCTTACCGTTCTTCAGTCTGACAGCGTTTTTGTTCCTGTTGACAAAGAACTTCCCGACAAAGATATTTACAATGTTCTCACAAATTCCGATTCAACCGTTGTCTTTTGCTCCGGAAAATATGAAGAAAGACTGCGTGCAATGGAAGACAAACTCGAAAAGGTTACAACTTACATTTGTTTTGACAGAGATGAAGATGACGGAAAGTATCTTTCTTTCAACAAACTTTTGACAGAAGGATTTGAGATTTACAAAAACGGAAGCAGCGTATTTTCCTCGCAAAAGAAGAATGAATACGATATGGCACTTTTGGTTTATACTTCCGGAACTACCGGCAATTCCAAAGGCGTTATGCTGTCTGAACATAATCTTGTTTCGAGCATAAAGTATGGGATGCAGATTTCCACGATTTACGATGTATCACTGTCCGTTTTGCCTTATCATCATACTTATGAGGCGGTTCCCGGAATACTTGTTGCATTGCATAAAAGGTGTACTATATGCATAAACGACAATCTCGGCTCGATTTTGAAAAATCTGGCTCTTTTCAAGCCTGAATATGTTTACCTTGTACCCGCATTTGTTGAAATATTCTACAAAAGGATTTGGGAAAACGCGGAAAAAACCGGTAAAGCGGATTCATTGCGAAAAGGTATCAGAATAAGCAGAATATTAATGAAATTGGGGATTGACAAACGCCGCAAAATTTTCAAATCCGTTCATGATGCTTTCGGCGGAAATCTTAAGGAAATTGTTTGCGGAGGAGCACCTATCCGTTCCGAAATAGGACAGTTTTTCAATGATATCGGGATAACTCTTCTGAACGGTTACGGTATTACCGAGTGTTCTCCTTTGGTAAGTGTAAATCCGATTATGTTTAACGATCCTTCCACCGTAGGAGTTCCGCTTAAGTGTATAGATGTTAAAATAGACACCCCCGATGATGAGGGTAACGGAGAAATTATGGTAAAGGGAGACATTGTTATGATGGGATATTATAAGGATCCCGAACAAACAAAAGAATGTCTTTCTTCGGACGGCTGGTTCAGAACGGGAGATTACGGAACAATTACAAAATACGGTCAGCTTGTAATTACCGGACGCAAGAAAAATCTTATAGTTTTGAGAAACGGAAAAAATGTTTATCCGGAAGAAATAGAGAATTATATATCGTCGGTTCCCTATGTAAAAGAAGTTGTGGTTTATTCGATAAAAGACGAAGACGGTCATGAAACCGGATTATGTGCCGAGATATTCCCGGATAAAAAGTATCTTGAGGAAAACGGTATTGAGCTGTCTGAGGAAAAAGCTAAGGGAGATATAAAAGAAAAATGCGTACAGCTTCCCACTTATAAGCAAATATCCAAAGTTGTCATAAGAGATAAAGAGTTCGAAAAGACGACAACCAACAAAATTAAGCGGCACAGCGTAAAAAATGCTTGACTTTTACTTGAAAATATGATAGTATACTAAGCGTATATAAGTGAAATAAACGCAGTGACGGAGTTTGCCGTTGTCGTTGAAAATCTCAAGAGAGAGTCGTGCGGTGCGAAGACTCGGTTTTCGGCAGTCGGCGTTTCGCTCTGTAGCGGGACGGGTGAAAGTTTTGAGTAGTTCGTCACGGTAGCTTCCGTTAAAGAGCATGACAAGTTATAAATTTGAGTGGTAACGCGGATTTCCGCCTCTGTATTTTCAGAGGCGGATTTTTTGGTTATCGCAAAAAGGAGATACAATGAAAGAACAGCTTTTAAAAATTAAAGACAAAGCACTTTCAATGCTCGAGAGTGCCGATACTCTCGATGTTTTGGAGGATGTCAGAATCAAGATACTCGGAAAAAAGGGCGAACTTACTCAAATACTTCGCTCTATGGGACAGGTTTCTGCTGAAGAACGGCCGATTATAGGTCAAACGGCAAATGAGGTTCGTTCACGCATTGAAGAAAAGATTGCTCAGGTCGGGGAAAAAATACGCACGGAACTTTCCGCAAAAAAACTTTCCGATGAAAAAATCGATATAACCGCACCGGCGGCTTCCGTATTAAAAGGTCACCGTCATCCGTTGGATATGGTTCAGCGTGAGATGGAAGAAATCTTTATAGGAATGGGATTTGATGTTGTCGACGGTCCCGAAATAGAATACGATTATTATAATTTTGAAGCACTTAACACACCGAAGGACCACCCTGCCCGTGATACTCAGGATACTTTCTATATAAACCCAAATGTGTTGCTTCGTACGCAGACATCTCCCGTACAGGCAAGAATTATGGAAAAAACTCAGCCTCCGATTCGTATTATTTCACCCGGACGCGTTTATCGTTCCGATGCGGTTGATGCGACGCACTCTCCGATGTTTCATCAGGTTGAGGGACTTGTGGTAGATAAGGGAATTACTTTGGGTGACCTTAAAGGAACACTTGAACTTTTTGTTCAAAATATGTTTGGCGAAAATGTAAAAATACGCTTCAGGCCGCATCATTTCCCGTTTACCGAGCCGAGTGCCGAGGTCGATGTTTCCTGCTTTGTATGCGGAGGCGAAGGGTGCAGGCTTTGCAAGGGCGAGGGGTGGATCGAGATACTCGGTGCCGGCATGGTACACCCGAATGTTCTTACAATGTGCGGAATAGATCCTGAGATTTATTCGGGATTTGCTTTCGGAATGGGAATTGAAAGAATTGTTATGACAAAATACAATATTGACGATATGCGTTATCTTTACGAAAACGATGTACGCTTTTTGTCGCAATTTTGAGAGAGGGAGGTAAACACAAATGAAAATTACTCTTAATTGGCTTTCGGATTATCTTGATACAAGCCGTCTCCCTTCGGCTAAGGAGTACTGCGACAGAATGACAGATACCGGTTCTAAAGTCGAAGGCTTTGAAATAGCAGGCGAGAATATAAAAAATGTTATCGTAGGAAAGATTTTGAAAATCGAAAAACACCCGGATTCCGACCATTTGCTTATTTGTCAAATAGATATAGGCGAAGGCGGGGAGCCTGTTCAGATAGTAACAGGTGCACAAAATGTTTTTGAGGGTGCTCTTGTTCCCGTTGCAAATCCTGTGGCACATCTTCCCGGAGATGTTGTGATAAAACCCGGTAAACTTCGCGGTGTGCAGTCGAACGGAATGTTGTGTTCCGTACATGAGTTGGGACTTGATATCCATGATGTTCCTTATGCCGTTGAAGACGGAATACTTATACTTGAAGAGGACTGTAAACCCGGCGACGATATTCATGATGTTCTTATGCTTTCGGATACTGTTGTGGAATTTGAAATTACTTCAAACCGTCCCGATTGTTTTTCTGTGATAGGACTCGCAAAAGAGACGGGAGTTTCTTTTGAACTTCCCGTGATGATACCCGAGCCGAAAATAAAAAATCCCGATAAGTCGGATAATATCGGGAATTATTTGTCGGTCGAGGTGCTCGACGGAAAACTTTGTCCGAGATATTCTGCCCGTGTCATAAAAAATGTAAAAATAGGACCTTCTCCGAAGTGGCTTCGTTCCAGACTTCGTATGATAGGAATTCGTCCGATAAACAATATAGTGGATATTACCAATTATGTTATGGCAGAGTACGGACAGCCGATGCACGCTTTTGACAGGAATTTTCTTGAAGACGGTAAAATTTGTGTTAGGCGTGCCGAAAAAGGCGAAAAAATTACAACTCTTGATTCGACAGAACGGATTTTGTCGGACAAAATGCTCGTAATATGCGACGGCAAAAAGCCTGTTGCGGTGGCTGGCGTTATGGGTGGCGAAAACAGCGAGATAAACGAAAATACAACAACGGTTGTATTTGAGTCGGCTAATTTTCTCGGAACTTCCGTGCGGACGACCGCACGCGATCTCGGAATGAGAACAGAAAGCTCCGGAAGATATGAAAAGGGACTTGATGCGGAAAATACAATACCCGCACTTGAGCGTGCCTGCGAACTTGTCGAAATGCTGGGTTGCGGTACGGTAGTAGACGGCGTAATAGATATTTATTCCACGAAAGCCGGAGAACGCAGAATTCCGTTTTCGGCGAAAAAAATTAATTCTCTTTTGGGCACGGATATTGAAGAAAAGATAATGCTTGATATTTTTTCAAAACTTTCTTTTAAATATGACAATGGCGATATAATTCCGCCGACATGGCGTCCCGATATTGAAAAAACTGCAGATCTTGCCGAAGAGGTTGCCCGTATTTACGGATACAACAATATAAAGTCGCATCTGTTTTCGGTAAGTGCGAGAGTCGGAAGATATACCGCAAGACAGCACTTTGATGAAGAAATAAAGAGAAGTTGTTTTTCACTGGGACTTACACAGATTGAAACATATTCCTTTATAAGCCCAAAAATATATGATTTTCTCAGATTTTCGGCTGATGATGCACGCCGTGACGCAATTACCATTTCCAATCCTCTCGGAGAGGATACAAGCGTAATGAGAACTACGGGGCTTGGAAATTTACTTACAGTTCTTTCCCGTAACCGCAATGTTAAAAATTCCGATGTCGGAGTCTTTGAACTTGCGAAATGTTATTTTAAAGAAGACGGAAATGACCTTGCGAACGAGCGGGTACATCTTACACTCGGATTTTATGAAAGAGGAGATTTTTATATTCTTAAAGGATATGTTGAAGCTATACTTGACGAATATGAAGCAAGAGTGAAAAAGCCCGTTAAAAATTATGATTTTGTTGTATCTTCAGATCCCTCGTTCCATCCCGGCAGAAGTGCCGATATCGTTAAGAACGGAAAGGTAATCGGAACTCTCGGACAGATACATCCCGAAACGGCAAAAAATTTCGGTATTGATACGGAAGTATATGCGGCTGAATTGGATCTTGAATTGATTTTTGAAATGCGTGAAGTGAAATGTGAATACCGTGCTCTTTCAAAGTTCCCGGCTACAACCAGAGACCTTGCGTTCGTATGCGATAAATCGTTGGAAATCGCAAAAGTTGAAAAGACCATTGCGAAATATGCGGGTTCCGTACTTGAAAAAATAACGCTTTTTGACATTTATACCTCCGATTCTCTCGGAGAGGATAAAAAGAGCTTGGCGTTCAGCCTTGTGCTCAGAAACGAAAGTAAAACTCTTACGGTTGAAGAAACGGATAAAATATGTGCAAAAATTATTCGAGGCATGGAGCATGATCTCGGAGCGAAGCTGAGATGATTTGAATTGACAAACTCCCTTTTTACAGGGAGTTTGTTATTTTTTTACCTTTTTGTTGTTTTTTATCTTGATTTTTTACCGTATGTCGTGATATTATATAGGTATACGGTATAATGAGAAGATTGGAGGTCATATATGAAAAAGAATAAAAAAAATATTTCCGAAATAAAAGCTGAAATTAAAGCAAATAAAGCGTCTTTTACGATATATCTTGTGCTTCGTATAATAGTTTTGGGAATCCTTGTCCGCTCTCTGATGCGTGCCGATTACGAAGGCGTTTTTTACAGCCTTTTGACATTAGTGCTTTTCCTCCTGCCACAGTTCTTTCAGAAGAAATTCAAGATAGATTTACCGTCTACTCTGGAAATCATAATCTTTTTGTTCATTTTCGCATCTGAAATACTCGGAGAGCTCAGCTCTTATTTTCTTACTGTACCCCACTTTGATACTATGCTTCACACAATAAACGGTTTTGTATGTGCGGCGTTCGGCTTCGCACTTGTTGATATGCTTAACCGAGGAAAACAAAAGATAACCTTATCGCCTCTTTATTTGTGTATCGTAGCCTTCTGTTTTTCCATGACAATAGGCGTTTTGTGGGAATTTTTTGAATTTTCCATGGACAGATTGTTTGAACTTGATATGCAGAAGGATACCGTTATTTCGTCGATTAGTTCGGTTAAACTTAATGCCGAAGGAAAAAATGCTGCCGTAACGCTTAAAAATATTACATCGGTTGCTGTTAACGGACAGGACTTGGGACTTGACGGTTATCTTGATATAGGCCTTTACGACACAATGAAAGATTTGTTCGTGAATTTTATAGGTGCACTTGTTTTTTGTGTCATCGGATTTTTCTCTTTAACCGGAAAGATCGGCAAAAAAGTTGTGAGACATTTGGTTCCCACCGCTGTAAGCAGTGAAACGGATTACGAAAAAGAACAAGGCGAAAACGAAGAATAAATTTTTACCGTCTTTTATTTATGGAGGCTTTAATGAATAATATTTATGCCCATTCTCCCGCCAATGATTATGCACTCAATACCGTTGAATATATGGTAAAGAAAAAAAGCGACTCCGGAGTGATTTTAAAGAGAGCACTGATAATTCTGGCAACTGTAATTCTTGCATTTGCCGGAATTATTATAATATTTAAATTTCCGGCACTTGCGGCCTTCGGAGCCATAACCATAATACTTGTAGCTTGCTTTTTTAAGCTTGTATGGGGTATGACATCGTATGAGTATGAATATACGATTGTTCAGGGAGAATTTTCAATGGATATGATTGTCGGAGAAAGAAAGAGAAAAAATCTGACATCGTTTTTGATTCGTGACGCCGAAACAGTCGCTCCGTATAACAGCACAAATCTTCCCGAAGGTGCTACGGTTATAGATGCTTCGCGTTCGCCGTATGACGAAGATACATGGTGTGCCGTTTACAGAGACGAAAAAGGAAATTTGACCGCACTTCTTTTTTCTGCTTACAATAAAGCTTTGGATATAATGTCATACTACAACAGAGTCGCTGTTTCAAACGAACGAATAAAAGAGGAATATTCCGAATAAACTTATACAAAAAACGAGTGAGGGATTTGTATTAAGCGTTTCGTTTTGATTTTGACATTTGTTTTGTTTTTATTTTCGTGTAAAAAGAGCGAACCGATAAATCCGTTTGAAAAATTTGATGTGCTGTCAGGCGTTTTTGTTTGCGACGGAGATGAATATTTTGTAACCGTTAGGAAAAATGCCGATTCTTCCGTTACGGTAATACCGGAAAATTACAACGGATATGCCGTAACTTTTTTTGATGACAGTACTCAAATTTCTCTTGACGGTATCACTTTTGACACTGCGGGAGATTTTGTTTCACGCTTTTATCCCGTAAAAAGTATGGTATGCGGTGATGATATAAAAATAACAGAAAATGAAATCGTACATTCAAGCGGTTGCATATTTAGAGGATTTAGATGAAAACACAAAGATGCTTTGCCAGAATTTCCATTGACAATTTGGTACATAATTTTAAAATTCTGCGTTCGATTTGCAAGAGCGATTGCCGTATTATGCCCGTTATAAAAGCAGATGCGTATGCTCACGGGGCGATAGAAATCGCAAAAGCTCTTTCGCCGTATACGGACATTTTCGCTGTTGCCGAAATTGAAGAGGCTTTGCAAATGCGAAACGCGGGGATTGATGCCGATATTTTGATACTCGGATACACCGATCCCGATATCGCACTTATACTTTCCGAATATTCTTTAACCCAAAATATAATGGATCTTGAGTATGCCCGTGAACTTTCCGAAGCACTCGGTGAAGCAAAAATAAAAGCACATATAAAACTTGATACCGGTATGCACCGTTTCGGATTTGACTGTGATAATCCGAATACGCCGAACGAAATAAAAGCCGTTACGGAAATCGGCAATATCGAAACAACGGGAATGTTTTCTCATTTTTGCGAAAGTGATGACCTGGATTCCGAATTTACACGGCTGCAACTTGACCGTTTTAATAACACGGTTGATAAACTGCATGAAATGGGAGTAAGTATTCCGACTTTGCATATGGCAAATTCAGCCGCACTTTTAACATTCCCCGAAAGTCATCTTGACATGGTACGGCCGGGACTGATTCTTTACGGTGCTTATCCGTCCGAAGAAGTAAAAAATCAATATCTTGCACTTAATCCGGACAAGCCTTTTCGTGAAGTTATGACGATGTGTGCAAGGGTTGCACAGATACATTCGGTAAAGAAAGGAGAGTCTGTCGGATATAACCGTACACATACTTTTGAAAGAGATTCCGTCATTGCAACCGTGTCGGCGGGATACGCGGACGGGATACCGAGAAGCCTTTCAAATAAGGGGGAGGTTACAATAAATTCCGTAAGGTATAAAATCGTCGGGAATGTCTGTATGGATCTTGTAATGATTGATATAACGGACCATGTGCATGAGGTCAGCGTCGGAGACGAGGTACGGTTTTGGGGGCAGGATTCTATCGGAATAGATGAATACGCAAAAATTGCCGGTGCAATAAATTATACTCTTTATACGGGCATTTCCAAGCGTGTTGTAAAATTGTACGAATAAAAGCAAGTTTTAAAAAAATTCGGCTTTGACTTTTAAGGTCAAAGCCGTTTTTGTATTCACACGGAAAAGTTATGCTTTTTCAAAAGCACGGACAATTT
>CAZLEX010000032.1:0-16952 GCA_964558655.1 uncultured Oscillospiraceae bacterium | reverse complement strand
AGTTGCAACAATTATACAAAATGCAAATTACCGAAGAGGTTAAAGAAGTTAAAACCAATATTGATACTGCTCGTAATTTCTTAAGTTCGCAAGGTGCTTTAAGGTAAGACGGTTAAGCTTTAGTATAACAAAAAACATTCCCATTGTTTAACTGTAAACAATGGGAATGTTAGTTTATATAACATTAGCTGTTTTTTTGCTTAAAATAAATTTATTCAATAAATGAAATATCATTCCGACGGATATTGCAACAACTAAATTAAAGAATACGGTAAGAATAAATGTCAATATTAAGATGAATATATCATACTTATTTTTCTGTTTGCAAATTTTTACAAATTCTCGCCATTCACACATATTGTAAGCAACAATAAATAAAACAGCCGCTATTGTAGGCATCGGTATTAATCCCGCATAAGGCATGAGAACAATTAGCACAAGTGTAAGTACTACAGCGTGTATAAATCCGGCAACAGGTGTTTTTCCTCCGTTTTTGACATTAGCTGCCGTTCGAGCTATGGCACCGGTGGCGGGAATTCCTCCGAAGAGCCCCGAAACAATATTTCCCGTGCCCTGTGCTATAAGTTCTGTGTTTGAATTATGAGTGTCCGATATCATTTTGTCCGAAACAACGCAAGACAGAAGTGATTCTATCGCAGCCAAAATTGCAATTGTGAAAGCACTTGGAATAAGATTTAAAACAGTTTTCAAATTTACTTTCGGTATATTGAAAGAGGGAAGACCGCTTTTGATCGTATATAAATCTCCGATAGTGTTGATATTTTGGTTAAAAAGTTTTACAAAAAATATTCCGATTAAAACAGCTATAAGGGATCCGGGAATTTTTTTGCTGATTTTCGGCCAAACAGCTAAAATAACAACACTCACTAAGCAAAGGAGAAGTGCAGATACATTAACTGTATTCAAAGAAACCGCAATTGCTTTTATTTTTTCAATTGTATTTACAGCATTTGTTCCTGTAGGAAAGATAATCCCGGACGAATCTTTAATTTGTCCGATTACTATCGTCATGGCAATTCCCGATGTAAATCCGACGGTTATCGTGTGCGGAATAAATCGTATGAGAGATCCAAGCCTCAAAAAGCCTAATATTATTAAGATAACGCCGGCAATTATCGTAGATAAAATTAATCCTTCAATCCCAAAGTTTGCAACAATTCCGGCAACAATTGTTGCAAAAGCGGCAGTAGGACCGGAAATATTTACTTTACTTCCTCCCAAAACCGAAATAACGAATCCGGAAATTATTGCCGTATAAATACCGCGTTCAGGCGAAACACCCGAAGCTATCGCCAAAGCTATTGATAACGGTAAAGCTATGATTGCCACTATAATACCTGCGATTAAATCAGAAGAAAAATCTTTAAGTGTATAATTTTTTAAAGTCTCGGTAATTTTTGGTTTAAATGTGTTGATCTTATGTTTCATATGTCGTCCCCTTTAAAGCTATATGTCAAATTTTACACTATTTTGGTGTTTAATCCAATATTACATTTCAACAAAATTAACAAAAATAACCTCCCACAATTGTGGGAGGTTTACAAAAATCTATTAAATTCCTAAATTTCTAAAATAATCGCAACTGATTTTTACTGCTTCGAGCGGAGGCATATCGTCTGACATATCCTGCTCTACTATTAGGTACTCAACACCGGATTTTTCGGCACTTGTCAAAATCGAATTAAAGTCTTGCATACCCATACCGCAAGGACGGTATCTGAAGCCGTTGTCGGCAATTGTTGATTTGTTTTGTACATTACCGTTTTTATCTATCAGGGCATACACGGGCTGACCTGAAGACAAGCTGTTGCAAGTAAAGTCCTTCAAATGAAGCACTTTTATTTTTCCCGCAAACTTTTCAACATACTCACAAGGATCTGCTCCGCCGTATTTTACCCAGCAAGTGTCGAATTCAGGAAGGATAAGATCATTCGGAAGAGTATCGAAAATGTAATCAATAAGATATTTTCCGTTGTGCGTATTAAACTCGAAATCATGATTATGATATAAAAGCTGCATACCGTTATCACGCAGAAGTTGACCTATTGCCGCAAAATTAGCAACCGTTTTGTCCCAGTCCGGAGTTCCGGCAAGCTTTGATATTGGGTAATGCGGTATGGTGGGATATTTAACTCCGAAAGTCTTAATATAATCGACAGCTTCCTGTCCTTTTTCAAGAAACAATTCAATATTTTGATGTACTGAAATACACTTAAGCCCATGCTTGTCAAGCAAAGCTTTTATTTCATCGGCTGTTTTTCCGAAATAACCGGCAAATTCAACATATTCATAGCCCATTTCGGAAATTTTCCCGAGTGTTCCGTCCATATCGGCTGCCATATCGTCTCTTACCGAATAAAGTTGAAGACCTAATTTAAAGTTTTTCATTTTAACACCTTCCTGTTTTTATATTTGCGGAATAACTATCTCAATTTCTTTACCGAGTGCATTAGATTTGTTTATTCCGTCCAAAATCGCTTGATTGTAAATTATTTGACTTGTGGGAACGGGGGAAGGTTCGTTGTCTTTTATGGCATCGAGGAAGGAACGAATCTTATGATAGAAATTGCCTTCGGCGGTAGGCTGTTTCATAGGAATTTCCGTGCATACAGGCTCACCTGCAATATTTTTGTAAATTTTGAGAGGACCGCCGATTGAACCGTTCCAACATTCTGTGGATGGAACTCTGAGCGAAGCTTTGGTTCCGTAAAATATTGTATCACCTGAGGTATCGAGATTCATCGCCCATGCGATTTTGAAATCTATTACCGTACCTGTTTCAAGGCGAATGAATGCCGCTGCAAAATCATCAACGCCAAAAATATCAGCATAATTTTCCGGTTTGTTGTTATCAAGCCAATATTGACGACTCTTTCCGAAGAAATCACTTGTATAACCGCTGACGGTAACAGGTTTAGGATTACCCAAAGAATTAAGTACCATATCGAGAGAGTAACAGCCGATATCTCCGAGAGCTCCTATCGCTCCTTTATCCTTTTCGATAAAGGATGTTCCGAACGGTGTGGGAATACCGTTTCGACGACCGCCACCGGTTTGAACATAATAAACATCACCAAGTTCACCGGATTGTACAATCTTTTTGACAAGCTGCATATTCGGATCAAGTCTCGGTTGGAAACCGACCGAAACTATTTTTCCTGTTTCTTTTTCAGCTTTCCTTATGGCAAGTGCTTCTTCAAGCGTAACGCACATAGGTTTTTCAAGAAGAACATGAAGTCCCGCCTTCAGTGAATCAATGGTACATTCCGCATGTGTCGAATTGTATGTACAAACGCTGACAGCATCAAGTTTTTCTGCGGCAAGCATCTCTGTGTGATGTCCGTAGCATCTTGCACCCTCAATACCGACTCTTTTGAAAAATTCTTCGGCTTTACCTGGAATTATATCAGCACCGGCTACGATTTCGACATCGGGCATTTGTTTATATACGATAGCGTGTGATTCTGCAATCCAACCGGTTCCTATAATTCCGATTTTAAGTTTTTTTGTTGTGTCAATGGTTTTTACTTCATTGTTTTCTTTAAAAGCATCTAAGTTTCCGATACTCATGTCAGCACCCCTTGTATTTTGAAATATTTTGTGATAAAATCAATACAGGTGATATTTATCATTATGGTAATTGTACCGCTTTTCCGAATGTTTATCAATACGGATTTTGACTTTTTTTTGTACTATTTTGACATATGAGGTGTAAAATGTTTAACCAACTGATAATTCCTACAATTCCGAATTCGTCAATACACATAAGCGGTGCGGCAAGACCTGCGAAACAAGATGCTGATTTTCCGCCACATATTCATAACGAATTTGAACTTTTGAAAATTTATGCGGGAAGAACTCTTTTTTTCGTATTTGAAAAGAAATACCCCGTGGAAGAAGGGGATATAATTTTTGTTAATTCTCTTGTTCCTCACAGCAGTAAGATTTTTAAAGATTCAAGAGCATTTTTTGTGCAATTCGGAATTGATGTTACTTCAGATGATATGGAGATTCGTCTGAGTAAATATTTATCCAGATTTATGAATTATGACAACGAAAATGTGATTTTGATAAAAAAAGATGAAAAAATTAACAAAGAGCTGTCTGTTTTACTTGAATCGATAAGGATTGAAAATATAGAAAAAAAGCACGCATTTGACGAATTTATAAAAGCCGATATACATAAAATTATCGCAATACTTTACAGAAACAGAATAATAAAAAGTCCTTATTCGTTTTTTAAATTTGAAAATGTTGCAAAAATTATACCGGTTCTGGAATATATTGACATCCATTACGGTGAAAATATTACTCTCGGAGACCTTTCTGCTGTATTAAATGTCAACGAATTTTATCTTTGCCGATTGTTTAAAAAAATCGTTAATGCATCTGCTGTTCAGTATTTGAATTTTGTCAGAGTATGTAAAGCCGAAAAAATGCTTTTGTCAACTGATAAAAGCATATCGGAAATAGCCTTTGAAACCGGATTTTCTTCGGTGTCTTATTTTAACAGAATTTTTAAAAAACATAAATTTACGACACCCGGTGCATATAAAAAAATTAAATATGAATCCGGATATTGACGGATATTTTTATTTTTTAAACAATCGTTAAATTTTTCTTGACATTAAAAAGGTTGCGTTATATAATTGTATTGTACTTAGTTATAATTACGCTTATATGTTTGGGGTGTTTTGATTGTACAAAAATTTTTTCAAAAGATTTTTCGATGTGACGATTTCTCTTTTGATACTCATTCTTCTTTTTATTCCGATGTTGATTATCGCACTTTTAATAAAGCTCGATTCATCGGGGCCTGTTGTTTTTAAGCAGGAGAGACTCGGATATAAAGGAAAACCTTTTTATATTTATAAATTTCGTTCAATGTGCGTTAATGCCGAAACGCAGGGCACGGGAGTGTATTCCGGAAAAGGTGACAACCGTGTTACACGCATCGGAAAAATTTTAAGAGCCACTTCTGCAGATGAACTTTTGCAAATTTTTAATATTCTGAAAGGAGATATGAGTTTTATAGGACCGCGTCCGCCTCTTACATATCATCCGTGGAAGATTGAAGAATATACAGACGAGCAGAAGAGGATGTTTGATATCCGTCCGGGAATTACGGGATGGGCACAAGTAAACGGACGCAAGAATGTTGAATGGAACGCCCGTATTGAACTTAATGTGTGGTATGTTGATAATGTAAGTTTTTTGCTTGATGTAAAAATATTTCTAATGACTGTATTTAAAGTGTTTACGAATGCCGATAACTCATCGGTAGGGGAAACTGTCGTCAAGCAGGAAGAAAAAGAAAAGATACCGAGATAAAAGGAGAGATTGTCCGTGCCGTTAAAGCTTATGTTTATAACCAATATTCCCGAAGTTGCAACAATAGCACAAGATTCCGGTGTAGATCGGATTTTTGTGGATATGGAGTACATAGGAAAAAGTGAGAGACAGGGCGGTATGGATACAGTGCAGTCCAGACACACCTTCGATGATATAAAAAAAGTCAAATCTGTTCTTTCAAAAAGCAAATGCCTTGTGCGGTGCAATCCGATTCACGATGCTTGCAAGGAATATTCTTCTTCCGAAGAAGAAATTGAGGAAATAATAAAATGCGGAGCCGATTTGATAATGTTGCCGTATTTTAAAACGACGGAAGAAGTAAGCCGTTTTTTAAGAGCCGTTCATGCACGCGTAAAGACTATGTTGTTGGTTGAAACACCTGAAGCGACAGAAAAAATCGATGATATACTTTCTTTGCCAGGTATTGATGAAATTCATATAGGGTTGAACGATTTAAGTCTCGGATACAAAAAGAAATTTATGTTTGAACTTTTAAGTGACGGTACCGTTGAAAATCTTTGCAATAAATTCAGAAGTAAAAATCTTGTTTACGGATTTGGCGGAATAGCGGCACTGGGACGGGGAATGCTTCCTGCCGAAAAGATAATTGCCGAGCATTACCGTCTGGGATCTACTTGTGCAATACTTTCGCGAAGTTTTTGCAATGTACCGTTGTTTAATTCGCTCAACGAAATAAAAGATATTTTTGAAAAAGGCGTTTGTGAAATTCGGGAGTTTGAAAAAAAATGTTCAGATAATGAATTTCTCTTAAGAAACAAAATCGAAACAGACGAAATAATTTCAAAAATAGTAAAAGGTTTCGAACGGTAATTGCTTTTTTATGAATAGGTTGTATAAATTGCGGTACTCTTTAAAATAAGTTGTTTGAAAAGGTATAAATGTATGAAATTGCTGTTGATATCTCCAAAGAATAGGTCTGTATATAATTTCAGAGGCGATTTAATAAAAAAAATCATCTCTAAAGGTTACACGGTTAAAGCAACCGGGCCTGACATGACTGATGTAGATAAAATAAAGGCACTCGGTGCAGAGTTTGTTGAAATTCCTTTCAACAAAGATAATACCAGCATTTTAGGCGATATAAAGTATTGTTTGAGCTTGTATAAACTCATGAAAAAAGAAAAACCCGACGCCGTTATCGGATATACAATTAAACCCACAATATACGGTTCCATTGCTGCAAAATTGGCTCATGTAAAGAATATCGGCGTTTTAATGTCGGGTGCCGGATTTACTTTTACTTCAAAAACTTTAAAAGCTAAAATTCTCGGCTTTTTGGTAAAATTTTTATACAGAATATCTTTACGCTGTGCAAATACTGTTATCTTTTTTAATCCCGATGATAAAAAAGAATTTTGTGAAAGTCATCTCGTGAATCCTAAAAAATGTTATGTTGTCGGAGGCTCCGGCGTAAATATGCAACATTTTGAGCCGAAACCTTATCCTCCAACACTGTCGTTTTTCATGATTTCACGGTTGCTGAAATGCAAAGGCGTCGGAGAATATCTTGCCGCTGCGGATATCATAAAGAAAGAATATCCGTCTGTTAACTTTTACCTTCTCGGTAAGATTGAATACGACATGCTTGATTCCGTTCCAAAAAGTGATATAGACGATTATTTAAACAGGGGAGTAGTCGAATTATTCCCGGAAACACATGATGTTCGTCCTTATTTTGAAATGGCAAGCGTCTATGTTTTGCCGTCATACAGAGAAGGAGTTCCGCGTTCAGTTCTTGAAGCAATGGCAATGGCTCGTCCTGTTATTACAACAGATACAAACGGTTGCCGCGAAACAGTTCGTGACGGAGTGAACGGTTTTTTGGTACCGGTTAAAAATGTTGTTCTTTTGGCGGAAGCAATGAAAAAATTTATAATTAATCCTGATTTAGTGGAAAAGATGGGCACGGAAAGTTTAAACTATTGCAAAGAAAAGTTTGATGTCGAGCAAGTTAACGAAGATGTTTGCAAATATATGAAAATTTAAAACAGAGGTGAAATAAATGAAACTTTATGAAGAACTTTTATCAGGCGAACAAAAACTCTCACTTGTCGGATTGGGCTATGTAGGCATGCCGATTGCTGTCGCATTTTCAAAGAAAGTTAAGGTAATCGGGTACGATTTAAATGCTAAAAAGATTGCGCTCTACAAATCCGGTATCGATCCTACGAGAGAGGTCGGAGATGAAGCTATCAAGGAATGTAGCGTTGAATTTACATCAGATGAAACAAAATTGCGTGAAGCAAGATTTCATATTGTTGCCGTTCCGACACCTGTCAGTGATGATCATACTCCGGACTTGACACCCGTTGAGGGTGCAAGCCGCATTTTAGGAAGAAATCTTATGCCCGGTTCAGTTGTTGTCTTTGAATCAACTGTATATCCCGGAGTTACAGAAGATATTTGTGTTCCTATACTTGAAAAAGAATCCGGTCTTGTTTGCGGAAAAGATTTTAAAATTGCATACTCTCCCGAAAGAATTAATCCCGGTGACAAAGTGCATAGACTTGATACTATTACTAAAATAGTATCCGGCATGGATGCTGAAACTTTGGATACAGTTGCAAAAACATACGAACTTGTTGTTAAAGCGGGAGTACACCGTGCTGAATCAATTAAGGTTGCTGAAGCTGCGAAAGTTATCGAAAACAGCCAACGAGACATTAATATCGCATTTATGAATGAACTTTCCATAATTTTCAACAAAATGGGAATTGACACGCAGGCAGTACTTCGTGCTGCGGGAACAAAATGGAATTTCCTTAAGTTTTCACCCGGACTTGTCGGAGGGCATTGTATCGGTGTCGATCCTTATTATTTGACATATAAGGCAGAACAGCTTGGATATCATTCACAAATTATTCTGTCAGGTAGGCGCATAAACGATGATATGGGAAAATATGTTGCGGAAAATTGCGTTAAAAATTTAATCCGTGCAGATGCTCAGGTCAAAAATGCTAAAGTTGCGATTTTGGGATTTACTTTCAAAGAAAACTGCCCCGATACCCGTAACACAAAAGTGATTGATATTTATAAGGAACTTAAAGAGTACGGAATTTCTCCCGTCATTGCAGATCCCACAGCCGATGCCGAAGAAGCGAAAATGCTTTACGGAATTGAGTTTGTTCCAATGAACGAAATAAAAGATGTTGATGCCGTTGTTATTGCGGTTGCCCATGACGAATTTGCTTCGCTTACGCTTGAACAAATTGACACTTTTTATAAAAAAGATGTTCCCAGTTCTTCAAAAGTTTTACTCGATATTAAAGGAATTTTACAAAGAGAGCCGTTTGAAAAAGCAGGTTACTGTTATTGGAGACTTTAATTGTATTTGTAGGTGATTGTGATGGGATATAAGCATTTGATTTTTCCGAATAAATCCGTATTTTTGGTTACGGGAGGGGCGGGATTTATCGGTTCAAATTTGTGTGAAGCAATTTTGAACTTAGGTTACCGAGTCCGTTGCTTAGACGATTTATCTACTGGAAAAATGAGTAATATTGAGCCTTTTTTAAACAATCAGATGTTTGAATTCATTAACGGCGACATTAAAAATCTCGATGTTTGTATAAAGGCGTGTGAAGGCGTTGATTTTGTGTTAAATCAAGCCGCATGGGGAAGTGTGCCGAGAAGTATCGAAATGCCTTTGTTTTATTGTTCGAACAATATTCTCGGAACACTAAACATGCTGGAAGCGGCCCGTATAAACGGTGTAAAAAAATTTGTCTACGCTTCTTCAAGTTCTGTTTACGGGGATGAACCTAATCTACCTAAAACCGAAAACCGTGTAGGAAATTTACTTTCACCGTATGCACTTACAAAAAGATGCGATGAGGAATGGGCTAAACAATATACAATGCATTACGCCCTTGATACATACGGATTACGCTATTTCAATGTTTTTGGACGAAGACAGGATCCCGACGGTGCTTATGCGGCGGTAATTCCGAAATTCATAAAACTTTTGTTAAAGAAAGAGCGTCCCACAATCAACGGTGACGGATTGCAGAGCAGAGATTTCACTTATATAGAAAATGTAATCGAAGCTAATCTTAAAGCTTGTTTGGCTTCAAGCGAATATGCAGGAGAAGCGTTTAATGTTGCTTACGGCGGCCGTGAATATTTAATTGATATTTATAAAGGATTGACCAAAGCACTCGGCTGTGAAGAAATTGAGCCGATTTACAGTCCTGACCGTCCGGGCGATATAAAACATTCAAATGCCGATATTTCCAAAGCTAAAGCACTCTTGGGATATGAACCTGAATATAATTTTCAAAAAGGTATCGGTGAGGCGATAGACTGGTATCGCAATAATCTTATGTAAAGGATATTTTTTATGGATAAGCTTGTTTCCGTTATTATACCTACATATAAAAGACCGTCGACACTCAAAAGGGCTATAGATAGTGTACTCAACCAAGATTACTCCAATGTTGAGGTAATTGTTGCCGATGATAACGGTATTGGCACGGAATTCGGTTTAAAGACAGAAACCGTCATGAAAGATTATGCCGATAACTCACGCGTAAAATATGTCCGGCATGAAAAAAACATTAACGGTTCGGCGGCGAGAAATTCGGGTTTCGCCGCCAGTTCCGGTGAGTACATCATGTTTCTCGACGACGACGATGAATTTTTACCGCAAAAAGTTTCTTCACAATTAAAAAAGATGGAATCGCTTGATTCGTCTTGGGGGGCTTGTTATTCAAATTATATACGGGTTTCTCAAGACGGCAGTAAAACGGTTTCAAAATGTGCTGAGAAACGCGAAGGTGATTTATTACTCGAAGAATTAAAACGAAATTTGTTTATCGCCGCGGGATCCAATTTAATGGTACGACGGAATATAGTAGAAGAGGTCGGCGGATTTAACGAAAATTTTTTAAGAAATCAGGATATTGAGTTCTTGGTAAAAATTTTAAAGAATTATAAGCTTGCCTATTCCGACACATTGGGTTTGAAAGTGTATGTACACCCAAAACCCGTGAGAAAAGAAACTTTTGAACAAATAACACAAAAATTTGTTGAAAATTTTAAGCCTGTTATAGATTCTTTGTCCGATGAACAACGATTTGAAGTGTTCAGAATGATTGATTTGCAACGATTCCGTTCATTTGTTACCAAGAAAAAAACCGTAAGATTAGCTTTAAAAATGATCAAAGGCAAAAAAGTTAAATTAAATGATGCAATAAGATATTTTATTCATTTGGGATATCGCAAAATTTTCGGTATAAGCTGCGGTTTTAAACTTTGACTTTAAGGAAAATTATATATGCATAATACTTGTTACGATTTAAATTCAAAGGCAAAAATATCGAAAACTGAGCTTTTTTTCACACTTGTTTACATATTTGCGTCCACACTGCATACATCGGGCAGTTCCACTGTTTTTGTTGCGTTTTTTTTACTTTACGCAATAGTGATATTAAAAAATTCCGATACTTGTAATTTTGTTTGCAGGGATATTAAAACACTTTGTTTACTGACTGTTTGCGTAATGACAATTTGTCACGGATTATATGTTGCAGGAGCTGTGTATACTTTCAAACAGGTTGCATCATTATTGAGGCTTTATTCTCCTATAATGATTTTTATACACTTTAAGAAACCCGAACGGCGTTCTCAATTAAAGCTTATACTCAAATGTTCTTTTTGGATTATTTTGTTTTTCTGTTTTTTTAGCTTAACTTTTTATACTCTGTTTCCGGGTGCGGCGAGAAATGCACGAGATTATGTTTCATTAATCGGAGGCGGATACGGATTGGCTTGTGCGGTAACGATCCTTTCGGTTTTTTTCTTCGGACTTCTTGCAAACGGTTTCTTTTTTTATTCAAAGAAAACGCGGAATATTGTTTTAATTTCATGTTTTGTAATGCTTTTTACTGTTTTTAAAACTGAATCGACTTTAACATTGCTTATTGCGGTTATAGGAATTGTTTCATGTTATTATTTCAAAAAAAATAACAAAAGAACTTTTTATGCGAGAATGTTAATTTTGCCGATTGCTTTAATTGTATTTATTGTTTTTTTACCGTCTATCGGTAGAAGTCTCATATCCATATCAATTGATCGTATGAATACTTCGCAGATGTTTAAACGAATTAATTCACTCGGAAATTTGTTGCTTTACGGGATAGATAATCCGGTAGCACAATATTCGGTAAACAGATTTTTGATACCATTTACTACTTTTGTTACATTTCTCAAAAATCCGTTATTTGGTGTAGCTTACAAACATGGATGCGGATATTACAGGCCATACAATTTCGGCGTCGGTAATCACTGTGAATTTGTCGATGCTCTTGCTAATTTCGGCGTTGTCGGCGGAATACCGTTTCTTATGATGTATATCTCGCAGGTAGCCGAAATATTGAAAATGAAAATTCCGCATCCGTCTAAAGCGTGGATTTTTGTTTTAATACTTTTGGGATTATTTAATCCTCTTCGATATTTTCAGGTTAATTTTGTTTTATTCTTTTTTATTCCCGCTTTTTGTTTATTACATGAAGATATTTTTAAAAACGCAGAGGCTGAGAGATGACTATTTTTGTGATTCCGTCAAGCTATAAAAGTGAGTATAATACGCAAGCTAATATTTTTGTTCACGAACAATGTCAAAGCCTCATTGCTATGGGGCATAAAGTTGTTGTCCTTGATGCAACAACGCGTTCAAAAAAACAATGGGGACATAAGTTCTGCAAAGCTCCGGCGATTCGTTATGAGAATGAAGTTAAGGTATATTCATACTGGGTGAGAGGAATTGCAAAAACAAAATTACCTCACCTTGCGACTTGGCAATTTAAAAAGAACATATTTGCCTTATGGAAGCTTGCGGTAAAAAATGAAGGAATTCCCGACATAATTTACGCACATTTTACTTTTCCTTCCGGATTTTGTTCCCTGTCATTGTCGGAAAAATACAATGTTCCTTTAGTGATTATGGAACACGCCGGAATGTACCTTACCAAAAATATAAACAAATATATTGCATTTCAGCTTAAATGTGCCGTCAACAAAGCTGATCGCTTCTTTTGTGTCTCAAATGCACATTTAAATCGCATTAAAGAAATTACCGGTACAAATTCAAGTATTGAAGTTATACCGAATATGATTTCTTCGAATTTTAATTTTAGTCCGGTAAAATGCGGATCGGAATTTATTTTCTTCTCTGCCGGCAATCTTAAGCCGGTTAAACGATTCGATTTATTGATTAATGCTTTTTGTGATGCATTCGATAAACAGGATAAAGTTTTTCTTTTTATTGCGGGAGACGGCGATGAAAAAGAAAAACTCAACGCCATGATTAAAGAAAAAAACAGAGAAAGACAAATAATACTTTTAGGACGATTAAACAGAGAACAAATGCTTGAGTGGTATAAAAAGTGCAATGCTTTCGTATTGGCAAGTGAGCACGAGTCGTTTGGAATTGTTTATCGTGAAGCCACAGCGTGCGGCAGACCCGTAGTTTCCACTCTAAACGGCGGTATAGATGACGGTTGGGATGATTCCTTCGGTCGTGTTGTTCCGTGCGGCGATCAAAAAGCTTTATCTGATGCTTTAAATTGTGTTTATAAAAATTATGAAATTTTTTCTCAGGAGGAAATTTCTTCCAAAACACTTTCTTATTGCTCCGAAAAGGTAGTAATGAAAAAAGTGGAAACAATTCTTTTGCAGACAATAGGTGAAAAATAATGTCAACTTCAAAATCTCTTGAAAAAAATTCCCGTGAGACCTTCGTCAAAGGTCTTTTCGGTTTTTCTATGCCGACATGGATTAACTGTATAATTGAATTCGTATCAACTCCCATTATAACTTATTTTTTTGCTCCCGATGAATTTGGAAAAATAAGTATGTTTCTCGTATATGTTGATTTGTTTTTGTCATTTTCTTATTTGGGATTGGATCAAGCTTTTACACGCTTTTATAACGAACCGACGGGTAAAAATACCAAAAAAAGTCTTCTGACGGTATGTATGTCAGGCTCAATGATTTCTTGTATCATAATTGTTGCCGTAATCTTTTTTATGACAGACAGTATTTCAGTTGCAATATTGGGCGAAGTCAATTATGCGATTCCCATATGTGTATCTTTGGGTGTAATTGCACAATGCGTTTTAAGATATTTCCGCCTGACTTCCAGGATGCAAAAAAATGTTTTGATTTTTACAATTCAGTCTGTTGTCCTTACATGGATTAAAAAAATTTCATTTATTTTTATTGCGTTTAAGTCAGCAACTGCATTGCCTGCAATTGTCACAATTGCCGCTTGCTCAATAGGTGTTACGCTAATCTTTTTCTTTATCAGACTAAAAACCGATTTTTCTTTTAAATGTGACTATTCCAAAGAGGCTATTCTTCCTATTCTTACATATTCCACACCGCTGATTTTTGTGGAAATAATAACAAAATTAAATAACAGAATTTCTCAGCTTGTTTTAAATGAGTATACAACTAAATCCAATGTCGGTATTTATTCAAACGCCGTAACAATAGCGAGCATAATTACTGTAATTCAACAAGGGTTCAGTTCATATTGGACACCGTTTGTTTACGAAAATTATAATCAAAAAGCAGGAAAAAAGCGTATCGAAAAAGTTCATCATATGATAACTTTCATGATGACCTGCTTTGGATTGGCAATAATTTTATTTCAATTTCCCATATATAAAATTCTTGTTAACGAGAAGTACTGGGGAAGCCGCTCTATCTTTGCTTTTTTATTGATATCGCCTCTTTGCTATACAATTTCCGAAACGCTTGGACTTGGAATACATCTTTCAAAAAAGACATATTGGCATATTCTCATTTGCGGTATAAATATTGTTCTTAATATTTCGCTCTGTGTTCTTCTCGTACCTCGAATAGGCGTTGTTGGAGCTGCATTTTCTTCGGCAATATCCGCCATTGTAAATATGATTTTAAAAACCGTTATAGGCGAAAAATATTATAAGTGTACGTCAAGTTACTGGAGAATGATTGTTTCGCTTGCCGTATTGCTCTTAGCCGGGTTTGTCAATTATTTTTTGCAAGATACTTTGTTAAAATATCCTATATTCTTAGTTTCCATATTGTTTGAAATTTTTATTTACAGAAAAGAATTTGTTAAATTATTTACGGTTGTCATGTCAATTTTAAATAAACTTATAAAGAAGAGGTCTGTATGAAATCATTTGTTTTTTTGACTAAAGATGTTTTTATGCAAAGGTATTTGCCAATATACGGAAACACATATTGGAATACACCGAATATCGATGCACTGGCACAAAAAGGCACTGTATTTTACAGACATTACACTGCGGCTCCGTCAACAGCAATGTCTTTTACTGCAATGTTTTCTTCAAAGTATACATATGAACTGAACAGACGCACTTATGTTCATACTGATGACATGAAAAATGAAGAAACTCTGTTTGACAAATTGGAAAAAATGGGTTACAGTAATCACATTATATGGAGTAAAAACTATTTAAAAGTCGCATTGCCTTTTTCTAATTGTTTCGGAAGTTCAAAAACGGTTATTCACAGTCCGGATATTAATCAGCCGGTAGGACCTCATTTTGGTTCGAAAAAAGATAAAATCGTGAGAAATGACGAACTTGCAAGAAAAACTATGCAGACTATATATTTTGAAATAGAAAGTGTACTGTCGACAAGTAATCCTGTTTTTCTGTGGATACATTTACCTCATGTTATTCTCGGAAGAAGCGGGTATGGCGATGATATAGATTTAGTTGATGAATTAGTCGGATACCTGCGTGAAAAATTCGGAGATGATGAAATTTTTATCAGTGCCGATCATGGCAATATGGACGGCAGAAAAAATAAATGCGGGTACGGTTTTGATGTATACGAACCTGCTGTTCGAATACCGCTGATTACACCCAGACTCTGCGATGTTTCCGAAGTTCATACACCTACATCAAACAAGGATATTGAAAAAATATTGCTTGACAGAATGATACCTGAACAAAAATTTGTTATTAGCGACAGTGCCTATTTTGCACAGCCTAAAAGAAAGTTTGCTGTTATCGGAGAAAGATATAAATACATCTATAACAAAAAATCGAATACCGAAGAATTATATGATTTAATTTTGGATCCATCGGAAGAAGTGAATTTGGCTGTTCACAAACAAAAAGATCCGGACAGAAAAGTTACATACGAAAAAGCCGAAGTATATTTTTATCCGTATTGGAATGATTCCGAAGAAGCTTTAAACGAATACAGAAAATTTAAAAATTCAATTTGGAGAGTCGGTAATTTTTACGAAGAACATTTGTACGGGCTGAAAAATTTTTTGATGAAGCCTAAAATGATAATAAAAACAATCAAAAAGAGAAGAAAATAAAGGAGAAATGTTTTGCAAATTACATTACATTCCGTTAATGATTTACAAAAAGAATTGAGACATTTTTCAATAAAAAAGACCTTGTTGGTTTGCCGTCCGTCATTTGAATTGCAAAACTTCAAAAAAGACATATTTGATTTACCGACCGAATTTATAAAATTTTCAGATTTTACTCCCAATCCGAAAATCGAAGAAATAGAAAAAGCAATAAAAATTTTTATCGAAAAAGGTTGCGATTCGATTTTGGCAGTTGGCGGAGGAAGTTCTATTGATGTTGCTAAAGCGGTAAAGTATTTTATAAGTATTGATTCGTCTATGATTGATTGCTTTAATGAAAAAAAATTACCGAAATTAGACATTCCGCTCGTTGCTATACCTACGACTGCTGGTTCCGGGAGTGAAGCTACGCCTTTTGCCGTTTTATACAAAGACGGAAAAAAAGTATCAATACAACATTTGTCGTTGATTCCCGAAATTGCGGTACTTTTACCGGATCCTCTTTTGATTTTGCCTAAATATGTTAAATGCACAAGCTTTATGGATGCTTTTTCTCAAGCTATTGAATCGTATTGGTCTCCGTTTTCAACAAATGAAAGCCGTTCTTACGCAAAATTCGCAATTGAAAATTTGGTTGATATGCTTGACAGTTATATTTTTTCCGCACCCGACCTTGAATCTGCTTCAACTGTCATGCAAGCCTCTTATTTTGCAGGTCGTGCGATTGCAATTACCCGTACAACAGCTCCTCACGCAATGAGTTATAAACTTACATCTGAATTCGGAATAGCACACGGTCACGCCGTAGCTCTGTCCCTTATTCAAGTTTGGAAGTATATGAATGTGCATATTAACGAAACAACAGATGAAAGAGGACCCGAATATTTTAAAAATACACTTTGCGAAATTTCTTCTTTTATCGGTCAGAATACTCTCGAAGACGGCGTTTTGTTTTATGCTGATATTGTTAAAAAAATGGGTTTGGATTCTCCTATAACAAATGATCCCTCCAAAGTTGACTTTTTGGCATCATCTGTTGATGTGTCTCGCCTGAAGAATAATCCCGTTCCTCTTAAATATGAAAATTTAAGAGATTTTTATTCGAAAATCCTTGTTTTTAATTTATAAATTACTGTTTTTTTATAGTACTGTACCCGTAACCTTTTCGGTGTAAGCCGAAGAGGTTACGGGTACAGTAGGAGCACCGTTT
>CAZLEX010000031.1:0-18068 GCA_964558655.1 uncultured Oscillospiraceae bacterium | reverse complement strand
ATCACTTCACGGTCTTACCCGTACTCTTATTGCAAATATGGTAAAGGGAGTAACGGAAGGCTTTAAGAAAGAGCTTCAGATAAGTGAAGGCGGATACAGAGCACAGATGAACGGCAATAAGCTTGTTATGAATCTCGGATATTCGCATGATGTAGTGGTCGAACCGATCGACGGTATCAAAATAGAAGTTCCCAACCCCAATACACTTATTGTATCGGGTGCCGACAAGCAAAAAGTAGGACAGGTTGCTGCGGAGCTCAGAAGCAAGAGACCTCCCGAACCCTATCTTGCAAAGGGAATTAAATACGCTGACGAAGTTATTCGTCGTAAATCCGGTAAGGCCGGTAAATAAAGAAAGGAGAGGTAATCGATGTTTACTAAAGTTGATACTAATAAACAGCGTCTCAGAAGACACAAGAGAGTCCGTGCCAAAGTTAGCGGAAGTGCAGCAAAGCCCCGACTTAATGTATTTCGTTCCAATGCTAACATTTATGCACAGATTATCGACGATGAAAACGGTGTAACCCTTCTTTCTGCGTCCACTTTGGATAAGGAATTTAACGGTTACGGCGGAAATCGTGAAGCGGCAAAAGCTGTCGGAACAATGATTGCGAAAAGAGCCGCAGAAAAAGGCATCACAGAAGTTGTATTTGACCGCGGCGGTTATGTATATCACGGAAGAGTTAAAGAACTTGCAGATGCTGCCCGCGAAAGCGGATTGAAATTTTAATTGTTTAAGAAAGGAATGGTTACATTCATGGCTCATAAAATAGATGCTGCAACACTTGATCTTAAAGAAGTTGTTGTTGATGTAAAGAGCGTTTCCAAGACAGTTAAGGGCGGTCGTGTAAGAAAGTTCACAGCTCTTGTTGTAGTGGGAGACGGCAATGGTCATGTAGGTTACGGTCTCGGGAAGGCAGCAGAGCGTCCCGAAGCAGTAAGAAAAGGAACAGAAGAAGCAAAGAAGAATATAATCGAAGTTGCCGTAAAAGGTACATCAATACCTCATGAAATTATAGGTGAGTTCGGTGCAGGCCGCGTTCTTCTTAAACCTGCTGCACCCGGTACGGGCGTTATTGCGGGCGGTAAAGTAAGAAGTGTTATCGAGATGGTAGGAATCAAAGATGTAAGAACGAAGTGTCTTCGTTCAAATAATCCCACCAATGTCGTTAAGGCTACTTTTGAAGGCTTGAAAAATCTGAGAACCGTTGAGGATGTAGCGGCAATCAGAGGTAAGCTGCCTGAAGAAATTCTGAACTAAGGAGAGAAAAGCGATGGCTTCTGTTAAAATAACACTCGAGAAGAGCCTTATCGGCAGACTTGACAAACAAATCAAGACTGCAAACTCACTCGGGCTTAAAAAAATCGGAGACACAACCGTTCAGGTTGACTCTCCTGCTTTGCAAGGAAAAATTTTTGTAATTAAACACCTTGTAAAAGCTGAAAATGTTGACTGACATTCACAATAAAAAATCAAAGGAGGAAAACCTATGAAGCTTCATGAACTATCCCCGGCACTCGGTTCTGCAAAAGACGCATGGCGAAAAGGCAGAGGAACCGGCTCAGGAAACGGAAAAACTGCCGGTAAAGGTCATAAAGGTCAAAATGCACGCTCGGGCGGCGGTGTCAGACCCGGCTTTGAAGGCGGTCAGATTCCTGCATACAGAAGACTCCCCAAGAGAGGCTTTGATAACAGCAGGTTTGCGGATAAATATGCTATTGTAAATATTGGCGATTTAGATAAGTTTAACGACGGAGATGTAATTACCGACGAAATTCTTCTTGAAAAACGCATTATTCGTAAGGCATATGACGGTCTTAAAGTTCTTGGTAACGGAGAACTCAATAAAAAATTGACTGTTCGGGCAAAAATCTTTTCTGCTTCGGCAAAAGAAAAAATTGAAGCCGTCGGCGGAAAAGTCGAGGTGATGTAAAGTGTTTAAGACTTTTAAGGAAGCGTGGAAAGTCGCAGAGCTTCGCTCTAAGATTCTTTTCACTCTCTTGATCCTTGTTCTGTTCAGAATAGGTTGTGCGATTCCAGTTCCTTATTTCAATGATTCTCTTAAGCTTTTCACTGATGCAATGGGAATGGGTGCTTTCGGATATCTTAATCTTATGTCCGGATCCGCACTTTCAAACGGAACACTCTTTGCACTTTCCATTTCGCCTTATATCACAGCTCAAATTATTCTTCAGCTTTTAACAATAGCAATTCCCGCTCTTGAACGCCTTTCAAAAGAGGGTGAAGAAGGAAGAAAGAAAATTCAAGCATTGACAAGATACGGCACAGTAATTCTTTCTGTTATCACTGCGATCGGTTATTATGCACTTCTTAACAGTTACGGTGCGATTTCCGTTCCGAGTGGGCTTTCCAAAGGCTTTGTGGCGGTGGTTATCGTTGCAACTTATACAGCCGGTGCGGCACTTGTTATGTGGCTTGCGGAAAAAATTAACGAGCACGGAATTGGAAACGGTATATCACTTATACTTTTTGCCGGTATAGTGCAGTCACTTCCCTTTATGATTACAAATCTTGCAGCTCAGGCAAGTAACCCGATTTTCAAGATTCTTATCTGGTTAGTGACTATTGCTGTTTTAATATTGATAATAGCTTTTATCGTATTTGTTACAGAGTCTGAGAGACGCCTTCCCGTTCAGTATGCCAAAAAAGTTGTTGGCAGAAAAATGTACGGCGGACAAAACTCTACTCTTCCGATTAAGCTCAATATGTCCGGCGTTATGCCATTCATATTCGCTCAATCAATTATTTCAATTCCTTCCACAATAAAGTTGATTTTCCAAACAAAAATTAAAGAGGGCGGTTTTTGGGACGGATTTTTCAGTATATTCACTCAAGGAACCAAACTTTATTGGATATCACTTATATTGCTTTTCATACTCATTATAGCATTTGCGTATTTTTATCTTGCTATATCTTTTAATCCTATTGAGATTGCCAATAATTTGAAGAAGAACGGTGGCACTATATTCGGTATTCGTCCCGGTAAACCCACGGCAGACTATATTCGCCGTATAACCAACCGTGTGACATTGATAGGTGCATTATTCCTTTCGATTATAGCTATCGGTCCGATGATACTCTCTTATATAGATGTTCTTGCACCTATAAATCTCGGCGGTACATCGTTGCTTATCGCAGTCGGTGTTGCAATTGAGACAGAGAGAGAGCTCGAAGCTCAGATGGCAATGCGTAATTACAAAGGATTTCTTGAATAATCGACCGTCTTGCAAAGAAAGGAACGATTTATGAAAATTATCTTTTTAGGAGCTCCGGGTGCCGGTAAGGGTACTCAAGCCGAACTTGTTTCAAAATTGCTGGAGATACCTACAATTTCGACCGGCGTAATCCTCAGAGAAGCCATAAAAGATAAAACTTCTTTAGGCATTTCGGCACAGTCTTATATTGAAAACGGACAACTTGTCCCCGATGAACTTGTTATAAAAATATTAACCGAGCGTATCGAACAAGACGATTGCAAAAACGGTTATATTTTAGACGGATTTCCCAGAACGATAAAACAGGCTGAGGCACTCGACGGCATGGGTATTGAAATCGATAAGGTTATCAATATCTATGTTGCCGATGAGAAGATTATCGAACGGCTGGCAGGAAGAAGGTCGTGCCCGAATTGCGGTGCTACCTATCACACCGTATATAATCCAAGTGCCGACGGTGTTAATTGTACTGTATGTTCAACTCCGCTTACGCAGCGTGCTGATGACAATATCGAGACAATAAAGCGTCGCCTTGCCGTTTATCACGAACAAACCGCTCCGTTGGAAGAGTTTTACGACAAGAGGGGAATTCTTCAGACAGTACAGGGGCAGGAAGAAGTTTCCGCTACGACAGCACTTACAAAGAAAGCGTTGGGATTTTGATGATTAGTATAAAAACTTCTCATGAAATTGAAGAAATGAGACTTGCGTGCAGAATTACTGCCGGTGCACGAAAGCTTGCGGGCGAGTTAATTCGTCCCGGAATAACACTTATAGAGCTTGACCGTGCAATAAAACATTTTATCGAATCTCACGGTGCAAAACCGTCTTTCCTCAACTATAACGGATTTCCGGCTTCCGCTTGTATAAGCGTTAATGAAGAGGTAATTCACGGAATTCCGGGAGAGCGTCGGCTTGTTTCCGGCGATATCGTAAAAATTGATGTCGGTGCTTATTATCACGGTTATCATGGCGATTGTGCCGATACTTTTCCGGTTGGTGAAGTTTCGGAAGAAGCAATACGCCTGATTGCCGTTACCCGTCAAAGTTTTTACGAAGGTATTGCCGGTATAAAAGACGGTTCGCGTGTCGGTGACATCGGTGCATCAATACAGAATTATGTTGAGGATGCGGGTTTTTCCGTTGTTCGCGACTATATCGGACACGGTGTCGGAGAGAAACTTCATGAAGAACCTGATGTTCCGAATTACGGAAGATTCGGGCACGGACCGCGGTTGTACAACGGTATGACCATTGCGATAGAGCCGATGGTGTGTCAGGGAAGTGCGAGAGTAAAAACTCTTGCGAATGACTGGACTGTCGTAACCTGCGACGGTAAACTTTCGGCACATTATGAAAATACCGTTGCAATTACAGCCGACGGTGTTGACATTTTGACTGAGGCGTAAAAATGGAGTTATCCTGCGGTGACCTTGTCGTAGTTTTGGCAGGTAAGTACAAAAAAATTCCGATGATTGTTGTTGAAGTTGATGACAGAAATGTTTATGTCTGCGACGGACGCCACAGAAAGTTGGAAAGGCCTAAGAAGTTAAACAAGAAGCATGTTGAAAGATTATCCGCTTTAATTGAAAGTGAAGTAAAAAATTTTACTAACAATGCGATTTGGCGTGAAATTCAGCAAAAGGTCCGTCTTGATAATGGAGAGGATTAGGAGGGATTATTCTGGCAAAAGAAGATGTTATGGAGTTTGAGGGAACGGTAGTGGAAACACTTCCGAACGCAAATTTTAAAGTAAAACTTCAAAACGATTTAATTATTCTTGCTCATATTTCGGGTAAGATGAGAATGAACTATATAAAGATTGTGCCCGGAGATCGTGTATTGATAGATGTATCGATATATGATCCTACAAAAGGCAGAATCACCCGCAGACTTTGAGTCGGCGGTCCACAAAAAATTATAACTCAATGGAGGTTACTGATATGAAAGTTAAGCCTTCCGTAAAAAAAATCTGCGAGAAGTGTAAGATTATCAGAAGAAAAGGCGTTGTAATGGTTATATGCGAAAATCCGAAGCATAAACAGAAACAAGGCTGATTTGAAGGAGGTGCAATTTAATGGCTCGTATAGCTGGTGTTGATATTCCCAGAGAAAAGCGCGTTGAAATAGGTCTTACCTACATTTTCGGAATCGGAAGATCCGCTTCGGGAGAAATTCTCGAAAAGACCGGTGTAAATCCCGATACTCGTGTAAAAGACCTTACCGATGACGAAGTTGCAAAACTTCGTGAAGTAATTGAAAACGATTATTTGGTAGAGGGCGACCTTCGCCGTAAAATTGCTTATGACATTAAGTCCATGTCGGATATCGGTTGTTACAGAGGTATTCGTCACCGTAAAGGACTTCCTGTCAGAGGACAGAGAACGAAAACAAATGCAAGAACACGCAAAGGTCCCGCAAAGACCATTGCAAACAAGAAGAAGTAAAGGAGTGACTGATAGATGGCAGCTAAAGTACAGGCTAAAAAGACTGTTAAAAGGCGTCGCGAAAGAAAAAATATTGAAAAGGGAGCAGCACACATCTGTTCTACTTATAACAACACTATCGTGACTCTTACCGATGTATACGGCAATGCTCTTTCATGGGCTTCTGCCGGTGAATTGGGATTTAAGGGTTCTAAAAAGTCCACACCTTTTGCGGCACAGATGGCAGCAGAACAAGCAGCAAAAGCCGCAATGGAACACGGACTTAAGACAGTTGAAGTATATGTAAAAGGACCCGGTCAAGGAAGAGAATCCGCAATAAGAGCTCTTCAGACTGCAGGACTTGACATTACTTTGATTAAAGATGTAACCCCGATTCCGCATAACGGATGCCGTCCTCCCAAGAGAAGACGCGTATAATTTAAAGAAGGAGGTATACAAATATGGCAAAATATACAGGACCTTCCTGCCGCCAGTGTCGCAGAGAAGGCGTAAAGATGTTTCTTAAAGGAGACAGATGTTACACAGATAAGTGTGCCATGGTAAGACGCGGAAAAGTTCCGGGACAGCATGGCGGAGCTCGTCGCGGTATGATGAAAGAATATGGTCTTCAGCTTCGTGAAAAGCAAAAAGCAAAGAGATATTACGGAGTGCTTGAGAAGCAGTTCAGAAATTATTTCGTAAAAGCCGATGCTACGGAAGGACAGACCGGTGAAAACCTTCTTAAACTCATCGAGAGAAGACTCGATAACACAGTTTACAGAATGGGAATTGCCGAAAGCCGTCGTGATGCAAGACAGCTTGTTCGTCACGGACATTTTACAATAAACGGTAAAAAGGCAAATATTCCTTCAATGCTTGTCAGTCTCGGTGATGAGATCGCAGTTTTGGAAAAGAGCAAATCTCTTCCAAAATTTAAGTCTCTTTCCGAAAATCTTGCTAACAAGACCGCACCCGCTTGGCTTGATGTTGACAAGGAAAAGCTCAGTGCAAAAGTAATCGCGCTTCCTGCCAGAGAAGATGTTGATTTTGAAATCCGTGAACATCTCATTGTCGAGTTGTACTCGAAGTAATTCATCACAAAGCCCCGATATAGTACGATTGCACGGTTTTGTGAGTGCTTTTATCGGGATACCGCAAGTTTGTTCATAAATAAACGAGGAGGATTATGATGATAGAATTCAAGAGACCGAGTATAACCTGCGTTGAGCAGAACGAAAACGGATCATATGGCAAATTTGAAGTCGAACCTCTTGAAAGAGGATTCGGTACGACTCTCGGAAATTCACTTCGCAGAGTGCTTTTAAGTTCTCTTTCCGGTGTTGCTGTAACCTGTGTAAAAATTGATGGTGTTTTGCACGAAATCTCAACGATTCCCGGTGTAAAGGAAGATGTTACCGAAATTATCCTCAATGTCAAGGGTATCACAGCCAAGCTGTTTTGCGATTGTCCCAAGACGGTAATAATTGATATGACAGGTGAATGTGAAGTTACCGCGGGGGATATCAGGGTGGATTCCGATATAGAAATAATAGATCCGAATCATCACATTGCGACTCTTTCTCAAGGTGCCAGATTTTATATGGAACTTACCTTTGATCAAGGACGCGGATATGTGAGTGCCGAGAAAAACAAAGCAAATGGCATAGGCACTATCGGAATGATTTATACAGATTCCATTTATACTCCCATTCGTAATGTTAATTACTCCGTAATTCCGGCACGAGTAGGGAACAGCATGGATTTTGATAAGCTTTCCATAGAAATTAAAACCGATGGCACAATTACGGCTAAAGAATCGGTTTCTATTGCTGCCAAGATTCTCAACGATCATCTTGCACTGTTTATCAATCTTTCGGACACAGCAAACAAGAATGTCGAAATGATAGACGGTGAAGAGACCGTCAAGAAAATTCAACTTGAGATGACCATTGAGGAGCTTGACTTGTCGGTTCGTTCTTTCAATTGTCTGAAGCGTGCAGGCATTGATACGGTAGGAGATCTGACAAATCGCACCCAGAACGAAATGATTAAGGTTAGAAACCTTGGTAAAAAGTCACTGGAAGAAGTCATACAGAAACTTGAAACGATGGGTCTTTCGTTAAAATCGGAAGACGAATAAAAGCATTTCATACTGAGTAAAGGAGGAGCATTCAAATGCCCGGAATCAGAAAGCTTGGTCGTACAACCGACCACAGAATCGCTATGCTCAGAGGAATGACTACATTCCTGCTTGAGAACGGTTCCATTGAGACAACCGTTACCCGTGCTAAGGAAGTAAGAAGACTTGCCGAAAAGATGATTACTCTCGGTAAGACAAATACACTTGCATCCAGAAGACAGGCACTTGCGTTTATTACTAAAGAAGATGTGGTAAAGAAACTCTTTGATGAGATCGCACCTTCGTATGCCGAGAGAAACGGCGGATATACAAGAATTATTCGCAAAGGTCCAAGACGCGGTGACGCTGCCGAAATGGCAATTATTGAACTTGTAAAATAAGTTTGTATAAATAGATTTCGCCTGATTTACGGCGGATTTATGGGGAAAAATTTCCGCAAGATTATATTAATCTTGCGGATTTTCTTTTTCATTTTACTGTATTAGAAACTTTTTGTAGGCTTATATTCTGCTTGATAGTATAATTTTTGCATAATAACCTCAAACTGACGGCGACTACGCGTCAAAATGTTACTGTATTTGAAAATTTTCAAATTTTGTTTGAGAACACTGTATATCATTAAACTGGTCGCACCGCACGATGATGACGGCTACGCCAATTCAAAGGTTATCACCTTTGGGGTTATTGTATAATATAGATGGTAAGTCTTGTAATACAAGTCTTTGCGGCTTCGCCGTTTTGTGCTTACGCACAACCGTCTTATTGACAGCTGTGAAAAAATGCCCTTGCAGGCAAGCATTTTGCTTGACGGTAAAATAGCTTCAAAAGAATGTAGCACAAGACCTCCACAAAATGCTTTTGAATTTAAAAGTTTTTAGTTTTAGAACCATTGTATGACCGGAGTTGTAACCACCTGTATTGGTTTGCGGTTGATAACAGGATCCGCAAACAGCTTGCATATTGAACATTGAGAAGAATTAACTTAACAAAGAAAAAGAGCACCTAAACGGTGCTCTCATATAACTTAAGACGGTTTTTAACAACAGTTAAAATATAACAAACTGCGACAAATCGGAATTTCCGCAGTCTGTTTTGATAAGTTTGAGTGTTTCAGTTGAGCAGAGCACGGTCGTTTGCAAATCCCGTACCGCTCAGTTCACTGAATTTTTTCAAAAGCACATCGACAGTGAGAGCCTTTTTTTCCTCTCCGGAAACATCGAGGATAATATTTCCGTTGTTCATCATTATAAGGCGGTTACCGTAGTCGATGGCGTTTTGCATATTGTGCGTTACCATAAGTGCGGTAAGTTTGTTTTCTCTTATAATTTTGTCGCTGAGAGTTAAAACTTTGTCTGCCGTTTTCGGATCGAGTGCCGCTGTGTGCTCGTCAAGAAGAAGAACTTTCGGCTTTTGAAAAGTGGCCATGAGAAGTGTTATCGCCTGTCTCTGTCCGCCGGAAAGAAGTCCGACTTTTGCAGTCATTCTGTCTTCAAGCCCAAGTTCTAAAGATGCGAGAGCTTCTTTGTATTCGGCACGCTCTTTTGAAGTTATTCCCCACTTGAGTGTGCGGCGGCGTCCTCTTCTTGCGGCTATTGCCAGATTTTCTTCTATTTCCATAGTGGCGGCTGTGCCCATCATAGGGTCCTGAAAAACTCTTCCCAAAAACTTTGCTCTCTGGTGTTCAGAAAGATGTGCGACATTAACTCCGTCTATCTTTATCATACCCGAGTCAATTCCCCAAACGCCAGCAATTGCGTTGAGCACTGTGGACTTTCCGGCTCCGTTACCGCCTATGACAGTAACAAAATCGCCTTCGTTGAGGTGAAGGTTAATTCCTTGCAGAGCTTTCTTTTCGTTTATCGTACCCGGATTGAATGTTTTTCTTACATCAATAAGTTCAAGCATTATACAGTCTCCTTTCCGCTTCCTTTATTTTTCTTTTTTTCCGTTTTGGCGGAAACTTTTGAAAAATATTTTCCTTTCCAGTAGGGGACTGCAAGGAATATTGCAACCAAAATTGCCGAAAGCATCTTCAGGTAGTCTGCATCAAGGCCGAGATAAATAATCGTGGAGTATACAATATAGTAAACAATGCCTCCCAATACAACGGAAAAGAGTTTGAGTGCAAAATTGTTTTTTGTCATCCAGCCGAAAAGTGCCTCGCCTATGATAACGGCGGCAAGCCCTATGACGATGGCTCCTTTTCCCATATTAATATCGGCGGCACCCTGCCATTGTGCGAGAAGTGCACCCGAAAGAGCAACAAGCCCGTTTGATATCACCAGCCCTATCACTTTGGTAAAGTTGGTGTTTATACCTTGAGCACGGCTCATGTTTATATTGGCACCGGTTGCACGAATTGAAGCACCGAATTCCGTTCCGAAGAAGAGGTAAAGCAGGGCAACCAAAGCAAATACGAAAAGTATAAGCACGAAAATCGATTTGTAACGGTCAAGAAGCGTTACCCAGAGGTTGTATTTTGTAGCGGGAAGTGCACGGTTTGCACCGCTCATTATCTTCAGGTTGACCGTCCATAAAATAAGCTGGGTAAGAATACCCGAAAGAATTGCCGGTATTCCCATGAATGTATGAAAAACGCCTGTGATAAGTCCGGTTATCATTCCCGCAACCGTTGCCGCAAGAATTGCGAGCCATATGGGGTATCCCGAAATCGTTACCACAGCACATACGGCGGCACCCGTGCAAATTGAACCGTCTACGGTAAGGTCGGCAATATCGAGTATTTTGTATGTAATGTAAACGCCTATTGCCATTATTCCCCAAATCATGCCCTGAGCTATTGCGACAGGGAGTGACTGCAGATAATTTAAAAACATATAAGAAAAACTCCTTTCAGGGAACTTGTAATATCAATAAATGTGCCGGCTTTACGCCGTCACATTTATTGAGCATTATAATCAGTCTTCTATTGCCGTATAGCCTTTTGCTTCGAGTTCTGCCGTGTCGTATCCGAGAGAAGCGGCAATTTCTTTGTTGTACTTCTTTGCAAGTTTTTCTTCGGGAGTGTATTCAATTGGCATTTCCGAAACTTTTGCTTCTCCCTTGAGAATCTTCGCTGCCATTTCTCCTGTGGTGTAACCCAAGTCATAGTAATTGATTGAAAGCGTTGCAAGCCCGGTTCCCGAACAAATGCCTTCTTCGCCGGCTATTACAGGGACTTTCTTTTCGGATATAGCACCCCAGATTGCTTCGGCACAGGATGCGGCGGTATTATCCGTAGGGATATAAATTGCATCTGCCCAGTCTGCCGCATTTCCCGCAACAAGCTGAACATCGTTGGAGTCGGAGAAGGAGAAGTTCTTACATTCAATGCCCTTTGCTTCGAGGAATTTGGCAACTTCTTTTACCTGATAGCCGGAGTTCGCCTCAGCTGAAGAGTAAAGAAGAGCGACTTTTTCAGCATCGGGAACAAGGTCGATTATCATATCGGCCTGCTTATCCAAAGGAGCAAGGTCTGCCGTACCGGAAATGTTGGTTCCGACTGTGCCGCTGAAGTTATCTATTCCGAGAGCAACGCCGTATTCGGTGATTGAAGTGCCGAGTATCGGAATATCTCTTGTGGCATTCTGAGCCGCCTGGAGTGCGGGTGTTGCGTTCGCCATAATCAAATCGACATTCTTCGTTACGAAAGAAGAAACAATGGTGGAGCAGGTATCAACGGAGTTTGCCGCATTTTGAATATCTACCTTTACATTATCTTCTCCGAGAATGTCGTAAAGGGCTTGCTCAAAGCCTTCGGTTGCGGCATCAAGTGCCGGGTGCTGAACGAGCTGTACGACTCCTACGGTATATGCCGACTTTTCGCAGGAGCAGAGGGAAAGCACCGTGAATGTCAGCATTACTGCCAGACAAAGACATAAAATTTGTTTGAGTTTCATTTTTTTGCATTTCCTTTCAAAAAATAAAAATATTAAAAAAAGCACCCGTTCGCAAAACTTAAAACAGTTTATGCGATGGATGCCGATTTCCGAAAATTGCCGTCAAACGACGCTCGGACGCTCCACCGCGGGTAAAAAGTAATAATAGTGGTAATAACGGTTTTGGTAGGTCATTTTACCCGGCGTCCTTTCATGTAAAATTCTCTGTCACTTTAATATGCTAAAGTTATTATACCACAAAAATGTAACTTGTCAACCCATTTTTTAAAAAAATATCTTTTTTTGGCAAAATGAGTGCAAAATAACGGTTTTAAAGGCAATATAATATTACTTTTTGGCAAAAATTTTTGTTGACTTTGCAATATCGCTGTGATAATATTTACTCAGGCAAGATGTGTTTTTTGCCGTAAATTCTTTTTATTTGGAGATTGGAATTATGAAAAAATTTAAGTCTGCCGTTATAGGCTGTGGAACGATTTTCCCGACGCACGGCGTGAGCATAGACCTTTGCGAGCGTGCCGAACTTGTTGCTGTATGTGATAAAATTATCGAAAGAGCAGAGGCGGTTGCGGCAAAGTACGGCTGCCGTGCTTATGCCGATTATAAAGAAATGCTTGAGAAAGAAGATATTGATGTTGTGCATCTTTGCCTTCCTCACTATCTCCACGCTCCCGTTGCGATAGACTGTATGAAAAAAGGAAAGCATGTGGTTACCGAAAAGCCGATGGCGATAACGGTTAAAGAAGCCGAAAGCATGATGCGTACAGCCGATGAGTGCGGTGTGACGCTTGCCTGTATTTTCCAGAACAGATACAATGCCGGCACTCAGCTTGTCAGAAATATGTATCTTTCCGGCGAACTCGGAAAGATAAAAGGCGCAAAGTGCTTTGTCACATGGAACCGTTCCGATGATTATTACGGCAAGAGCGACTGGAAGGGCACATGGGCGTATGAGGGTGGCGGAGTCATCATAGACCAGGCTATTCACACGCTCGATGCGGTAAGATATATTATGAACAGTCGTCCGGTTGAAGTGGACGCAACAATTGCGAAACGCTCAAAAGTTTCATCGGTCGAAGTTGAGGATACTGCCGAAGGTTTAATTAAGTTTGAAAACGGAATCGATGCGAATTTCCATGCAATAAATTACTATTCGTTTGACGATGATGTGCAGATTGATATGGACTTTGAGTTCGGCCGTGCGAAAATCGTTTCGGATAAGGCAACTGTCACGATGTTTGACGGACGCACATTTTCTGCTGTTCATGATCCGAAAGAAAATGTTGATTACGGTGATGTCAAGGCTTATTGGGGCGTAAATCACTTCAAACAGATTGACAATATCTACCGCTGTCTTGAGACGGGCGAAGAAATGTTTGTCGATCTTCAGGGCTCTTTTGAAACGCTTCGTATAGTATGTGCGATTTACGAGAGCGGAAAAACGGGCAAAAAAGTCAGACTTGACTGATTATTATAAAACTTGCGCAAATTGAATATTAGGTAACATAAACGGCTTGAGAATCTGCGGTAAGCGGGCTCAAGTCGTTTGCTTTATGCCGGCTTTGCGATTTTGCTCTGTTATTAAAAAAACACCCCTCCCGTCAAACATTTTGTCATGTTCGGCGTTTGGGGCGTATATTCTTTGGGGCGTATATTCTTTTATTTTTAAATTTAGTCCTGTACCATCGTACTGCTTCCGGATTTTACGGAATTAAATATGATTTCCCAAATAAATACGAAAGTTTTGACATCAAAACTTCTCCAGACATCTTTTTCGCTTTCCCTTACAAGAAGAAGTGTTTCTTCAAAAAGTTTATCGGCGGTGTCAAAACTGTTTTTGTAAAGAGCGTCGAGAGTCTCGGCAAGTTTTGTTACGATTTCCGAGTGGACTGCCAGATTGTACCACTGTACCTGTTCATCAAAGCCGTCACAGTGCACCTCTTTGCTTAACAGTTCGTTTACAGCTTTTTTTACATTGGCAAAGATGGCTTTTTCTTTTTCAAAATCCCGTTCGCCAGCATCAAAAGAGTAAAGGACTGAGAAGGCATCGGAAATTTTGTCACAGTAGTTTTTTGCTTTTGCCCAGTCTTTGCCGAACGCCTCACGGTAATAGTCACGGCAGATTTTTTCGTAATCTTCCCGACTGTTCCAAAGTTTGCGTGACATGGTGTACAGGGGAAGGTTTGTGGGAAAGTGAGCACGGGTTACCTGTGCCGAAAGCAGCCCGGAAAATCCACATTCTTCGTACGCTTCGATATCGCGTGCTATTATATTCGATATATGGGAATATCCCATGTCTTTGAAGTGATTCCATATGAGGTAATAGTCGAACACAAAGGTTTCCCCCGAAAAAGTCTTTCTCCATTCGTCAAGATACAAGAGATTTCTCTGAGGAGTGTCTGGAAAAACGAGCCTGTTCCGTTCATACGGCAAAATTTCGGGTGAGCCGTGTTTTTCAGACCAGGATTCATTGAAAAGTCTTGTTATCGGAGCGAACATCATGATGAAGCGGTCGGGATTTAGGATTTTTTTCTTTTCGGGTGCCCAAAGCAGATCGACATAGATGAGGAAAACGACTTTCGTTTTTATGTTTTCTTCGGTAAGGCGGGCGTCGATTTCGTTGAGCATATCGACATAGAAGTCGGACGGGCGGGAAGTGCGGCAGTTTTCACATTCACAGTGATTGTTGCAGCCGTCAGACAGCCAGAAGTGTATGAAATCGACATTCGGATGCTTTTTTACGCAGGCGATATAGGCTTCGGCCATTTCGTGCCGTACTTTTTCCTGCGAATAGCAGAGTGCTGTAAACATCGGTTTTTGCTCAAAATATTCCCGTTTACCGTCTCTAAGTGCAATTTTGTCCCGTATTTCTTCCGGAATGTTGTCGGAGGAGGTAATGTCAAATGCGTTTTCAAGAGGAACTTTGACGGAGGGGAGAGTGAAACCGTGTCCGTAGGAGTGAAGAAGAAGAGAGCGTTTTTTTATTTCTTCCAAAAGTGAGGCATAATACTGTTCGGAATCGGCAAGAGAGGTTTTTTGGGGAGGGAAGAGAGGGTTGTTTTCGTGCTCGTACCACGCCTTGTAATTCTCGTGAGGCGTTTCAAATTCTATGAAAATACTGTTCATTCCGACTTTCGGAAGCCAATCGGCGAGTACTTCGTGAGCTTCTTCGCTTGCCGCTCCTATCATGTCGATACAGCGGTGACGGCTTGTCGGAGTTTCGCTTATGTGCACATCAATTGTTTCGATGTGTTTTTCGGGAATTTTTTCTCCCTCTTCGCCCGGTCTGTGCCATACGCACCCCATTGCACGAAGCAGTCTGTACGCCGCCAAAAGCACACTTCTAAAGTTTGTGCCGGTTACTATTCCTTCGGCGTTTTCAATGCTGATGTACACGGAATCGTCGTACCGTCTGTCTCTGACTTCCGGTAAAAATTTTTCAAATTCGGAGGAGATGCCGAGCCATATTACACCTGTGACATTTTTGTCATATGTTTCGCAAATTCTCCTGTGTATGTCGATTTTCGAATCTATGCGGTGAAGGTACCGTCTGAGCTCTTCGAAAGCGAACTTCACCGTTTCGTTTCTTCCTATCTGTGCGAATGTTATCTCCATGATATTCCTCCGTCAATGTTAAAAAATTCTCAGAGCCTGTTACACGGAGTTTAACACAAAAAAAACGGCTTGTCAATACAGATTCCCATTTTCAAAAAATTAACACTTTGTACTTGTATATATTTGAGTTTTGGTATATAATTAAAATGAATTTATTTACTTATCGGAGGCAGTTATGCTGGAAAAAATTAAATCCGAAGCCGAAGGGGCACTTATATCGCTACTCGAAGAAGCAAAGCTTGAAGAACGGGATATTTTCGTCATAGGCTGTTCAACGAGCGAGATACTCGGCCAAAAGGTCGGGACTTTTTCAAGCTTTGATGTTGGGTGTGCCGTTTTCGACACGGTTTATCCGATTCTCAAGGAAAAGAATATTTATCTTGCCGTTCAGTGCTGTGAACATTTGAACCGTTCGCTCATTGTGGAGCGTGAAGCCGCTCACCTTTACCGTTTGCAAAGGGTAAATGTTGTCCCTCAACTTCATGCGGGAGGGGCGTTTGCCATGCGTGCATGGGAGAAGTTTGCCGAACCTTGTGCCGTTGAGAAGATAGACGCGGCTGCCGGTATGGATATAGGCGGTGTACTTATAGGAATGCATTTGAGACCTGTTGCGGTTCCGGTAAGGTGTGAAATCGATACAATCGGGGAGGCAAGGCTTACTCTTGCCCGCACGAGACCTAAATTTGTCGGCGGAGAAAGAGCCGCATATGAGGATTCTCTCAGATGAAGATATCGGTTCTCGGAAGCGGAAGGTGGGCAACCTTTATTGCGTGGTATCTTTCGGGGATAGGACATGACATTACCGTGTTCGCCCGTCCCGATTCCGAAAGGTCAAGGGATTTTTTGAGCAAGAGGGGAAACGATCTTATTACGCTTGACTGTGATACTGTCATAACACAGGATATTGAGTGTGCTCTTGATACAGATACCGTTATAATTTCGATATCGTCCCAGCATCTCAGAGAGTTTTCCGAAACTCTTTCGGAGTTTTCACAGGGCAGAGACCGCCGTTTTGTGCTTTGTATGAAAGGCCTTGAAGAAGAAAGCGGCAAGAGACTCACACAGGTTTTCTCGGAAGGGTACGGAGAAAATGCAAAGACTGCCGTTTGGCTCGGACCCGGTCATGTTCAGGATTTTTTGGCAAATATACCGAACTGCATGGTTATAGATTCCGAAGATTTCAATCTTAAAGCCGAACTGTGTGATGCTTTTTCTTCAAATTTGATACGCTTTTACTACGGTGACGACCTTATAGGGAACGAAATCGGAGCGGCGGCAAAAAATGTTGTCGGTATTGCCGCAGGTATGCTCGACGCTCTCGGACTTTCTTCTCTTAAGGGGGCACTTATGGCAAGAGGTTCAAGAGAGGTTTCCCGCCTTATTGAAAAAGCGGGGGGAAATCCTATGTCGGCTTACGGTTTGTGTCATTTGGGAGACTACGAGGCTACGGTATTTTCCCCTTACAGTCACAACCGTGCTTTCGGAGAAGCTTTTGTCAGGGGTGAAATTTATCCCAAGCTTGCCGAAGGTGTCATGACCTGCAAAGCGATGAAAGTACTCGGGCAAAAATGCTCGGAGGAACTCCCTATTTGCACTGCGGTGTATAGGGTTGTTTTTGAAGGGACAGATGCAAAAGAGACTTTGGGGCAGCTCTTTTCCAGAGAATTAAAACGGGAATTTTATTAATACATAAATATATATCGGAGATGAAAAAATGGGTATTGTTAAAGCTATTTTCGGCACGCACAGTGACAGGGAACTGAAGCGTGTCAAGCCGATTGCCGACAGAATCGAAGCTTTGTCGGACAAATACAAACAAATGAGTGATGCTGAGTTAAAATCGCAGACGGATCTGTTTAAAAAGAGACTTGAAGAGGGGGAAACGCTTGACGATATTCTCACCGAAGCGTTTGCCACTGTCAGAGAAGCGTCCGACAGGGTTTTGGGCAAACGCCATTACTATGTACAGCTTATAGGCGGTATAATTATTCATCAGGGCAGAATTGCCGAGATGAAAACGGGTGAAGGAAAGACGCTTATGTCAACTCTGCCCGCTTACCTTAATTCTCTTACAGGAAAAGGTGTGCATATTGTTACGGTAAACGATTATCTTGCAAAGCGTGACGCAGAATGGATGGGACAAGTTCATGAATTTTTAGGTTTAAAAGTGGGCGTTGTTTTAAACAACATGGATAATGATGAACGTCGGAAAGCTTATGCATGCGATATTACTTACGTAACAAATAATGAGCTGGGTTTTGACTATTTACGGGATAATATGGTGATTTATAAAGAACAGCTTGTACTTCGCGGTTTGCATTTTGCAGTTATTGATGAAGTAGACTCTGTATTGATTGATGAAGCCAGAACACCGCTTATTATTTCCGGTCAAAGCGGAAAATCTACAAAATTATATGAAGCTTGTGATATTTTGGCAAGACAATTAGAGCGTGGAGAAGATGTTCCGGAATATACCAAAATGGATGCCATTATGGGTGTAGAACAGGAAGAAACCGGTGACTTTGTTGTAAATGAAAAAGATAAAGTGGTAAATCTGACGGAAGCGGGTATGCATAAAGTAGAACAATTCTTCCATATTGAAAATTTAGCAGACCCGGAAAATTTGGAAATTCAACATAATATTACATTGGCACTTCGTGCACATAATTTGATGTTCCGTGACCAGGATTATGTTGTAAAAGACGATGAAGTTTTAATTGTGGATGAATTTACAGGACGTATTATGCCAGGA
>CAZLEX010000030.1:0-19033 GCA_964558655.1 uncultured Oscillospiraceae bacterium | reverse complement strand
TGGCATCATTGCCGTTATCTCCGCTTCAACGGTTTATTTACAATAGCATTATATCACTTAAAAACTTTAATGTCAATAGCTTCTGAACAGTTTTTTGTACTTGTTATTGCCAAGTGTGTCGGCAAAATAGTGTCAAAGATTTTCGGGATAAGTAAAATTTCTGTTTTCTTCAAGTTCTTTTTTATAGGCTGAAACATAATATTTTGCCATATCGAGATTTTGTTCCGACCAATTTCCGCATTCCGCTTTGCTTGCTCCGGGAATATCACCGTTAAAATTTATAACGAATGAACAGAACTGCATTACATTGTCATAGATGTCACTGCTGTCCAAATTTCCGAAGAGTACAAGATAAAAGCCCGTTCTGCAACCCATAGGGCCGAAATAAATCACTTTATCGGATATATCACTGTTTCTGAAAAATGTTGCTCCCAAATGCTCAATCGTGTGAAGTGCGGGCATATCAACAACAGGTTCGCGGTTTGGACGGCGAAAACGCATATCAAATGTTGTTATTACGGTATTGCCGTCAGTGTCACGGCGTGAAACATATAATCCGGGTTCCAAAAGCAGATGATTAACTTTAAAACTGTCTATTTTTTTCATGAATATTCCTTTCGAGTTTAATCAAGTATGTAACAACGCATATTTCGACGACCGAAGATAACACATTCTTCTTCCGTGTCAAGAAAAACATCGATTCTGCAGCGTTTTATACCTCCGCCTATGTCTTCGGCACGGCACACTCCGTAGTCTCCGTAATTGCCTATAACATAGACATTTGAGCCTAAATCTATATAGTTCGGATCAACCGCAATTACACCGACCTGTGCAACTGTGCCGGAATAGGTGAGATTGCCTGTATGAGTGTAAGCTGTTGCTACTACATCAAGATAGTAAGAATAAGAATATTCCTGTCCGTCCGGAGCGGTGAATGTGCCGCCGCTGCCGACAAGAATTTCCTCGTTGATAACGGGGACATACACATCTTCAACGGTAGTTTCTGCGTCTGTTTCAACTCCGTTTACATATTTTGTACGGATTACCTGTCCTACTTGTCCGGTCTGACCTTCTACCGATACACAACGCTCTCCACGCGGTATATTCTGTGATGGGATTTCAACGGTTTCGTACGGAATTTCTTTTGTTACAAAAGTCTCGGCATATGTAATTTCATCAATAAATATTTCCATTCCGTACCATATTTCACTGTCGAGAGGGTGATTTACCGTGTCGTTTTCGCTAAGCGTAATGCCGAAGTGCTCTATAACCGTGCCGACACTTACTCCGTCACCTTTGAAAGTTCCGAGAATTTTTCCATGATAACGCACGGTTACATGAGGCGATATGGGGGCAGTTACGGCAAAATCGTTATTCTCCGAACTCGGAGTAGGCATTTCGGACGGGTTAAACCCCGCTTTTGTATCAAACGACAAAAAAGCCATTGCGGAACAAATCAGTGCAAGCAATACCAAAAATGTTAAAGTCGAATAAACGATAACATACTTTTGTTTTTGCGACAATTTCAAAAAGGGATTTTTGCAGTGTGTGGGAAAAGCATCGAGACTCAATGACGATTTTTCAAAATGTTTTTCGTCCATTTATGAAAATTCCTTTCTCAAAAACTTAATTTCGCATGACATTATACACAGAAAAAAGCTATTTGTCAAGCAAAAAGCGGTTTTTGTAATTTTTCAGCACTTTACGAAAAATCGTAAAACTTCGATATTTTGTGGAGAAGAATATTTTTCAAGGAGATAGCTTTACTATATTTAGTGTATGTAAAAATTCACATTTTTTTTAAAAAAACATAGACTTACAATGAAATTATCCGTATCGAAAGGAGAAAAAATGGCGTTCGGACAACTTAAAATCAGACTTATAACAGGTTCGGCATTACCTGTTTCGGGGGCTACGGTAAGAATAAAAACAAGTGCCGGACCTTTGATTTACGAAGAGACCGTTTCGCTCGGAAGCGACGGCGTATCTCGCAGTTTTTCGCTTGAAGTTCCTGAATTTTCCGCTTCTCTCACGCCCGAAGAATTGCTGACACCTTACGGCCTTTATAACATTGAGGTTATCAATTCTTCTTTTCAAAACACATATATAAACGGAGTACAGGTTTTCCCCGACAGAGAAGCTGTACTTTCGGTTCAAATGCAGCCTCTTCCGGAATCTTTTCCTCCGTCGCAAGGCCCTGTTTATATAACGGTTCCGCCGCATGCTTTGCGACTGCCCGCTCTTCCCCCGGGTGATATTTCCTCTCTCGCTCCGGCACGGCCGTTGGGACAGCTTCATACAACTCCGTATATTCCGGAGTTTATTACCGTTCATCTCGGTATTCCCACTGACACTCTTGCAAGAAATGTTACCGTTACATTTCAGGATTATATAAAAAATGTCGCAAGTTCTGAAATATATCCAACATGGCCTGAGGAGTCGCTTCGGGCGAATATACTTGCACAGATATCGCTTGTGCTCAACAGAGTTTATACGGAGTGGTACAGAAGTCGGGGATATGATTTCGATATAACAAATTCAACGCAGTTTGATCAATATTTCGTCGAAGGAAGAAATTATTTTGAGAATATATCGAGAATTGTCGATGACATTTTCAATGTATATTTGAGGAAACCCGGCAGAGAGGAACCGTTTTATGCCGAATATTGCAACGGAACCACTTCCACTTGTCCCGGAATGTCACAATGGGGTACGGTGGATTTGGCAAATCGCGGACTTGATGCTCTTGCAATATTGGAGAATTACTACGGAGAGTTGGAGCTTGTTGAAGACAATGTTTTGATAGGCGGATTTGAGTCTTATCCGGGAACACCTCTTTCACTCGGAGCAGAGGGAGATTCAGTGCGGACGGTACAGCAGCAACTTAACAGAATTGCCGTTAATTATCCCCGTATTCCGCTTGTTGCGGTTGACGGAATTTTCGGAATTTCGACGAGAAATTCGGTAAGTGCTTTTCAGGAAATTTTTGACCTCGATCCCGACGGAGTGGTCGGGAAGGGAACTTGGTACGCAATATCCAGAATATATGTTGCCGTAAAAAAACTTGCCGAACTTACAAGTGAAGGGGAGAGACCGAGTTATTCTTCGCAGGAATATCCCGGATTTATACTCAGAACAGGTTCACAGGGCAGTGAAGTTTTGGAAATACAGCTTTATCTTTCCACCATTTCCCTTTATAACGATATGGTGAGAAGCGTTGAAATAGACGGACTTTACGGCGGGACCACGCGAGACGCGGTTTATTCTTTTCAGCTTGCTTACGGACTTTCTCCCGACGGAAGAGTCGGCCCGGTAACATGGTACAAACTTGTCGATATATATAACGGCATAAAAGAAAATGTAAATGTTCCAATCGTCGGTCAAACCGTCGGAAATCTTCCGTACCCGGGTTACGATTTGTCAAGGGGAGATACCGGCGAAAAGGTGCAGTATGTACAGCGTATACTCAATTCTCTCTCTCGTGTGTTTGCCGATTTGCCTCCTTTGGAAGCCGACGGAATATACGGCGAAGATACCGAAAACGCCGTTAAAGCTTTTCAGCGTCTGGTCGGAATTGAGGAAAGCGGTATTGTCGATACGGTCACATGGAATCTACTGAACGATGTTTACAGAAAAGAGGGAGCAAATGTCACGGAGGATCTCGGAGAGCGTGCCTATCCGGGAGTTTTGATAAGAGAGGGTGACAAAGGAGATAATGTAAGGTATATAACGGCATCACTTAATACCGTAAGACGCCGTTACAATTCCATTCCCGAACTTACCGATTATAATACTTTCGGACCCGATACAACGCTTGCAGTCAGAGAATTTCAAAGACTTTTCGGACTTAATCCCGACGGAATTGTCGGAAAGGATACATGGAACGCACTCAATGCCGTTTCGTCTTATGTATTCGGCGGGTGTCATGAGCCTCTGCGGGAAACGGTGACTCTTTCCGAAGGCGACAGAGGAGTAGATGTATTGCTTCTCCAGATTGAGCTTGTAAAAATGAGAAATTTTTTGCCGTCACTTCCCGCAACTCTTGAACCTGACGGACGGTACGGCCCGATAACACGCCGTGCGGTCGAGGAATTTCAGCGTGCGACGGGACTCGCCGTAACGGGAATTGCGAATCCCGATACAGTGAAAGAAATTGCGAGAATTTACAAACTTATATGCAGTATCGCAAGCGACAGTGACAGACAGGAAATCGAGCGGGAATTTTCACAAAATGTGTCGGCAGGGGACAGGGAAAGCGAAAAAAATGCCGTTTCGGTCGGCAGTATATCACACTCCGACATAGGCAGATTTCATGCCTACGGCGAACCTGTGCCGGTGTTTGAAAGACCGCTGAGAGTGGGCAGTACGGGAGGCGATGTCCTAAAGCTTAAAAAACGCCTGCACGATTTGGGCTACCTTGAAGCCGGTGCACTTGAAAATAACATTTTCGGAATTAATACACGCCGAGCCGTAGAGAAATTTCAAATGAAAAACGGACTTGACCGTACGGGCAGGGTGGATTTGCAAACACATAAAGCCCTTTATTCGGGATAGAAAAACACGGTCTCTTGAAATCAGAAAAAATCTGACCTCAGGAGACCGTTACTTAATTGACACGGTTTCGTTCTTCTCCGCGAAGAAATGCAAGAATGTTCTCTTCCGTTTCATGAAGAAGTCTTGTTCGGGTTTCGTGCGGTGCCCACGCAATATGCGGAGTTAATATACAGTTGGGTGCACCTATGAGTGCGGAAGAATTTTTCGGAGGCTCTTCCTTCAGAACATCAAGTCCCGCCGCCGAAACTTTGCCGGAATACAGAGCTTGTGCGAGTGCGTCCTCGTCAATAAGCCCGCCTCTCGCCGTGTTTATGATAATTACGCCGTCTTTCATTTTTGCAATGTTTTCGCGGTTAATTATGTTTTCGTTATCTTTTGTTACGGGACAGCAAAGAGAAATTACATCGGATATTTCGAGCAGCTTGTCCAAATCGAGATGCTCGCAGTTTTGCAATTCGGAGCGGGAATGATAGCAAACCGTTTTCATTCCGAAAGCCTGTGCTATGCGTGCCGCCTTTGTGCCTATCGCTCCCATTCCGATAAATCCGATTGTTTTCCCGGCAAGTTCGCTCAGGGCCGTCAGTGAAAATGTGTAATCCGGACATTTTTGCCATTCTCCGCGAAGAACCGCTTCCGAATGAACTGATACACGGTTTGTTATTTCGAGAAGCAGTGCGAAAATGTGCTGTGAGACCGAATTCGTAGAGTATTTCGGGACATTTGAAACGGGAATACCGTGCTTTTTACACGCTTCGGTGTCAATCGTATTGTATCCCGTTGCGGTTACGGTTATGTACTTAATATTCGGGCAGGCGTCGAGAAGTTCGCTTGTTACGGGCGTTTTGTTCGTTATGACTATTTCGGCGTCTTTTATCCGTTGAATCGCTTGCTCGGTACTTTCCGTGCGATCGTAAAATGTAACGCTGTCACACAGAGTTTTCATACGACTTGTGTCGAGATCGCCCGGATTGAGAGCGTGACTGTCGAGAAAAACCGCCTTCATTATTTGCAAATATCGCCGACACCGTTTAAAATGTAGTGCGGACAGTAAGAAAAGTCGTTGAAATTGCTGTCGTTTGTGACACCCGATAAGACAAGAGCCGTGTCGACTTCCGTCTGAATACCCGATACAATGTCGGTATCCATACGGTCGCCGACAATGAGCGTGTCGGCTCTGTGACAGCCGAGCTGATTTATTGCGTGCCTCATTATAAGAGGATTGGGTTTGCCGACAAAATATGCGGTTTTTCCCGTTGTCATTTCAATCGGAGCACACAGTGCACGGCAGGCAGGTACAATACCGCTTTCCGAAGGCCCCGTTACATCGGTGTTTGTCCCTATAAGTTTCGCACCTCTGAAAATGAGATGTACCGCTTTTTCGATTTTTTCATAATTGTAAGAACGGGTTTCACCGACGATGACATAATCGGGATTAACATCGTTCATGTAAATGCCTCTGTCGTAAAGTGCGTTTATAAGCCCCGCCTCGCCTATGACATACGCCGAACAGCCCGGCTTTTGAGAGGCGAGAAATGCAGCGGTGGCAAGAGCACTTGTGTAAAAATGGCTCTCGTCAATGTCCAGCCCGAGACGCTTGAGCTTAAGCTGAAGTTCACGGGGACTTTTTTCCGACGAATTTGTAAGGAAAAGAAATTTTTTGTCCTCTTTCTTGAGCCAGTCCACGAACTCCGTCACTCCGTCAAGAAGGCGGTTGCCGTGATATATTACACCGTCCATATCGCATATAAATCCGAGTTTGGATTTGAAAACGGACGCGTCTTTGATTACCATATCCTGAAGTTTCATACTGCTTTTGCTCTCCTTTGTCTTAAAAATTCAAAAATTCGGAGGGAATTATTTCCTTTACCTTTGCCACAAGTTTTTCGTAACTCCAGCCGGACGATTCGCTTCTGAGAGATGTGCCGTGCTTTTTGTAAAGGTCTTGCGAATAGTCTTTAAGGAAATATACTTTAAGGCTGTCTCGCGTTAAACTGTAATGGGTTATTGTCGGGGTGAACTTCGGATTTTCGATATAACATTCGTCACCGTTCTTGACAATGTCGAAAGTAAGCAGTCCGCCGAGCATGTTGTAGGCGGGGTACATTGTCGAAATGAAATTGCCGAGAGAATAGGCAATGAGAGTTTTGCCACCGTCTGACCTGTTTTTCCATTTCATTTCCTGTATAACATGAGGGTGAGTTCCGATTATGACATCGACACCCGCATCGACGAGCGTTTGAGCCGCCGATTTTTGAGCCGCCGATACATCAAAGGAATCTTCAACGCCCCAGTGCATCGAAACGAAAACAAGGTCGGCAAGCTCTTTGGCTTCGGCTACCTGCCGTTTCATCTCGCTTTCTTCAATCAGAGGCAATACGAGATTTTCGTAACCGGCACCCGCACTGCAACCCGAATTGACACCGAAAGTGTAAGCGAGAAAAGCGATTGTTACTCCGTCTTTTTCTATAATGCGTATATTGTTGTAATCTTCGCGGCTTTCATATCCGCCGATTGCCGTGATTGAAGAATTTTTAAAGGCTTTTATACATTCCGAAAAACCTTTGCCGCCGAGATCGTAGGAGTGATTGGTCGCTATGTTGACAACATCAATTCCAAGTCTCTCGAGCGTCGATACCATGTCCTGAGGCGTGTTGAATCTCGGATATCCCTGATAGGGGGAATCAGTCCCCGCAATCATGGTTTCCTGATTTATGAAAGCAATGTCAGCCGACGAAAAAGTATCCTTTATGTTTTCGTACATGGGATCGAAATAGTAGGATTCACTGCGACTGTTTTCACTTGCGAGATTTTTTGCGTCGTCGATAATCGCCTGATGTATCAGGTTGTCTCCCGCCGCCACAAACGAAAGGCGGACTTCGGACGGAGTATCGGGAGTGCTCGGAGTGTCCGGAATACTCGGCGTATTCGTGTCGTCCCGAAGTGTACTGCCGGGAGTATCACTATTAGGTTCACTCGGAGTTTGCGTGTCTTTATACTGTTTAAAAAGCGATACGGTAAATACCGTAACCGCAACGGTGAGCAATATGAGTACAAACAAAACAATCTGAGGTCTTATTTGTCTTTTGTTTTTATACGGTCTGTTCATTTTTCACTCCTTGAATTTTTGCTTTGTATACGATAAGTATATCTGAAAACAGCCCTGTTGTCAAGAACGGTTTTACTTTGACAGGGAGAAATTTTTGGAAAAATTTTCCATTTTTTGCACGGCGTTTTAGAGATGTTTAATGTATAACTATAAATAGGAAGAGTTAAAAAGTCTGAAATAAAGCGGAACTTTTGTAACAAAATGCACACCAATATTACATTTGTGTTACAAAACCGAAAAACACTTGTTTTTTGAAAAAGTTTGTGTTAGTATGATGATGCCGAAAAAACAAGGCAAAATTTATTTAGGAGGTTTTCGCATTATGAAAACAAGCACACGCTTTTTAGCTGTTGTTGTTGCAGTTCTTATGCTCGCAGTTGCAGCAGTTACAGTTTCCGCTTCTTTCCCTGATGTTAAAGAAAACTATAAGCACGCAGCTGCTATAGAAACTTTAAGTCAGCTCGGAATTATCGGCGGATACGAAGACGGCACATTCCGTCCCGACAACAATGTTGAAAGAGACGAAATGGCAAAACTCGTATATGTTCTTTACACTACATTCTCTGATGCAGGTAAAGGCTCCGTTAAGTTTGACGATGTTACCGCAGACAACTGGGCAGTAGGATACATTTCCTGGTGTTCCGCTAAGTCTATCGTAGGCGGTTACGGTGACGGCACATTCCGCCCCGATAACAATGTAACATACGATGAAGCGCTCAAGATGGTTTGCTGCGTTCTCGGTTATACCGATTTCGACTCTGACCTCTGGCCCACCGATGTTCGTCAAAAGGCTCTCAGAGAACTCAAGCTCGGTGAAAACATCGAAGCTAACGGTTCCGACTACCTCACTCGCGGACAGGTTGCACAGCTTCTTTACAATGCACTTTTCGTTGATATGAACGAAACAAAAGTCGAATATGTTTACAGCACAAGCTATGTTGACGGCAACGGCGACCCTGTAAGAGTTAAGGTTCCCGTTGAAGTTGCTAAGACTCTCGCTACAGACATTTGGGCGTTCTCCGAAGAGACCGTTCGTGTTGTAGGTACAGAGACTTACGGCTACAATGATTTCGTTAAATCCGGCGACGCTAAGAAGATCAATGTCGTTACCGTTTACGAAGATGGATCATTGGCAGCAGACGCTTATTCCGTAGCATTGGCAGATATCGGCCTTGACAGCTACGCAGATAACAACGACGCTCTCATCGGTCTTAACATCAAGACTGTTGAGAAAGAAGGCAAGACAATTGCAAAAGCAAGCGTTCTCGGAAGCGTTAAGGTAGCAGAAGTCGTTAAGAACGGCTCTAAGACAAACGAAGTCAAGATTGACGGCGTTGTTTACGGCACAGACGCTAAGTCCGATACACTTTTCGCAAATCTTACACTCCTTGATTATGGAGACGACAAGATTACCGTTGATACAACATTCACTGTTGATGGTCTTGACGATGTTCATACCGCACTCGTTATGGACCATGACGGTGACGGTGTAGTTGACGCAATCGAAGTACAACCGTATGAACTCATTGAAGTTACAGGCGTAACAGAGGTTGCCGCTACTTCTTCCGCAGCAGCTTATACCAAGTATACTGTTCGTCTGGTTGGTGAAAGTAGCACATTTGAAATTAAGTCAACCGAACTCGCTACAGCCGTAACTCTTAAGAAGGGCGATATGTTCGTTGCCGCAACACTTCAAAATAAGATTGTTGTTGACGAAGTTATCACTCCCGTTACGGCAGCTGCCGAAAAGATTACCAATAGCAGCATTACTCTTGAAAATGTAGGTACTGTTAAGTACAAAGGAACCGGTACATACTTTGCAAACTCCGGTAACACAATCGCCTTTGATGCTTCCACACTCCTTACATCTACTTCGGAAGATCAGGTTTATTACATCTACAACGGTTATGTAGTTCACACAACCGCTCCCGCAACAGCTGCGACTGTAGATTCTTACAACCTCGCATTCCTTCTCTATGTTAAGGATGCTACCGAGCCCAAGCTCAACACAACCACAAACCGTTACGAAACATTCTATCCGGCAGTTCTTCTTATCGACGGCAAAGAAGTTACCGTAAACCTTAAGAAGACCGACGCTATCGACGGTAAGGACGCTACTTCTTTCGAAGTTGCGGCATACAAGCTTCATGAAGACGACAACGGATACGCTGTTGGTGCATACAAGCTCGTTAACTACACTGTAGAAGACGGTCTCTATTCACTTAAGACCACCGCAACCGATCTCGGCGATACCGTTGTAGTTGCAGCAGGTGCAACATTTAAGATTAACAACAATACCGGTCTTTATATGTTCGACAACAAGATTGTCGATATCGAAGACAGCTCTTTGATGTTCTATACATTCACAGATAAGTATGAACAGTTCGGTACATATACCGCTTCTACCATGCTTAAGAAATTCGATAATATAACCACCGCACAGCCCACATACCTCCTTAAGAACTCCGACGGTTCTTACAAGCTTCTCGCAACTGTTCTTTCCGGCAAGCTCACTCTTACCGGTACAAATGTAACATCTTCGAGAACTTACAAGAACGACGCTCGTCTTATCAAGTATGTTGCCGAATCATCAGCTTCCAACAAAGTTGACGGCAAGGCTTACTACAGCTACCTCTTCCTCAACATGGAAACCATGAAGAACGGTCAGCAGGTTGTTGATACAACTCTTACCATCTCTGAGGGTGCTACCAAGGGTGAAGCAGGCAAGTTCTACGGTTGGGACGAAGCAAACAAGAAGTATGTAGAGGTTAAAGCAGATGATACAACTTCCGTTAAGCTCGTTAAGATTACCGGCGTAGACGCACAGCGTGGTATCGTTTACCTTGACGGTGCTACATATGATGTACACGGCGAAACAGTTAACTACGGCGAAGGCGTTAAGCTTCCCACCGATGTTAAGATCTTCGGTAGTGCACAGTATGTATACACATACACCACATTCGATCTCACCTCTCTCGAAACCCTTTACAAGAAGGTAGTTGACATGGGAGTAGACTTCAATGCGGCAGTAGGTACCTACTATGATGACAACGGCGATCTCTGCTTCGCATGGATCATTGTTGACAACTACACAGGTACAACAGTTTCCACCAAAGCTTATGACATGGTTGGTGCATTCAAAAAATAACTCCTAAGTAAATTTTACTTAGTGTACGGGGCACACCTTCGGGTGTGCTCCGTGCCGTTTATACAGTTAAAGAATTTTTGACTAAAGTAGAAAAAAATCGCTGATTTTTGTGCAAAATGTTGAAAAATATTTTTACTCTTGTGGTATAGAGAAGTGTAAAACACAATATATTGATATTTTCAAAGGCTTTTTTTGTGAGATTTAACAAAAAAAGCCTTTAATTCTGTTACAGTTATGTAACAAAAATAAAAAAGCACTTGCCAAAAGTATTTTTTTGTGATAATATGTATAAGGTATAAAATACTCTTAGCACAAATATTATTAGGAGGTTTTCGTTATGAAAACAAGCGTACGCTTTTTGGCAGTGCTCTTTGCTTTGCTTATGGCTTTGTTTGTCGTATCGGCTGTCGCTTTTGACGATGTTGAGCCGACGCATAAACATTACGAGGCAATTGAGCTTTTAACCTCTCTCGGTATTATCGACGGTTATGAAGACGGTACTTTCAAACCCGACCAACCCGTAGAGCGTGATGAAATGGCAAAGATGATATTCATTATGGCAACCGCATTTTACGATGCGGGCAACGGGACACAGGTTTTCCCCGATGTTCCCGACGGACATTGGGCACAGGGCTTTATTTCCTGGTGTCACACGAAAGATATTGTCGGCGGATATGAAGACGGTACATTCCGTCCCGATGACAATATTACATACGACGAAGCTCTCAAGATGGTTGCAACCATGCTCGGATATACCGATTTCGATCCTGAGCTTTGGCCCACCGATGTGAGAACAGTTGCACTCAAGCAGCTTAATCTCGGCGAGAACTTGCCGGATACTTTGCAGGGCGATACGGTTATCACCCGTGCACAAGCGGCACAGATTCTTTACAACGCTTTCTATAAGTCAATGGCTACCACCAAAACCGTATCCTATTACGAACCCGAAGGATACGAAGATGCAACCGGCAATCCCGTAAGTCGCGAAGTCAAGATTGAAGTTGCTATGACTCTTGCGGCAGATGTATGGGATTTCTCAATTACCGAATACAAGATTGTCGCTACCGAAAATTATGCGGTTAACGATGTAGAAAACGGTCTTTTCGGTACCGAAAAGACAGGTAAAGCCGATACTATTAAGATTTGGGACGGCGAGACAGTTCTTACCGCTTCTCTCGAAGATCTCGGTCTTTCCTCTTACAAGGGCAATACCGATTCTCTCATCGGTTTCACTCTTTCCAAAGTTACCAAAGACGGTAAAGATTTCAAGATGAGCGGAATTAAGGGTGCGAGATACGACAATGTTTCTGTAAACTGGGTTACGGCTACCGCTTCCACCGAAGGAGCATGGAAATCCGGTTCGACATATTGGTACTCCGACCGCATCAAGCTGAACGGTGTGCTTTATTCAGACGATAACTTCTGGAACCTCCGTACAGTTTATGTAGCAAAAGACGCGACAGACACAGTATTCAATGTTATGAGTATGCCTACCGCATTTGCCGACCAGTTCAACTCACCCTCACAGACATGGGAAACTCCTGTCGGCACCTTTGGGGCAATTTCGACTTCTGCCGCACCGTATATACTTTCCGAAGTACATATCAATGACTACCGTGCAAACGGCTACAGCACGAAACTTGTTTGGGCGGTTGACTCCGAAGGCGACGGCGTTATCGACTATGTATTCTTGAAGTATGTTATGCCTTACATCGTTACCGGTGTTACCGATGTTGTTAATAACGGTCAGAAGGATCAGCTTATTACTTATGCCGATCTTTATTCAAGCACAAATACTCATACCGTTTATAAGTCCGATGTAATCTTTACATCCGAACTTAAGACGGGTGATATATTCACAGCTGCTAAAATTGCAGACAGTCTTTATGTTGAAATGGTTGTACAGCCTCAGGTTACAAACCTCACTTCCGTTACAAACGGAGGCAAACCCACTTTCGCGGGAATTGACGGACTTTCTTCGATAGGCGAGAATTTCCTTGATTTAGCCGCAGCTACGGTTAAAGACAGCATTTTCGATGCAAGCGAAGCAGATTACTGGCTTACCGACAATGCCGACGGTACAGCCCGTGAACTTAAAGTATGGATTTATAAAAACAAACTTATCTACACCACAGCTTACGATGCTTCGTCAGCGGCTCAAGACGACTCTTACAATAAGGCGATTTTGCTTTATGTTGATAAGAAGACCGACAAACAGCTCGATTACTCGACCAATAAGTTTGTCGAATTCTATCCCGCATATATTCTCATAAACGGCAAGGAAGAGGCGATCAACCTCAACCCCGACAACGCTATTGACGGTGCATCAGCGGCTTATGTATCTGCCGACGGTTCGCCTTACCGTGCGTCAATCAACAGCGATTCCACGCTTGGTTTTGTATACAAGCTCGTTACATACACCGTTGACGCAAACGGATATTACACACTGTATACGGAAAACGATGACCGTTATGATGCTGATAAAAATCTCGTTGAAAAGGTTATTCCCGCAAGCGATAATCCCAAGCTTCAGTACAACGAGCTCACAGGATATTACAAACTTGTAACCGACAATGAGACGTACGGTTCAATCGATATTGATGACAGCACAATTCTTTACTACAATTACACTAAGGCTGCTACCGGTGATTATAAGTATATCGCTTTCTATACTTCCGATAACATAGTAAGCGGTAAGATTAACGAAATTGCTTTCAATTCCGATGTATATCTTACTTACGATGCCGAAGACGATTTCTATACACTGAATACCGCTCTTCTTGCAGGCAAGCTTGAAGCGGTAACAGGCGGTACAACAGGTTCTGCGGTTGACCCGAATAAAGACGGCAGAGTTGTTTACCTCGCAATTGAAGATTCAGCGGCTGTTGCTCTTAACGGTAAAGCTTATTATGAACACAAGTTCATAAATATCGGAACCGGTGAAATCTTTACTGTCGTACAGGATAAGATAACTATCGGAAATAATGCCGTAAGGACCTATGCAGGTAATTTCTATACATGGAGTGAAGATAACGGCGATTATTACAGAGTAACTGTGCATGATTTGAATTCTACTGATTACGATGTCGTTGCAAGTGTTAATGTTGCACGCGGTCTTATCTTTGATATGGGAAATTATACCGAAGGTATAAAAATTTCCGAAGATGTTAAGATTGTTGCATTTGACGATGATTTGAACAGATATGAACTTACATTGTCTGATTTGGCAGATGCTGTTAAATTCCGTCAAGACAATAATAGTGACGGTGCTTTCGTTATCTATGTAACATACATAGATGAAAACAGTAACACTCAGATTGCATATATCATTACCGATTATCTTGCTAAAAATGAAAGCGGATCCGTTCTTCATGAAAATGTTACGGACAATTTTTACTGGTGATAAGTAAAAAAAGCGGCACTCGAAAGAGTGCCGCTTTTTTACTGCTTTGAAAAACATATTTTTTCGCTCGCAATATTCCTTTTGCATAACTTGATAAAAATTTTTATTAAAACGCATAATTTATTCGATTAACTACTTGAAAAAATAAAAAAAATGTGGTATAATAACCTCAAACTGACGACGGTGGAACGCCGTCGAAATGCTAACGCATTTAAAAATTTAAAATTTTGTTTGAGAACATTGTATCATTAAACCGGTCGCACTGCGGTGCGACGACGGCTACGCCGACTTCAAAGGCTATTGCCTTTGGGTTTATGGTATAATATCTTTAAAATAGTTGCCGTAAACACGGCAACGCGCACCAAAGGTGCGGAAAAATCAAAGATTTTTTATTTTACGATGTTACACCACATTTCGCACAACCTTTAAGGATGTGCAGTGCGGTGAACCGCACAAGGCATCCGCCTTAGAAATGTGGTATAATACTAAAGCCGATATGCCGGTGTGATGGAATTGGCAGACGTGCTGGACTCAAAATCCAGTGGTAGCGATACCGTGCGGGTTCGACCCCCGCCACCGGCACCAAAATTCCGTTTTCTTGCGAGAGCGGAATTTTATTGTTTTTTGTGTTTTTATGTATTTTCGTTAATAAAATTTGATTTTACTATCCGATATTGTTTGCAGGTGTAGTTCAATGGCAGAACCGGTGCTTCCCAAGCATCTGATGCGGGTTCGATTCCCGTCACTTGCTCCAAAAGCGGCAAATGAACTTGCCTAAGATAAGAGATAATAGAGAATAGATAAAAGTTGTTGCGTATTTACGCCGCTTTTGTACTGTTATCTGTTATCTCTTATTTATTACCCATTACATGTCCGTGATTAGTGGGAAGTGGGTAGGGGAGTGATAAGTTAGGTGTGCCTACGGCACGAATTTAAAATGCAAGGTTTACACCTTGCTCTTTTCTTAATATACTTATTACTGCTCCAAACGGTGTGTTTTTAATAAAAGTTTTGCAAAATTTATTTTTACGGATTATCAATTTTTTCTTTTATTTGAGAAAAGCTTTGCCCTTCATCGACGATTTCACAAAAAATTGTTTTTTGCTATTGATTTTTACCGCAGATTTTGATACAATGAAAAAAAGCTTTTAACAGGAGAAAATAATGGATATAGTTGATTTAAAAATTCTGAAATGTCTCAAAGAACATTCGAGAATGAATGCAACGGCTATCGGAGAAAAGATAAATCTTTCCACTTCGGCTGTTATCGAGCGTATTAAAAAACTTGAAAATGACGGAATTATAAGTCAATACACAATTCTTATCGACCACAAAAAAATCAATAAGGATATTATTGCCTATATGTCTGTATCCTTGGAGCACCCGAAATACGATTCCGATTTCAGAGAGCTTGTGCGCCTCAATGACGAAATTGTCGAATGTCATTACATTACGGGAGAATACGATTACATTTTAAAAGTCGTGACATCGAGTTCAAAAACGCTTGAGATGGTTTTAAATTATGTAAAATGTATTCAAGGGGTAAATTCCACCAAAACATTGGTTGTTATGTCAACAATAAAAAACGATATTTCCTCGCTGCCGAATATTGTCGAGGAATAAATAAAATTTAAGGAGCAAAAAAATGGAAAAGTGGTACAAAAAAAGTTATTTCAGAAATCTTGTCGATATGCACATACCGAGCGGGGACGAAAATCTTGAAAACTTTGATGCCGAAAAATATGCCGAATGTATGGAAATTGCCGGAGTCGATACCGCGTATGTTTACGCTTCCAACTGTCTTGGTCTTTGCCTGTTTCCCTCTGAGGTGGGATTTCGTCATTCGATTACATATAAACGCGATATTTTCGGAGAGACCGTAGCCGCACTCAGACGGCGGGGAATTAGGGTTGTCGGATATCTTAACAGCTGGTGTGCCGAAGGAGCACGCCGTCATCCCGATTGGCAGTTAGTCAGCAGTAACGGCTACATAAGCGGAAATGTCGGGCGTTTCGGAACCTGCTGTCTTAATTCTCCGTACCGCGATATGTTTCATGCACTTGTATATGAAATGGTTTCAAAATATGATATAGAGGGCTTATGGATTGATATGATAGGTTTCTTTATGTCGGATTGCCATTGTAAATGGTGTAAAGAAAAGTACAAAAAAGAGACGGGATTTGACCTTCCCAAAACGATAGATTGGTCAGACGAAAATTATCTTCGGTATATTCAGTTTAAGTTTGACACGGTTTCAACTTATTCGCAGGGGATAACCGAAGCGGCACACCGTGCAAAGCCCGATATTTCGGTTTCGTATCAGTGTGCACATTGGTCAAATTCATATGCAACCGGGCTGGGTAACGACTATTTTGCTTCTATGGATTATGTGTCGGGCGATTTTTATGCAGATAGGGATAAAACCGATGTCGTATGCCGTGTGCTTTCCAATTTAACTCAGAATAAGCCCTTTGAGTACATGATTTCGCGTGCTCCGGATCTTGTTTATCATACCGCAATAAAAGACAGAAGTGAAATTCTTTTGCAGGCGTATACCGCATTTCTTTGCGGAGGAAGTTTCCTGTTTATTGACGCTATTGATCCCGACGGAGGACTTAACAAAGACCTGTATCGCATGATGGGTGATATTAAGCGTGAATTGGAACCTTTCTTTAAAACGATTGATTACGATGCCGATGTACTTCGAGATGTTGCCGTTTATATTAATTTCGATTCTTATACCGATAGGTTGGCGGAGCATATTCCTTCGGCGGATCTCGCAACCCGTTGCGGTGTTATGTACGAAAAACTTATCGGTTTGAACCAAGCGTTTTCCCGTGCACATATTGATTATGACATTCTCACGGAAAAAAATATAAACGAACTGTCACGCTATAAAGTAATAGTGATTCCCGACCTTTACAGAATGAGTGAAAACGAATGTGAAAAGATTCGCGAATATGTAAAAAACGGAGGAAGGATTTTTGTTACGGGATATTCTTCCGCACTTTCGACAAACGGACTTAACCGCGATAAATTCATGCTTGAAGATGTGATGGGCGTTAAATATCGCGAATGGGTTGATCGCTATCCGGTTTATATTGCACCTACCGAAAAAGGCGAAAAATTCTTTGAACCTTTCACCGAAACTTATCCGGCAATGGTTTCCGAACAGACCGTTACGGTTGACTTGGCATCCGACAGTGCAGAGGTACTTGCCACAATTACATATCCGTTTACCGATGCGAGAAATATACACCGTTATTCTTCGGCAATAAGTAATCCTCCGAGCGAAAAAACACAGTTGCCGGCACTTGTTTACAACGAATACGGAGACGGTGCGAGCGTTTATTCCTGTGCGGTTTTTGAGAAATCACATTTGGTAAATAATTACGACATTTTAACGAGAATTATATATTCGCTTATTGACGAAAAGGGCGGAGCGATATTTAAAACGGAAGAGAGTGAATATCTGGAGCATGTCGTCCGTCACAGTTCGGAAAAGAAGCATTATACCGTTTCTTTGCTGAACTATCAGAATGTCAAGAAAATTGTTCCTCTTTATGATGTAACTTTCTCGCTTCTTCTTGATATTGAACCTAAACGGATATATTCAAACCTTGAAACCGATATCGAATGGGAAAAGAAAGACGGTCGTCTGTTTTTAAAACTTGCCAAACTCGATATTTACGATGTTATAACAATAGAATATTAACTTAAAAAAATCGGCACTTTGTATCATTTGCGTTAAAAGCAAACGGTCAAAGTGCCGTTTTTTAGCTATCGGATTAGATCCATTATCATTATTTATTTTCGGCTTTCGGCTACATTACAGATGCAATATACTTGTAACAATATAACTCATACTATTATTTTTGTGTCAGTTTTTTAAATAAATCGGTCATCAATGCATCGCGTTTAATGTTATAAACATATCTCAATCAGTATAGTACTGTGTTTGAGGTAAAACATAGATGAATATACTCGACGCAATTTCATCAACTCGCTACACAAACCACACTCTATTATTGTTTTGTTACCAAAAATTATGATTTTTATAAAACTCACTTTTAGATAATCTACATGAAACAAATACTGCAGTGCTAGCCTAAAGCTTTTCGTTTTTCATTAGTAATCACATTAACTTAATGCTTCAATTATTCGTTGATATACGCAGTTTAGAGTATCTGGTTCTCCTAACAAATATACCGGTATATTGGTTTCAGTTTCAATAGCATTCTTAATCTCAACAAACTCACCATCAATAATATGTCTTTGTCTATAACCAATCCTTGCTATCGTATTCACGTTGTACACAGGTTGCAGAAAAGGTGAAACACTTGGTTTGCAGTGGAAAGAAGTTGATTTCGATGAGAATAAAATACACGTAGGTCAGCAATTGAACAGACATTACGATGTTGATGGAGACGGAGAGAAACGATCAGTACTTGAAGTTACCACACCGAAAACCAAACAGTCTATCAGAGATATCTACGTGTGTGACAGCTTCGTCAAGGAATTCTATGAATACAAACAAAGAATGATCCAATGGAAAAAGCAGAATCGCTTTGCTCATTCTGAGGATGATTTCGTATTTGTCGGTGTAAAAAACAAACCTATCGAACCTCGAATATTCTTAAGTACTACAAAGAGGTTTTAGAGGAAGCGGGTATTGAAGAAGCAGATTTCCATACACTCAGACATACCTTTGCCACAAGATGCATTGAAAGCGGTATGGATATCTTAATGGTAGCTAAAACTTTAGGACACGCCAACGTTGCAATGACGCTTAACAGGTATTCTCATCTGTTGCCAAAACATA
>CAZLEX010000029.1:0-19996 GCA_964558655.1 uncultured Oscillospiraceae bacterium | reverse complement strand
CGGACACCCGCTCCGATACTCATCGTATCAAAATTGGTGTCCAGTTATGGCGGAGAAGGAGAGATTCGAACTCTCGAACCGCTTTTGACGGTTACGCGATTTCCAATCGCGCGCGCTCGACCAGCTACGCGACTTCTCCATAAGCGGTATTGCTCTTACCGATTTCTCATTATATCAAAAACAAAAGATTTTGTCAAGGACTTTTTCACAAAAATCCAAAAGATGTGACTTTTATGATGTTTTGCGAATAATTTCATGCTTTGTCTTTCGTTCTGCGGTTTACTTTATATTTGTAAAAATATTTATAAAACTTAAAATGAAAAATAAAAATGCGTATTGACACACCGACTTTTTTGAGTATAATTAAACTGTCGGTTTTAAAATGCTTGATTTTAAACGACAATTAAAATTAAACCGTTACATCAAGGGGGCTTTATAATGAAAAAAATAACAGGTATAATAATCGGCACAATTTTAATTGTTTTGGGCGTTGTCTACATTTTGGGAATGTTGGAAATTGTCAGCTTTGATTTTTCGCTTGACGGCTGGTGGACACTTTTTATAATTATTCCGTGTATAAGCGGTCTTTTTACGGACAGAGACAAAACCGGAAGCATAATAGGATTGTCTTTGGGAATTCTTCTTTTATTGGCGGCACGGAATATTGTGGAATACACTACAGTTTGGAAAATTATCATTCCGTTGATTTTTGTGATGATAGGAATAAAAATAATTATAAAATCTCTAAACTCTTCCTCTGAAAATTCACACCGTGTCGGCAAAGAAGTTAATGCGGTTTTTTGCGAAAAAAATGCAAATTATGACGATGAAGAAATTTCGACGGCTAATGTAAAAGCGATTTTCGGCGGTACCGAATGTAATATGAAAAATGTGGAATTTAAAGAAGGAAGCTGCATTAATCTTTCCTGCATATTCGGCGGCACTGAGATTTTGTTACCCGAAAATGTGCGTGTTAAAAACAATCTTTTCTGCTTGTTCGGAGGAATAAGCGATGAGCGTGTTATCGACGATAAAAACGGTGAAATTATAACAGTAAGTATAAACGGAGTTTGTATATTCGGAGGTGTTGATATAAAATGAAAGAAAGTCTTTGCGGTGCAAGCTGCTCCGAATGTCCGGAAGAAAATAAATGTTCGGGGTGTTCGGAAAAACGGTGCTTTGTTGCAAATTACATAACGGTCGGCGGAATTGATTCATACCGGGCGTTTAAAGACGGACTTATCAAAGAAATAAATTCTTTGAAGATTGACGGAATGGATACTGTTACGGAACTTTATCAGCTGGTTGGAAACTATGTAAATTTGGACTACATCCTTCCAAATGGTTGCAAAGTTAAATTTTTGAATGATGATGAAATATATTTAGGTGCACAGGTTAGAAATCTTTTTGACAAAGACGGTAAAACCTGTTTCGGCGTAATTGCAAGAGAAAATTTTTTACTTGTCTGTGAATACGGCGAAAACTGTACAAATCCCGAAATTATAGTTTACAAAAGGAGATAAAGCAAAATTCAAAGCTATACCGGTACGCATGACTTTGTTGAGTATAAATATTGACAGATACGAACGGTTGTGTTAAAATATCTCCGTAAAGAGAGGGTATAAAATTGGAGAAATTTGTTACTGAGTCGTGCGAAGAAACTACGGCGTTGGGAAAAGAGTTGATGAAAAAAGTCTTCCGAAAAGGTGGGTTTGTAGCTCTTTACGGAGACTTGGGAGCCGGAAAAACCGCTTTCGTCAGGGGTATGGTACAATTTTTTTTACCCGATGCGGTCGTAACGAGTCCCACTTACAACATTGTTAATACTTATACCGACGGCGAAACCGTATTGCATCACTACGATATGTACAGAATTACAGATGAAGATGATTTATACTCCGTCGGATTTTACGACAATCTGTCAGATTCGGTTGTCGTTGCCGAGTGGTCGGAAAATATTCCGTATGCACTTCCGCCAAAGCATTTTGCGGTAACAATAAAAAAAGATTTGTTTGATGATAATATCAGATATATTGAAATGGAGTTTTTTGATGCTGATTCTTGCTTTTGATACTTCTGCCAAGACCGCATCGGTTGCATTATTGGAAAATGACATACCGATAGCATCGTCAAATGTGTACGGCAAACTTACGCACAGTGAAAATCTGTTACCGATGATAGATTCACTTTTTAAATTCGTCGGTAAATCGGTTGACGATGTGGAACTCATAGCTTTATCTGCGGGACCCGGCTCTTTTACGGGAGTTAGAATAGGCGTTTCCTGTGCCAAAGGACTTGCATATTCCGCCAATACTCCGATAGCTCCCGTATCAACTCTGGAAGCACTTTCGTATAATTTGAGTTTTTGCATAAAAACGGAGTTTAACGATGTCATCGTGTGTCCGTGCATGGATGCAAGGCGTAATGAACTGTACAATGCTTTGTTTTCATATAACGGAAATTCATTTAACCGTTTGACGCCCGACAGAGCGATAAGCTGTGAGAATCTTGCCGATGAGTTAAAAAGCTTTGACAAAAAAGTATTTTTGCTCGGTGATGGTGCTTTTAAGATGCACACTTATCTTGAAACGGTTGAACAGGGTATAGACTGTTATACGGTTCCGGATATAATCTGTATGCAAAATGCACAAAGTGTGGGAAAACTCGGATATTTGGCATATGTTAACGGTAATTGTGTAAATGCCGAGAATCTTGTATGTACATATTTAAGGCCGTCACAGGCTGAACGAAATTTAAAGGGGGAGAGCGTATAATGATTGCTATTGCGTCCGATCACGGCGGGTTTGAACTGAAAGAGGAGATAAAGAAATATCTTGATAAAACCGGAATTGAATATATTGATTTCGGCTGTGATTCAAAAGAATCGGTTGATTACCCCGTTTATGCACAGAAAGTCGCCGAAGCCGTTTCAAAAAAGCAGGCCGACAGAGGAATTCTTTGTTGCGGAACAGGTCTCGGTATGATGTTATGTGCCAATAAATATTCCGGAGTGCGTGCAATATGTACAAATGATACTTACAGCGTCAAATATTCACGGCTTCATAACGACGCAAATGTCATTACTTTCGGCGGTCGTACTATGGGGATTGAGTCGGTATTGCATAATCTTTCCGTATTTTTGGAAACTTCGTTTGAAGGTGGCAGACACAGGAAAAGAGTCGAAATGTATGACAAAATTTTGTGAATTTTTCTTTTGAATTTTCATTTTTTACCCGTAGTTGCTTTCACGGCAATTACGGGTAAAATTTTGCTTATTCACATGAAAATTCTAAATAATTAAATTGTTGACATGACTTTTTATTTTTGATATAATAAGAGCATAAACAAGTTTGAAGGTGAGCTATGTGTTTGAAAAAATAAGCGAATTGCTTGAACAGAAAAAATATACGGCGATTAGAGAGATTTTAACAGGTATAAATCCTGCCGATATCGTTGATATACTTGAGAATATGTCGGACGAAACCTATATTCTTTTATTTCGTTTGCTGCCGAAAGATATTGCATCCGATGTTTTTGTCGAAATGTCATCGGACAGGAGGGAGATGCTCATACAGTCTTTTTCCGATAATGAGCTTCGCCGTGTTATTGATGACTTATACCTTGATGATACTGTAGATATTATCGAAGAAATGCCTTCGGGAGTTGTAAAGAGAATATTAAAAAACACAGATCCCGATACGCGTAATGCCATAAACCGTATATTGCAATATCCGAAAGACAGTGCCGGAAGTATCATGACAATTGAGTATGTGGATTTGAAAAAAGATTATACGGTGGACAAAGCGTTTAACCATATAAAAAATACAGGTGTTGAAAAAGAAACAATATATACGGCATATGTTACGGATAATGAGCGTCGTTTAATCGGCGTTGTTAGTGCAAAAAGTTTGATGCTTTCGGAACGCGGTGATGTAATCGGAGATATAATGGATACAAATGTTATCTCGGTTAACACTCTTGACGATAAAGAAGATGTCGCAAAAAAATTTGAAAAATATGATTTTTTGGCTTTGCCGGTGGTAGACAAAGAGGGACGGCTTGTAGGTATAGTTACTGTAGACGACGCTATTGATGTCATGAGTGAAGAAGCCGAAGAAGACTTTGCGATAATGGCGGCAATTACTCCGCAGGAAAAGCCGTATCTTCAATCAAGCATATGGTCAATATTCAAATCCAGAATCCCGTGGCTTCTTTTACTTATGATTTCCGCAACATTCACGGGAATGATTATTTCAAATTACGAAAATGCACTGTCGGCGTATGTGGTACTGACATCTTTTATTCCGATGATTATGGGAACTGCCGGAAATTCTTCAAGTCAGTCTTCCGTAACCGTAATAAGAGGACTTTCTCTCGGAGAAATTGTATTTTCGGATATATTAAAGGTTCAGCTTAAAGAATTTGCAATATCGGTTTTGTGCGGGGCGACTCTTGCGGCGGCAAATTTTCTGAAGTTATATTATTTTGACAGATTGGTTTTAAATAACAGTGCAATCACGGCACAGGTTGCTCTGATCGTTTCGTTAACGATTTTGGTTGCCATAGTTTTTGCGAAACTTGTAGGTTCAACACTTCCGATAGTAGCTCAGAAAATAGGCTTTGATCCTGCGGTAATGGCAAGCCCTTTTATTACTACAATTGTTGACGCACTTTCTTTACTGGTATTCTTTAAAATTGCTTCTGTTTTTCTTCCTATTTGATGCTTGTTGCGATAAAATTATAAAGTAAGCGGGAAAAAGAATGATTAAACTTGTGGTATGCGATCTTGACGGTACTTTGCTTTTGAAAAACGAAAACAAAATAAACGAAAAGATTTTGAACATAATAGAAAATATTGTTTTTCACGGATTAAAATTTTCAGTGTCTTCCGGGAGAATTTATTCGGAACTTGTTAATTTTTTTCCGCATATGAAGGACAGTGTTGTATTTTCTTCATCCGACGGTTCTTTGGTTACTCATAAAGAAAAAGTTATTTTTCAAGCTCCTTTTTCCTTCGATGCTGTTGATTACTTTGTTAAGAGTGCCTCAGACCGAACCGTAAGGTTTTTCGGGAAAGATTGTTCATGGTCTTTTAACGATTTAAACGGTGAATTTTCGCAAGATGTTCCCATAAAAAAGCCGTTTCAAATCAATGAACCGGTTTATAAGATAATTTTGTACGGAAAAAATTCATTTGCGAACACAAACAAATCCAATTTTCGTATTCATTATTCCGACAGTTCTGTTACGGAATATGTTCCGATTAATGCCGATAAAGGTGTGTCTCTCGGAGCGATACAAAGGCATTTTGGTATTTCCGTGTATGAAACTTTGGCTATCGGAGACGCACAAAACGATATACCGTTAATGAAGAATGCTTATTACAGTGTCGGAGTGTGTCAAAAAAATTCTCCCTTGCACGAGCACTGTCGCTATATTGCGGACAATGCCGAAACCGTTTTGTCTGAATTGTTAAATTTTGTGAAAAAGCAAAGTTAAATCAACATAAAACAACATTATGCTTTGGATAATGTCAACACAAAACAATGTTTTTGCGGTATTGATATTGACAAAATCAAAAAAAGTATTATAATTACAGTGGTACGATGATTATATAATTAATATTTTCGATATATAAAAAAGCATTTATATGCTTTGTTGGTGGTGAAATTATGAAATACACGGTTGAAACTGCACAAAAAACGCCGCGAATTGATTTATTAAAAAAAGAACTTATGAACTCAAAGCCACGCATTGAGACAGACAGAGCGGTTCTTTTAACAGAGTCTTACATGGAAACCGAGAGTGAACCTACGGTTATACGCAGAGCTAAGGCTTTCCGTAACATTCTCGAAAATATTCCGATAGTTATTCGGGAACACGAACTTATAGTCGGTTCTGCTACTAAGAGTCCTCGCGGTTGCCAGGTGTTTCCCGAATTTTCTTGTCAGTGGATAGAAGATGAATTTGAAACAATTTCTACAAGAAGTGCGGACCCGTTTGAAATTTCCGATGACGATAAGAAAGTTTTGTCCGCTGTTTTCAAATATTGGAAAGGCAAAACGACGAGCGAACTCGCACAGTCCTACATGGCAAAAGAAACCCGCGATGCGATAAGTGCAAATATTTTCACCGTAGGTAATTATTTTTATAACGGAGTCGGTCATGTAACCGTCAGATATGACAAAGTATTAAAAATAGGATACAAAGGAATAATCAAAGAAGCAGAAAGCGAACTTGAAAAGATTGACGCCGGTGACGAAAATTTCGTTACAAAATCTGCCCTCCTTAATGCGATTATCATAAGTGCAAACGCCGTTATTGACTATGCCGGCAGATATGCGTCTCTCGCACTTGAAATGGCTGAAAAAGAAACGGATACGGTAAGAAAAAAAGAGTTACTGAATATCGCCCTAAATTGTTCTCGCGTTCCTGCAAACGGTGCCGAAAATTTTTGGGAAGCCTGTCAGTCTTTCTGGTTTGTTCAGATGCTTTTGCAAATAGAATCCAACGGTCATTCCATTTCTCCCGGACGGTTTGACCAATATATGTATACATATTATGAAAAATTCAAAGATTCGGAGGATTTTGACAAATCTTTTGCACAGGAGCTCATTGATTGTATTTGGATAAAACTTAACGATCTCAATAAAGTAAGAGATGCGGTGTCTGCCGAAGGTTTTGCCGGATACAGTATGTTTCAGAATTTGATTGTCGGCGGTCAAACTGCCGAAGGTCTTGACGCGACCAACGATTTGTCATTTATGTGTATAGCGGCTTGTATGCATGTTATGCTTCCGCAGCCGTCATTTTCCGTACGGGTATGGAACAAAACTCCGCATGAACTTTTACTTAAAGCAGCCGAACTTACCCGTACCGGCAGCGGATTGCCGGCTTATTATAATGATGAAGTCATTATTCCGGCACTTATAAGTCGCGGACTTTCCGTGTCTGATGCACGGGAATATAATATAATCGGCTGTGTAGAACCGCAAAAAGGCGGTAAAACTTGGGGGTGGCACGATGCGGCATTTTTTAATATGTGTCGTGTTCTGGAACTTGTTTTTTCTCAAGGCGAATATGAAGGAAATCAAATATCCGCCAGAACTAAATCTGTCGGAGAAATAAGAACTTTCGATGAATTTGTTGATATTTATAAAGTTCACATGAATTATATGATTTCATTACTTGTCAACGCCGACAATTCAATCGATGTTGCACATGCGGAGCGTTGTCCGTTGCCTTATTTGTCTTGTATGGTGGACGGTTGCATTGAATCCGGAAAAACTCCGGAGCAGGGTGGTGCGGTATATAATTTTACCGGCCCGCAGGGATTTGGAATTGCCAATGTTGCAGATTCTCTTTTTGCCATAAAGAAGCTCGTGTTTGAAGATAAAAAAATTACTCTCGAAAAACTGAAAGAAGCTTTAGATGCAAACTACGGTAAAGCCGTCAATCCCGAAATTATCACTAAAATTTCGTCGGAACTTAAAAAATACGGTGTTGATGTCGGCGAAAGAGAAATTTTGCAAATAGAAAAACAACTTTCGGAAAATTCGGATAACGAATATGCAAACATACGAAAGATGATTTTGAGCGTTGACAAATTCGGAAACGATTTGGAAGAAGTTGATGCATTGGCTCGAGAGGTTGCTTATACATATACAAAACCGTTGCAAAAATATAAAAATTTCAGGGGCGGAACTTTCCATGCAGGGCTTTATCCGGTTTCTGCGAATGTGCCTCTCGGTGCACAAACAGGTGCAACTCCCGACGGAAGATATGCTTACACACCTATAGCTGACGGTGTTTCACCGTCGGCCGGAATGGATGTTAACGGTCCTACCGCAAGTGCTAATTCCGTGTCTAAGCTTGATCATGGAATTGCATCAAACGGTACGCTTTTCAATATGAAATTTCATCCGTCGGCTTTACAGGGCACATCCGGACTTGAAGCATTCATTTCTCTTATACGCGGATATTTTGATCAAAAAGGTATGCATGTGCAATTCAATGTTGTAAGCAGAGAGACCTTGCGTGATGCACAGCTTAATCCGGAAAAATATCAAAATCTTATAGTTCGTGTGGCAGGTTACAGTGCTTTGTTTACCACGCTTTCCAAGTCACTGCAAGACGATATAATTAACAGAACTGAACAGGGTGGCTTTTGATGGATATTATTTCAGATTTGGAAACTCGCGGAAGAATTTTTGATATACAGAAGTTTTCCATTCACGACGGTCCCGGAATAAGAACCATTGTGTTTTTAAAGGGCTGTATTCTGCGGTGCCGTTGGTGTTGCAATCCGGAGTCGCAGTTGTATGAAATTCAGTCAATGACTCAGGGAAATACGACAAAAACGGTAGGCCGTGATGTGACGGTCGGTGAGATATTCGATACAGTAAAAAAAGATATGCTTTATTATTCCAGGAGCGGCGGAGGCGTTACGCTTTCCGGAGGTGAAACATTTTGTCAGCCGGAGTTCGCCGAATCGCTTTTGCGAGTTTGCAAATCTTACGGAATAAATACAGCTATTGAAACCACTTTATGCGTACCGTTTTATATGATTGAACCCGTGATTCCCTATGTTGATACTTTTTTGGTTGATATAAAGCATATGAACAGTTGGAAACACGAACGGTTTACCACGATGAAGAATGAATTGATTTTGCAAAATGCCGTTAAAGTAGCACAACTGGCTTCGGAATTTGTGGTAAGGATTCCCGTTATACCCACTTTCAACGATACAGAAGAGGAAATCGGCGAGATAGCGTCTTTTTCGGCGGGTTTGAAAAATGTTAAACAGCTGCATTTGCTTCCTTATCATCGTCTCGGTTATGATAAATATGTTGCACTTGGCAGGGAATATACGATGGGAGATTTACCGTCGCCCGACAAAGAAAAAATGAATATATTAAAAATTGCCGCCGAAAAGCACGGCCTCAATGTTGTTATAGGCGGCTGATGGGTGTTGATATTTTGGAAAAATTTGATGTTGACAACAAACAAAGAATAATACAGGAGCTCGTGCCCGGAAAACAGATTACGATTGCTCATAATATCGCAAATCCGGACAAAATTCTGTACAGAAAATTAGGACTTGATCCGACACGGGATTATTCCGATAAATCAGCAATAGGGATTGTCACCATGTCTCCGGCGGAATATGCGATTATCGCTGCCGATATTGCCATGAAAGCTTCGGGAGTCGAACTTGGATTTGTGGACCGCTTCAGCGGCACACTAATCGTTACGGGGACGGTTTCGGAGGTTGATGTGTCGCTTAATGCTGTTGTGGATTATGCGAGAGAAACACTCGGGTTTACTGTTTGTACAATAACTAAAACATGAAAAGACTTATTTTGATGGGAAAAAGCGAAAGCGGTAAAAGTACTCTCATTTCCGTAATGCAAAACGGTGATTTATCATATCATAAAACACAGTATGTTTTATTTTCGGATGACATTATCGATACTCCCGGTGAGTATGCCGAGACAAAAACACTGGGAGGTGCACTTGCCGTATATTCGTACGAATCCGATATAGTCGGGCTTGTTGCTTCCGCAACACAGCAGTATTCACTTTTTCCGCCGAATATAGTCGGAATGTCAAATCGTCCCGTTATCGGAATAATTACGAAAACGGACAGTCCCTTTGCCAATTCCGAAATGGCTGCCATGTGGCTCGAAGAATGTGGTTGTGAGAAGATATTTTTTACAAGCGCATATACGGGAGACGGCATAGAAGAATTGTTGAATTTTTTAAAGCAATAATAAAAAATCAAACAAAAACCACAAAAAAACGCGTAATACAACAAAAAGCATCATTAATCTATTGACATCTTGTATTTTTAGTGATAAAATTACAATGTGAAATAAGTCTATTTACAAAGAAGGAGAGAAAAATATGACTTCGGAATATGAAATCAAAAAACAGATCTGTGAAATCGGCAAACGAATTTACAACAGGGGAATGGTTGCTTCGAATGACGGCAATATATCCGTTAAGATAAGCGATAATGAATTTCTTTGTACACCGACAGGCGTAAGCAAAGGCTTTATGACACCGGAATATATTTGCAAAGTAGATGCAAACGGTAAAGTTCTTCAGGCTAATCCCGGCTTTAAGCCGTCTTCGGAAATAAAAATGCATATGCGTGTTTACAAAGAGCGTCCCGATGTAAACAGCGTGGTACATGCTCATCCCATGTATGCTACAAGCTTTGCGATAGCAGGTATCCCTCTTACAGAACCTATCATGCCGGAAGCGGTTATAGCTCTCGGATGCGTGCCGATTGCCGAGTACGGTACTCCTTCGACAGAAGAGATACCCGATGCCGTTTCAAAGTATCTTCAGCACTATGATGCTGTACTTTTGGCAAATCACGGTGCACTTGCTTTTTCGGATTCGCTTCTCAATGCTTATCACAAGATGGAATCTGTGGAGTTTTATGCACAGCTTCTCTATCAGGCAAAAGTACTCGGAGGCCCCAAAAAGCTTACAGATGAACAGGTTCAAAGATTATACGAGATTAGAAGACAGTTTGGCTTAAAAGGAAAGCATCCTGCTGATATTTGTCCGAATGCAAAGGCAGGGAAGCCGAGTTGTCACAGTTGTGGCGGCAGTTGTAAAGGTACTTGCAACGATGCGTCAGATGATGTAATTGCTGAAATTACGAAAAAAGTTCTTGCACAGTTGGGCAAATAAGGATACACTATGACCAATAACGATAGACTTATTGATGATATTGTCCGTCGTGTCATGTCTGAGAGAGTTTCGGAAAAAAATCTTCTTAACATGAATTTGCAAACTGCCAAATATATTATTGAAAAAGTTGAAGAAAAAGCTTCCGAAATGGGTGTTAGAGCCGTTGTTGCAATTGCCGATAAAGGCGGTAATATAGTTGCCGTAGAATCAATGGACGGTGCGTTTATTGCCAGTTATGATATTGCCGTAAATAAAGCTTATACTTGTGTTGCGTTGAAAATGTCTACAAAAGCGCTTTCGGCTATGGCACTTCCCGGTCAGTCATTATACGGAATACAGTTTACCAATCAAGGACGAATAGTTGTATTTGGCGGTGGCGATCCTCTTGCTTCTCAAGGTGATGTTATCGGTGCCGTGGGAGTTTCCGGCGGCAGTGAAGAGCAAGATACCGCACTTTCATCTTATGCTCGCAAAATTTTTGAAGAAATAACTAATTAAAGGAGATAGATAATAATGGATATTCGTTCAGAGCAAATTGAAGAAATCGTTAAAGAAGTTATTGCCAATATGAATAATTCTTCCTCATCGATCGCTTCAAAAAGCTCTTCAAATTCCGTGCCGAAAAACGCGAAGGTTGCCGTTTTGACAGAACTTGAAAAGTTTGAAATAAAAGAATTTCCCATACCGGAGATAAGTGATGATGAAATACTTGTTAAGGTTGAGGGATGCGGCGTTTGCGGAACAGACGCACACGAATTCAAACGCGATCCTTTCGGATTGATTCCCGTCGTTTTAGGTCATGAAGGGACGGGAGAGATAGTAAAAATCGGCAAGAATGTTAAACATGACAGTGCCGGAAAATCTCTTAAAATAGGCGACAAGGTTGTTACCTGTCTGATATTTAAAGACGACCCGGATATTACAATGTTTGATATGAATAAGCTTAATGTGGGTGCTGCCGATGTTTACGGGCTTATGCCTGACGACGATAAGCACTTAAACGGCTGGTTCTCAAATTACATACTTATAAAAAAGGGTTCAACTGTTTTTAATGTTTCTCATCTTGATCTTGATTCGAGAATATTAATAGAACCCAGTGCAGTTCTTATTCATGCAGTAGAGCGTGCTAAAACAACCGGAATTCTTAAATTCAATTCCCGTGTGGTTGTACAGGGATGCGGTCCTATCGGTCTTATCTGTATTGCGGTTCTCAGAACTATGGGCGTTGAAAATATTGTTGCAGTTGACGGAGAGCAAAAGAGATTGGATTTTGCCAAAGAAATGGGTGCAACCGGATTTGTAAATTTCAAGAATTATAAGGAACGCTCGGATTTGGCTAATGCCGTTAAGGAAGCGTTTGACGGTCATCTTGCTGATTTCGCTTTTCAGTGTACCGGATCTGCGGTTGCTCATTCAAATGTGTACAGCTTCATTCGGGCAGGCGGCGGACTTTGTGAATTGGGCTTTTTCGTTAACGGTGGTGATTCTACAATAAATCCTCATTTTGACCTTTGCCAGAAAGAGATTAATCTTGTAGGATCATGGACATATACTTTGCGTGATTATGTAACGACTTTTGATTTTCTTAAGCGTGCAAAAGAGATTGGCATACCGATGCAGAAGCTTATTACGCATAAATTTCCTTTATCTCAAATTAATGACGCACTCAAAACAAACCTGAAAATGGAAGGTTTGAAGATTGCAATCGTTAACGACTGACGGTGTTGAAATTTATGAAAAAAGCAGTAGGAATGGTTGAAGTTTACGGTCTTGTTGCGGCCTTTGCGGCGTGTGATGCCGGCTGTAAAGCGGCAGATGTGACAGTTGAGAAGTTTGATAAAAATAAACCTGCAAATGCGGATTCACTTCCGGTACCGCTTTTGGTTGTTGTAAAATTTCGCGGAAGCGTTGATGCCGTTAATGCCGCAGTTGATGCAGCTTGTGAAGCGGCAAACCGTGTAAGCGGAGTGGTTTCACACCATATAATAGCCAGTGTAGAGGAAGATACCGAAAAAATGCTTAAACTCAGCGGCTTTGATAAGAATTGACGAGGTATATATGAAATCACTTGGATTTATTGAAATTTCCGGTGTTGCGGCGGCAATTGACGCTCTTGACTTAATGTGCAAGGCGGCAAATGTAAATTTTGTTACATGGGAAAGAAAATTAGGCGGCAGGTTGGTAACTCTTATTATTGAGGGAGATGTTTCGGCTGTTACTGCGGCGGTTGAGGCTGCTGTAAAATTTGCAATAAAGAAACCCTGTGCGTCTCTTGTAATTGCACGCCCACATGAAGAAACGATGCGTATAGTCAGTCTTAGTGCCGAAAGATTAAAAAAATAAGGAGCTTTTGCGATGGATTCACCAAAAAAATCTACCGCCAAGAAAGCGGCAGTAAAAACTAATGTTCAAAAAAATAATTCTATAAATACTCAGTCTGAAGAGAAAAAGGCTGAAATTAAGGAGGAAATTAAAATGACACTCGAAGCACTCGGTATGATTGAAACCAGAGGTCTTGTTGCGGCAATAGAAGCGGCAGATGCTATGGTAAAAGCGGCAAATGTTACTCTTATAGGAACAGAGAAGATCGGTAGCGGTCTCGTTTCTGTTATGGTAAGAGGAGATGTCGGTGCAGTTAAAGCTGCAACAGAAGCAGGCGGAGCCGCTGCTTCCAAACTCGGTGAGGTTATTGCTATTCATGTTATTCCCAGACCTCATTCTGATGTTGAGAAGATTCTCCCTGCAATTAATTAAGCTTAAAAATTAAATTATTTTTTACGGAGGAAATTAAAATGGCACTTGAAGCACTTGGTATGATCGAAACCAGAGGTCTTGTTGCGGCAATAGAAGCGGCAGATGCTATGGTAAAAGCGGCAAATGTTACTCTTATAGGAACAGAGAAGATCGGTAGCGGTCTCGTTTCTGTTATGGTAAGAGGAGATGTCGGTGCAGTTAAAGCTGCAACAGAAGCAGGCGGAGCCGCTGCTTCCAAACTCGGTGAGGTTATTGCTATTCATGTTATTCCCAGACCTCATTCTGATGTTGAGAAGATTCTCCCTGCAATTAAATAAGAATCTTGCTCGTTTATATCTGTCACGGCGGTTATCTGCCGTGACAGATGCAAAATTTCATTGAGAGGTTGGTCAATATGTTAATCGGAAAAGTAATCGGAAGAGTTGTTTCTACGAGAAAAAACGAAAATCTTGTCGGAAATAAGTTTATGATTGTAGAACCCTTGCCTGAAATGGGAAATGTTAAAAATAAAATTATAGCAGTTGACAATATCGGTGCCGGTATTGGTGAAACAGTACTTGTGGCACTTGGTAGTGCGGCACGTATTGGCTGTAACATGGAATCTTCTCCCATCGATGCTGCGATTGTCGGCATAGTTGATGAGGGAAGTGAATTTGGAGAATAAATGTATGCCTACCTTTGAAAAATTGAAACAGATTATGCGTGATAACGGAATCGTCGGTGCCGGTGGTGCCGGTTTTCCTTCCTATGCAAAATTAGACAAAAAAGTAGATACCATTATTTTAAATTGTGCAGAATGTGAACCGTTGCTTCGTCTTCATAGACAGTTGTTGGAAAAAAAATCACATGAAATTATGACTGCACTTGATATAATAGCGAAAACAATCGGTGCTAAAGATGTTTTTATAGCGTTAAAAAAAGCATATAAAGATGCTATTCATGCTGTAGAGTCGGAAATAGGATCGTTTAATAATATAAAATTGGCGACTTTAGACGAAGTGTATCCTGCGGGTGACGAAGTTATTCTTATATATGAAGTTACCGGAAGAGTTGTAAATCCGGGAGCACTTCCTCTGTCTGTCGGTGTCAATGTTTTCAATGTTGAGACGATTTACAATGTTTATAGAGCACTTAACAACGAACCGGTTACCGAAAAATATGTAACGGTTACGGGCGAAGTTAAAAATCCTCAGACATTTATTGTTCCCATAGGTACAAAAATGAGTACTTTAGTTGAGATGGCAGGCGGGCAGACTGTAAAGGATGCGGAATATATAATGGGTGGTCCCATGATGGGCGGTCTTGGATCATTGAATAGTTATGTTACCAAAACAAGCAATGCCGTTATTGTTCTTCCTGCGGAGCATTATGTAGTATTGAGGAAAAAAGCAAAATCAAATATCGGAATTAAGCGTGCTATGGCTTCCTGTAGCCAATGCCACTATTGTTCGGATTTGTGTCCGCGTCATCTTTTGGGACACCCCGTACAACCGCATAAATTTATGAGAGCTGTATCAAATCATGATACAGCGGATACAAAACCGTACATAGACGCAATGTTTTGTTCCGGTTGCGGTTTGTGCGAAATGTATTCTTGCCATCAGGGTCTGTCTCCGAGAAGCCTTATTGCTAATTTTAAAGCTGAGATGAGGAAAAACGGAATTGCCGCTCCGAAAGGCTTGGAAGCACAACCGGTGGCTTCAAATCGTAGTTTTAAGCGTGTTCCGATTGAACGGCTGACTTCCCGTATAGGACTTGAAAAATATGATGTTGCGGCACCGATTTCACAAGTCAAGATTAATCCCGAGACAGTTTGCATAATGATGTCTCAACATGTAGGTGCTCCCGCACTTCCGATAGTTAAAAGCGGTGATAAGGTTGTTATCGGTCAGGTTGTGGGAAAAGTTCCGGACGATAAGCTCGGAACCGATGTTCATGCATCAATCAACGGTACTGTAAAAGAAGTTACCGATAAATATATTGTAATAGAAGCTTAAGGAGGTATCGTTGTTATGGGAAAAGCGATAGGACTTGTAGAATTTAAGACGGTATCGTCCGGTGTTTTTGCAGCGGATACTATGGTAAAAACCGCAGATGTTGATGTGATACAGGCTGAGACAGTATGTCCCGGTAAGTATTTTGTGTTAATTGAAGGAGATTTAAGTGCTGTGAGAGCGGCGGTAGATGCCGCAAAAAATACCAATTCGGAACATTTGATAGACACATTTGTTTTAGGCAATCCTCATGAATCACTATTTCCGGCAATTTACGGTGCGACAACCGTTCAAAATCCGAAGGCGCTTGGAATAATAGAAACTTATTCTGTAGCTTCTGCAATTGTTGCGGCAGATATTGCCGCAAAAACGGCGATAGTGGATTTGATAGAGCTTCGTCTCGCGAGAGGTATGTGCGGAAAATCTTATTTAATGCTTACAGGTGAAGTTTCTGCGGTTCAGGCAGCTATTGACAAAGCTAAAAACGATGTGGGCGAAGAAGGAATGTTCCTTGACAGTACGGTTATTGCCGGTCCTGATCAAAAATTGTGGCGTACAATACTTTAAAGTAGGTATATTATATGCTTCCGATTGAAAGAAAAAATGAAATACTTTCCAAGCTTATGATTGACGGCCGCGTTATAGTAAGTGACCTTGCCCTAATGTATTCGGTTACCGAAGAAACAATACGCCGGGATTTAGATAAACTTGAAGCAGAAGGATTTGCAAAAAAGACTTACGGCGGTGCTGTAAAAAGTGACAGTATGACAGTGGATCTTCCGTATACCGTCAGAAAACTTACCAATGTTGACAGTAAAAAGTATATTGCGGAAAAAATAGGCTCGCTCATTAATGATGGAGATACAATTTTGTTGGACGCTTCCACTACCGCACTTTTTACGGTCAAGAGTATCTTCAATAAGAAGAAACTTACTATTATCACCAACTCAGTTGAGATACTCTTGGATTTACCGGCAGGCAATGATTGGAAAGTCATTTCGACCGGAGGAACATATCATCAAGATTCAATGTCTTTCAGAAGTATTTCAACAATTTCTTCGGTTGCTAATTATCATGTTGATTGTGCTGTAATGTCTTGTAAGGGTTTTGATATAGTTAACGGTATTACCGATACAAGCGAAGATAACGCAGAATTAAAAAAAGCGTTTATCGCTTCGGCAAATCGCTGTATATTGGGAGTGGATAACACCAAATTTGACAAAATTTCATTTGTTAAAATTTGTAATATATCCGATATTGATGTTCTGGTTACCGATGTGGAACCCACGGATAAATGGATAACCGAAATAAACAAAAGCGGGATTAAACTTATATTTTAAATAAACTAATGTATACTGTCTTTTTTATATGAGATGAAAGGGAATGAAATCATGGCAGTTATGACGGAAAAAGAAGTAAAGATGATTGTTGAAAAGGTGTTGGCTTCAATATCGTCTAATGAATTTGATAATACAAAGTGGGATTCGACGCATTACGGAGAAAGAAAGTTTACAGGTATTTTCTCCGACATGAACGATGCTATTAACATCGCCAATAATTCCTATAAGTCTGTTCGTGCTATGAGCGTTGAACAGCGTCAGAAAATAATAGATGAAATTCGGCGTCTTACTCGTGAAGAGGCACATATTATGGCACAGCTTGGAGTAAAAGAAACCGGTATGGGAAAAGTTGAGCATAAAAGGCTGAAACATATATTGGTTGCAGACAAAACACCCGGTACGGAGGATATTTCCGCTAATGCAAAAACAGGTGATAACGGATTAACACTTGTTGAGGCAGCTCCGTTTGGCGTTGTAGGAGCAATAACACCAAGTACGAATCCGAGCGAAACCGTCATATGTAATTCAATCGGTATGATTGCCGCAGGCAATGGTGTAGTATTTAATCCTCATCCGAATGCCGTTGCAACTTCAAATTATGCGGTTGATCTTATAAACAGAGCATCAAAAAACGCCGGCGGTCCTGAAATAATCGTATGTTCTATGGATAAGCCTACGATGGAGTCGGCGGCTATAATGCAGTCTCATCCTCTCATTAAACTTCTCGTCTGTACAGGCGGTCCGGGAGTTGTCAAAGCTGTACTGTCTTCCGGCAAAAAAGCTATAGGTGCAGGTGCGGGCAATCCTCCCGTAATTGTTGACAACACTGCCGATATAGCAAAGGCTTCCGCCGATATTATAGATGGTTGCTCTTTTGATAACAATTTACCTTGTATAGCGGAAAAGGAAGTTTTTGCTTTCCGTGATATTGCGGATGAACTTATCGAAGGCATGAAAAAAGCCGGTGCATATTTGATTGATAAAGAGCAGGCAGATACACTCGCTAAGATAGTGCTAAACGAAAAAGTAAATAAATCCGGAAAGACCGTAAAAATTGTTTCAAGAGACTGTGTCGGGCGTGATGCAAAGGTTTTGCTTGCAAAAATCGGTATTCAAGTGTCCGATGATATTCGTTGTATAATTTGTGAAACGGATTTTGAACATGATTTTGTTCAGCACGAGCTTATGATGCCGATTCTCCCTATTGTTCGCGTTGACGACATAGATGAAGCTATTGATTTGGCAGTTAGAGCCGAACACGGTAACAGACATACGGCACATATGCATTCCAAAAATATAGATAATCTTTCGAGATTTGCCAGAGAAATCGAGACAACTATTTTCGTGAAAAACGCTCCTTCTTATGCAGGTATCGGTTTTGGCGGTGAGGGACATACGACTTTTACCATAGCCGGTCCGACAGGAGAAGGTATTACATCGGCTCGGAGCTTTACACGGCAGCGTAGATGTGTAATGGCAGACAGCTTTAGGATTATTTAATCGGAGGACTTGTATGGAATACGATTTAAAAGCAGTAACGGAAATAGTAAAGAAAGTTATTGAAACATACGAAAATTCGATAAATGACGGCGATATACCCGTCGGTGTATCGAATCGGCATATACATCTCTCACAGGAGCATATGGAAATACTGTTCGGAAAAGGATATGAACTTCAAAAATTAAAGGACCTCTCTCAGCCCGGACAGTTTGCCTGTAAGGAACAGCTTACAATTATAGGTCCGTCATTGCGTGCTATTGAAGGCGTAAGAGTTTTGGGACCTGTAAGAAAGGCGTCTCAGGTTGAAATTTCCAGAACGGATTCTTTTACTTTGAAAGTGAAACCGCCCGTTTGCGAATCCGGTATGCTTGCCGGCTCTGCTCCCATTACAATTATAGGCCCGAAGGGTGTTGTTTCTTTAAAAGAAGGTTGTATTATAGCTAACCGACATATTCATATGGGCATTGATGACGGTAAAAGATTCGGCGTTAAAGACGGTCAATATGTTGCCGTTGATGTTAACGGTAATGGTAAGCGTACCACTTTATATGATGTGCAGGTTAGAGTTAGCGATAAATTTAACCTTGAGATGCACCTTGATACAGACGATGCGAATGCTTGCGGTATAGTAAACGGTGATAAAGTTAAAATTAAGTTGTAATTGTGTGTTAAATTATAAAAGGCTTGACATAAAATTGTCGAGCCTTTTCTGTATAAGCCGTAAATTATACTATCATACGGCTTTATTAATCAATTTAAAAATACCGCAAAAATATTATTTTTTATAAAACCCCATTGAGAAAAACTTTTTGTTTCTCAATGGGGCAAAATTATATACTAAAGTATATTAATACTGAAAACAAATTTTTAGCTAAAATAATAAACATCGGAAGGTGAATGAAATGAAAAAAAGAATTATAACCGAATCTGACATTTTTAAATTTAAAAATTACATTCAAAATGAAGAAAAACGGGCAAATACTATTGAAAAATATATTCGCGATGTAAAAGCATTTTCGGTTTACGCAAACGGAGCTGAAATAACAAGGGAAGTTGTTATAGGTTATAAAAACAAACTTCTTGACGGAAATTATACAGCACGAAGTATTAATTCAATGATGTCATCTATTAACAGCTTATTTTATTTTCTCGGCTGGAAAGATTTAAAAGTAAAAGCTTTGAAAATACAGCATCAAATATATTGTTGTAAAGAAAAGAACTTACAAAAGCCGAATATATCCGTCTTTGTAACACCAGCAAGCAAAAGGGGAATAAACGGTTGAATTTAATAATTCAAACTATTTGTGCAACCGGTATAAGAGTTAGCGAATTGGAATATATAACCGTCGAAGCAGTTAAACGAGGTGAAGCAATTGTTTCACTCAAGGGGAAAATACGCTCTGTTTTTATCGTTCGTACACTGCGAAGAAAATTGCTTAAATATTTGTCGGAGCAAGGTATTAAATCAGGTTCTGTTTTTGTAACTCGTACCGGAAAACCTGTAAACCGTACTAATATATGGCGTGAAATGAAATCCTTGTGCAAGCAGGCAAATGTGAGTTCACAAAAGGTATTCCCACATAATTTTAGGCATCTTTTTGCAAGAACTTTTTATCAAATTGAAAAAGATATTGCAAAACTTGCCTATATTTTAGGTCACTCAAGCATTAACACAACAAGAATTTATATTATTTCAACCGG
>CAZLEX010000028.1:0-20223 GCA_964558655.1 uncultured Oscillospiraceae bacterium | reverse complement strand
ATTCTTTAACTTCAAACACATTAAAAAAGCGTCCTCTTTTTAGGGGACGCTTTTTTTTCGAAAAAACGGCAGCATTTTAAAAAAGCAGAGTTAAAAAGCTTGATTTAACATAAATTTTCGGCAAAAGTTTATAAATCATTAAAATTTCATAACTCTTTATTAAAAAATTGATGGTATCATTAAGTCAACAAAGAAAATGATAAAGGGAGAATTGTCATGAACGAAAATTATAACGGTTCGAATGATCCAAAAACGGAAGATAGTGGCGTTTCGGAACCCGCTCCGGCAGAAAATTCTGCCAAAACAAATGAGTCACACGAATATACCGAAAGTACCGCTTATACGGGAAACGAAAATAGAATTCATACCGAAAACGAAAGAGGCGATTATGTGCCGCCGCACCGTCCCGAAACATATGTCGCGTCGGAGTCGGGAAGTTGGGGAGGATTTTCTCAGAAATGGGCTTATGACAAAGCCGAAGGAAAATCCGTAAAAAAAGGCAACGGCATAAAATATCTTGCCGTGACAATGACAGCACTTTTTGTAATAACCGCACTTGTGTTTTTGGTTTATGCACTTAACAATAAATATGAATTTTTGGATTTTTCGGGAAAGAGTCCAAAAGTAGAAAAAGATGATATGTATCATGCGATTTCCTCCGGTGATGACGGCGATTTGAGCGGTGACCGACAGACAAATGCCGACATAGATACAGATGTTTATAAAGCTACCGAGAGAATACCGGACGGCGTTTCCGATGAATATACGGGAGAAGTTCTTTCAAAACAGTCCATTATAAAATTTGCCTCAAAGAGTGTTGTCGGGATAAAAACGCAGGTACAGAGCTATTCTTATTTCGGTTCATCTGTATATGAAGGCGTAGGATCGGGATTTATCATAACCGAATCCGGATATATTGTTACGAATTATCATGTAATTGAGGACGCATCGGCAATAAAGGTAATTCTTTCAAACGGCAATGAATATGATGCCGAGCTGGTAGGCGGAGATGAATTATCCGATGTTGCAGTTCTTCGGATTGATCCGAAAGAGCAGCTTAACATCGCCGTAATAGGAGATTCCGATATCGTTATGGCGGGTGATGATGTTGTGGCTATCGGCTGTCCCGCAGGTATAGAATTTGCCGGAACTGCGACATCTGGAATGGTATCGATGGCAAACCGCGAACTGTCGATAACGGACTCTTACGGCAGAGTTGAAAAAACAATGTATGTTATACAGATTGATGCTGCAATTAATCCCGGAAATTCCGGAGGACCGCTGCTTAATGATCGCGGTGAAGTAATCGGCATAAACACACTTAAATTGTCTTCAAGTTCTTATGAGGGTATAGGATTTGCCCTTCCGATAAACGGCGTTATGGACATTGTTTATCAGATTTGCGAAAACGGAGAGGTTGTAAGCCGTCCCGAAACGAGTTATGTAAAAGGGAAAGCGGTTCTCGGAATATCTTACGACGATATTTCCGCACAGGAAGCTGAATACTATCAGGTTCCGCAAGGGGTTCTCGTTATGATGGCAACACCGGGAGGAGCTGCACAGAAATACGGAATTAAAAGCGGAGATATTATTACATCTTTCAATTCCGTTGAAGTGACCGATTCTACAGCTCTTATGAACGCCATTGCGAAATGCAATCCCGGAGATACCGTGAAAGTTTGTGTATGGAGATCGGGCGAAACCCTCGAAATTGATGTTACGCTCGGAGAATCGAGCAACTGAAAAAATGCGCTTTTGCAAAATTTTGCAAAAGTGCATTTTTAACAATTTATTTTACCGAAAATTTATTGACACGGTAGGCGGCTTTTTTTGAATTATTTTTCCAAATTCGCTTTTGGTGTTTTCTTTTTCGGCGTGTGCTTGTTTCCATGTAGCAGTTTATAAGCTTTTCTATATTCTCTATGTTATCTGCCGTCATTCGTTTTTCAATCGGTTTGTTTTTAATATATTTCGAAAGAAGAGAGAGACGGATTACATCTTTGACGTTTTCGCTGAATGTTACTTTCGGAGATGTGAATACCGCTACCGTGTAAATAGGCAGGCTTGCAAGACTTTGACGCTTGTTTAAAATATCTTCAAGAGCTTTTTTGTGAATCTTGTTTTGATAAGTCGGATTGTGAAAGCGGACGACTTTGTCTTTCCATCGCTGCGTCCAGTGTTTTCCGCGAGTTACTATGTATCCGTTGTGACTTTTAATTTCTATTATGAATATTCCTCTGCCGCAAAGAAGAAGCATATCGAGTTCGGTCAGGCCGTTCGGAGTTTTCAGATAAAGCTCTTTCATGATTTTTGAAGACGGAAAATACTTTTTTATGTAATTTTCCACCGCAATTTCAGCACTGTCTCCGAAATGATTGATTTTTTTCTGCTTTTTTACGGCTTTTATCTGCGTAAACAGTTTATACGCAAAAAGAGTCATCAGGACGGAAAAGTTTACCGATATAAAAACCGCAACGAATAATTTTGTGCTGTCGGACATCTAAGATTTTTCACCTCGAAGTTTAAAAATGATTACATACGACGGTATATTGTATCATAAAAGCGGAAAACTTACAACATAAAATAATTTTGTTTTGATAAAAAATATGATTTTTTTTAAGAAAAAAGTAAAAAAACAGAAAAATTCGGCAAAATTATATTTACAATTCAATAAAAAAGTGGTATCATTAATATGTATGTGTAAAATATAAAAAAGTCGTGTTATATGCGACATAAGGAGGAAAAACATGGCAAGAAGAAAAATATCCATGGATGGTAATACAGCCGCAGCACATGTTTCTTATGCATTTACTGAGGTTGCAGCCATTTATCCTATCACCCCTTCCAGTCCTATGGCAGAGGTGACAGACGCATGGTCCGCCGCAGACAAGAACATTTTCGGCGAACCTGCCAGAAACATATTCGGTCAGAGAGTTAAAATGATTGAAATGCAGTCGGAAGCGGGAGCTGCCGGTGCAGTACACGGCTCTCTTGCCGCAGGAGCACTCACTACTACTTACACCGCGTCTCAAGGGCTTCTTCTTATGATACCCAATATGTATAAAATTGCCGGTGAACTTTTACCCGGTGTTATTCATGTTTCCGCACGCTGTGTAGCAAGTCATGCACTTAACATTTTCGGAGATCACTCCGATATCTATGCTTGCCGTCAGACAGGTTACGCAATGCTTGCAGAGTCAAATCCGCAGGAAGTTATGGACCTCGGTGCCGTTGCACATCTCGCTTCGATAAAGGGCAGAGTACCGTTCCTTAACTTCTTTGACGGATTCCGTACATCTCATGAAATTCAGAAAATAGAAGCTTGGGATTACGAAGATCTTAAAGAGATGGTAGATATGGACGCAGTTGACGCTTTCCGCAAGAGAGCTATCAACCCCGAACATCCCGTTCTTCGCGGAAGTGCTGAAAACGGTGATATATTCTTCCAGCACAGAGAAGCCTGCAACAAGTACTATGATGCACTTCCCGAAATTGTTGAAGAGTATATGGACAAGGTTAACAAGAAAATCGGCACAAATTATCAGCTCTTTAACTACTACGGTGCACCCGATGCGGACCGTGTTATTATTGCAATGGGTTCTATCTGTGATGTCGCCGAAGAAGTTATCGACTATATGAACGCTCACGGAGAAAAAGTCGGTCTTATCAAAGTCCGCCTTTACAGACCTTTCCGTGCCGACAAGCTTATCGCGGCTATTCCGGCAACCTGTAAAAAGATTGCTGTCCTTGACAGAACAAAGGAACCCGGTTCTCTCGGCGAACCTCTTTACCTTGATGTTGTTACAGCTCTTGCCACAAACGGCAGAAACGATATTTCCGTTGTAGGAGGCCGTTACGGTCTCGGAAGCAAAGATACTCCTCCGGCAAGTGTATTTGCCGTTTATGAAAATCTTGCTTCAAAAGCTCCCAAGAACAGCTTTACACTCGGAATTGTTGATGATGTTACGGGACTTTCGCTTGAAGAAAAACCGGCTCCGGATACTTCTGCGGCAGGAACCATAAGCTGTAAATTCTGGGGACTTGGAGGAGACGGTACCGTCGGTGCCAACAAGAACTCAATAAAAATTATCGGTGACCATACCGACAAATACATTCAGGCGTATTTCCAGTATGACTCAAAGAAGACGGGCGGTATAACGATTTCGCACCTTCGCTTCGGAGATAAACCGATTAAGTCTCCTTATTACATCAACAAGGCAAACTTTGTTGCTTGCCATAATCAGTCTTACCTTAAGAAGTACGACATGGTATCTGACATTGTTCCGGGAGGTACATTCCTTCTTGATTGTAATTGGAGCGAAGAAGAGCTCGGCGAAAATCTTCCCGCAAGCGTTAAATCGTACATTGCAAATAACAATGTTAAATTCTATATAATAAATGCGACCGATATCGCAATCAATCAAATCGGTGACGGTAAAGTTAAGAACACCGTTCTCCAGTCGGCATTTTTTGCACTTGCCAAAATTCTTCCCGCTGAAGAAGCTGTTGATTACATGAAGAAGATGGCTTACAAGTCATACAGCAAGAAGGGACAGGAGATAGTTGACAAGAACTATGCCGCTATAGACGCAGGCGCGGGTGCACTTGTCGAAGTTAAAGTTCCTGCCGAGTGGAAAAATGCGGGAGAAGATGCTCCGGCTGCCGCAGTTACAGGCGACAGAGCTGAACTTGTTGAATTTGTCAACAATGTTGTAAATCCCGTAGGTGCAATGAAAGGCGACAGCCTTCCCGTTTCGGCATTCGTCGATTATGTTGACGGTACATTTCCGCAGGGTGCCGCCGCTTACGAAAAACGCGGTGTTGCCGTTCGTGTTCCCAAGTGGATTCCTGAGAATTGTATCCAATGTAATCAGTGTTCATACGTATGTCCTCATGCAACTCTTCGTCCTTACGCAATGAGCGAAGCCGAAGCAAATGCCGCACCCGGTGCCATCAGAATGACACAGATGAAAGGCAAAGGTTGTGAAGAATATAAGTTTACAATATCGATTTCTCCTCTTGACTGTATGGGCTGCGGTGCTTGTGCAAACATTTGTCCCGCAAAAGAAAAAGCACTTGTAATGGTTCCTCAGGCAGAAGAGTCTGCACAGGCTGATGTTTGGGAATATACCGTTGCAAATGTAACAAAGAAAGAAGTTCCTTTTGCTGAAACAAGCGTGAAGGGAAGTCAGTTTAATCAGCCGTTACTTGAATTTTCCGGTTCTTGTGCAGGCTGTGCCGAGACAACTTATGCCCGTCTTATAACACAGCTTTTCGGTGAAAGAATGTATATTTCCAATGCAACCGGCTGTTCTTCTATCTGGGGCGGTTCCGCACCGGCAACACCTTATACGGTAAACCGTGATACAAAGAGAGGACCGGCATGGGCAAACTCTTTGTTTGAAGATAATGCAGAACACGGTCTCGGTATGCATCTCGGTCAAAAGGCAATCCGCGAAAAGCTTATGGGTATGGTTTCCGAAATGGCTTCCTCCGATAAAGCAAGTGCGGAATTTAAGGCTGCGGCAGATAATTATTTTGCAACCGCAAACGACGGTAAAGCAAATGAAGCCGCTGTTAAGGTTCTTGTTGCAGAGCTTGAAAAAGCCGCTGCCGCAGGTTGTCCCACAGCTCCTTCGATTCTTGCCGAAAAAGAATATCTTTCCAAGAAGTCCGTTTGGATCTTCGGCGGAGACGGCTGGGCATATGATATCGGTTTCGGAGGTCTTGACCATGTTCTTGCTTCCGGCGAAGATGTAAATGTTATGGTATTTGATACCGAAGTTTATTCGAACACCGGCGGACAGGCATCAAAAGCTTCGAGCATCGGACAGGTTGCTCAGTTTGCGGCTGCCGGCAAGGCAATTTCAAAGAAGAATCTTGCACAGATTGCCATGAGTTACGGTTATGTTTATGTTGCACAGATTGCTATGGGTGCCGATATGAATCAGACAATAAAGGCAATTCTTGAAGCTGAAGCATATCCCGGACCTTCTCTTATCATAGGTTATTCTCCTTGTGAGCTTCACCGTATTAAAGGCGGTATGACGAACTGTCAGGCAGAAATGAAGAGAGCTGTTCAGGCAGGTTACTGGCAGAACTTCCGTTTCAATCCCGCATTGCGTGCAGAAGGCAAGAATCCTCTTACTGTTGATTGTAAAGAACCTACTGCTGATTATATCGAGTTTATTAACTCAGAAGTTCGTTATTCGTCTCTTACCCGTGCGTTCCCGGATAGAGCAAAAGAGCTCTTTGAGGAAGCGGCTGTCAAGGCTCGTCAAAAATATGACGACCTCGTCCGTCAGGCTAAGATGTTCGACGAAGAATAAAATAATTATTCCTGAAGAAAATAAGGTATGGGTATTACCATACCTTATTTTTTATTTAATCGGAGAAAAATATGAAAAAAATCAGTTTATTAATAACACTTTTTGCACTTGTCGCAACTCTTGCTTCGTGCAAAAATTATGATGCCCGTGACGGAAGATACGACCGTTATAACGGCGATATGAGAAGTACCGATAATGCTGTTGAACACGGTATACGGCGTGGAGAAAACGGTATACGACGCGGATTTGACAATGCCGAAAAAGGCTTTGAAGATGTGACCGGTATAAGATAAATGCAAAGCCGTCGGAGTGAAATCCGACGGCTTTTATCCTTTTTTAATTATTTTCTTGACAAAAAGAAAAGGCGGTGTTATACTGTTAAGTGAATAAATGTGGCAATTTGCTTGAGAATTTGGAGTGCATAGGAGCCATAGCATGAGTTTGTGCTATGGGATTTTTGCACTCTTTTTTAATTTTGGAGGTATTATGAAGCAGTTTGATGTGCTTGTTATCGGTGCGGGAGTTGTCGGAGGAATGATAGCCCGTGAGATGACAAGGTATGCACTGAATGTCGGTATTGTTGAAAAAGAAGCTGATGTTGCGATGGGAGCAAGTAGTGCAAATTCGGCCATAGTCCATGCCGGATTTGATGCTGAGGAAGGCTCTCTTAAAGCACGGCTTAATGTAAAAGGTTCGCAAATAATGGAAAAAGTTGCCGAAGAACTCGGCGTTAAGTATCGTCGTTGCACTTCGCTTGTTGTTGCTTTTTCACAGGACGGTATGCCTGAGCTTAAGAAGCTTTTGGAAAGAGGAAAAAATAACGGAGTTGAGGGGCTTAAAATATTGAGTCGTGAAGAAGTTCTTGAAAAAGAGCCTCGACTTACACCTACGCTTGCCGGTGCACTTTACGCACCGACCGGTGCAATTATATGTCCGTATGAACTTACAGTTGCGTCTGTCGGAAATGCTATGGACAACGGTGCACAGCTGTTTTTAAATAACAAAGTTGAAAAAATTGAAAAAGCATCTGATTTATGGATTGTTTCCACAGATAAAGAACGGTTTTCGGCAAAAGTTGTAATTAATTGTGCGGGACTTTATTCCGATGAAATTGCCAAGATGGCGGGAAAAGGAGACTTTACCGTAACTCCGAGACGCGGGGAATATATGCTTTTTGACAAAACCGTCGGAGATACCGTTTCTTCCACTGTATTTACTCTTCCGACAAAACTCGGAAAAGGGATACTGATTTCACCTACGGTTGACGGGAATTTAATTCTCGGTCCCACTGCTGAAAATATTGACGATAAGGAAGATAAAAAAACTACGGCTGACGGTCTTGAAAAAGTAAAGAATCTTGCTTCTGAAGAGCTTGTAAAAGTTCCGAGAGAGGTAATAACTTCGTTTACGGGATTGCGTGCGGTAGGTTCTACGGGCGATTTCATAATTAATGAAAACGATGCTTTTATAAATGTTGCGGGTATTGAGTCCCCGGGACTTTCCGCATCTCCCGCTATTGCCGAATATGTCTCACAACTCGTCGGAAAGTGTATCAAACTCAATGTACGGGACGATTTTAACCCTCGAAGAGAGTCAACACATATTATGTCAAAGATGACTGACGGCGAAAAAGCGGATTTTATAAAACAAAATCCGTCATGGGGCAGAATTATTTGCAGATGTGAAGAAATAAGTGAGGGAGAAATAGTTGCGGCCTTGCATACAAATCCTCCTGCTATGACCGTTGATGCGATTAAAAGGCGTACCCGTGCCACAATGGGAAGATGTCAGGGAGGATTTTGCGTCCCGCATATTGCAGAGATAATGGCGAGAGAGCTTAATATCGATGTAACGGAAATTACCAAAAGCGGAAAAGGCTCCGAATATGTGCTTTATGAGAGAGGTTGATATGATGGAAAACAGAGAGCTTGTAATAATAGGCGGAGGACCTGCCGGCATGAGTGCCGCCGTTTCGGCATATGATTCGGGCGTGCGGGATATTATCGTAATAGAAAGAAATAAAGAACTTGGCGGGATTCTTATGCAGTGCATACATCCGGGATTTGGACTTCACCGCTTTAAAGAAGAATTATCAGGTCCCGAATATGCATGGCGGTATGAACAAATGGTTACGGAACGCGGAATTGATTTTATCACCGATTCTACCGTTACGGATATTTCAAATGACAGAGTGCTTACCGTTATGAGTGCCGAAAAAGGACTTATTAAAATTCGTGCACGGGCGATTATTCTGGCAATGGGTTGCCGGGAGCGTCCGAGAGGAGCTCTCAATATTCCGGGAGAGCGTCCCGCAGGTATTTACAGTGCCGGTACAGCACAGCAATTTGTTAACATAAAAGGTTTGATGCCCGGTAGAAAGGTTGTGATACTCGGTTCCGGAGATATAGGACTTATAATGGCACGCCGTATGACGATTGAGGGGGCAAAAGTAGAAGCGGTATGTGAACTTATGCCGTATTCGGGCGGACTTACGCGAAATATAGTACAGTGTCTTGACGATTTTGATATTCCGTTAAAATTAAGTCACACCGTTGTTGAAATTCATGGCAAAAAAAGAGTAGAGGGAGTTTCTATCGCTCCGGTTGACGAAAATCTGCGTCCGATTCTTTCAAAAAAAGAATTTATTCCTTGCGACACACTCCTTTTGTCTTGCGGTCTTGTTCCGGAAAACGAATTGTCGAAGAAAGCCGGCGTTCCTCTTGACAGTGTCACGGCGGGAGCTGTTGTTGACGGAGATAGGCAAACGCTTAATGAAGGAATCTTTTCTTGCGGAAATGTTCTTCATGTGCATGATTTGGTTGATTATGTTTCCGAAGAGGCTGAAATTGCGGGAAGAAGTGCGGCGGCATTTTTAAGAGGTGAACTCTCTTCGGACTGCAATATCGGAATTTGTCACGGTAACGGTGTCAGATATACAGTCCCTCAACGGATTACGAGAAAGTGCGATACCGATATTTATTTCAGAGTGGGAAAAGTTTTCAAGGGAGCTTTTATCGAAGCCAGGTGCGGTGAAGAGGTCATATACAGCCGTAAGATGTCGCGGCTTGTTCCCGGAGAGATGGGAAAAATAAGGCTTGAAGCAAACAAAATGCATGAGGACGAAGAAATTGTACTCTATGTCAGGGAGGAAAATATATGAAAAAGAAAATAATATGTACTTCTTGTCCGGTGGGGTGTGAAATAGAACTTGAAGCTGAAGGAGAAAAGATAATTTCAATTACGGGTAATACTTGTAAACGCGGAGAAAAATATGCTCAAGCCGAATATCTCCATCCGGAAAGAATGTTGACCACAAGTGTCAAGAGTGAGGGAGGCAGATGGATAAGTGTTCGTTCACGCACTCCTTTGCCTAAGGACCTTATATTTGAGGTATCGCGGATACTGTCGCTTGTTCGTGCTCCGGAAAAAGTTGAAATGGGACAGGTAATAGTCAAAAATATTCTTAATACAGGCGTTGATATTATAGCAACCCGAGAGGTGAAATAATGTATCCCATAATTGCGGCAGTAAGGTGTAACGAAGAGCTGGAATTGGCTCTTGAATCAAGCGTGGAAACTGTATTTCTCTTAAAAAGCGATATAATGGATCTTGAATCCGTTATTTCAAAATCTCACGAAGCGGGGAAGAAAATTTTCGTGCATATGGATTTTGCCGACGGTGTCGGAAAGGACAGTTCGGGGTGCGTTTTTTTAAAAAATGCGGGAGCTGACGGTATTATAAGCACTCGTACCGGAATAATAAAAACCGCAAGAGATAAAGGTATTGAGACGGTACAGAGAGTTTTCATTGTGGATTCTCATTCGATAGAGACTGCGGTGGATACAATGCAAAAGAATATTCCGTCCATGATTGAACTTATGCCCGGCATTGCGACGAAGGCTGTTTCCCATTTCAGCATGAGAGTAAATATTCCGATTATTGCCGGCGGTCTTATTGAAACGGAAGAAGAGGTAGAACTTGCTATTCGAGCGGGAGCTTCGGCTGTATCGACCGGCAAATCGTGGCTTTGGAAATAATAAATGAAAAGTGACGGCAATTTTGCATAATAAAAACTGTACGGTGTAACCCTTTGCGTTTGGATTACACCGTATTTTACCGTAATATATAACTGTCACAGTTGAATATTTTTTAATATCCGTGTTTTAATCAAATCGGGTTTGCCAACAGCTGTCTTTAAGTGCTTCAAAGCACATAAGTATTTGCTCTTTTGTGCATTTTTCAGTGGCGAGTTTTTCGGGTATTTCATTTTTCCCGAAGAAAGCAATTTCGGTCGTTTCGATATTGTCTTCAAATACTCCGCTTTCGTATTTGCACAAAACAAATGCCTTTACGACACCGTAGGCGTAGTTTGTCACATTGTGCTTTCGCCAATCCTGGACGGCAATAAGTTTTTCTGCCGACACGGTAAATCCCGTTTCCTCTCTTACTTCCTTTACGGTGTTTGAAGCGATTGATTGATCGGTATCGCACCAGCCGCCCGGCAAAGACCAGGTACCGTTATTTTCGTGAACGAGTAAAATTTTTTCGTCGGAAAATATCGCACCTCTTGTATCGACTTTGGGTGTTTGGTAGCCTGTTTCGTTACAAAATAAATTGTAAACTTTATCGACGGAAATGTCTGTTTTTGCGGAAATCATCTCTGCTGAAATTTTACGCAATTCTTCATACCGTTCTTTATCGTACTTGTCTTTACCGTATTGAAGCCCTGCCTGTGCAATACTTTGAATACGGATTGCAAAATCAAGCCACTTGTCATTCATGGGTTTGTCCTCGCAAATTAACTATATAATCTTTCCGAAGCGGATTTTTAAATTCAAGCCAAATCCGTTTAGGTATAAAGCAACGGTTTATCATTTTTCCCGCACGAAAACGGCAAAATCGGAGTTGAATTTTTCAAGCGAAATAACGCTTGTTTCTTCAAAAATCTGTTCCGTGATAACTTCTTTCCATACAGCTTTTTCGGGCATAATGAGTTCACCTTCAAGCTTTTTCTTTGAAAATACTCCGACTACTCTGTTATCCGCACGGAGTATCTGTGAACTGTTTGTGCGGATTTTGCACCCGGCAAGCATAGCATATTCCCTTATATCGTCATGCGGGATAAAGGGCTTGGTGAATATAAATTTTTTACCGCGTCGTCTGCCGTTGTTTCCGAAAGGTTCGGTGTCTGTATCGGTAACGGTAATTTCCGGGAAGTCGAATTCGCTTTTTCCGGGATTGATTAAGGAGAATCCCGTAAAGATTTTAGCATTGTCGAGTGAGAAATTGCCGTCGCAAATTACGCCTGCTGCCCAATGATAAATGAGAAATGTATCGGGATTTATCGTTTTTTCAAGATAAGCTCTGTCATTTGACGAGATGTCGAATGTATATGCGAAAACGATTGCTTTATACCGTGAAAAATCAATTTGCCGTATATCCGAAAGCCTGTAAACATCGGCCACAACTCCCGAAAGAGTTACTTCACAGAGAAAGTCTTCCATAAATCCGCATCTCAGTTTTTCCGAAACGCCCATTGAGTATATGGATTTTTCGTCAACAATTACAAGCATATCGGCAATAGAGGAGTGAGGAATTGCACGGAGCTTGTCGGAAGTGTTTTTGAGGAGTTTAACTTCTTCCATTATTTCCGGAGAGTTAAACCAACCGCCGCCTAAGTCCATCCACCAAAATCCCGAGTCGTGCGAAATATTCTTGCAGAATTCACGCCACATAACCCATCTTGTCGCATTCATGTCTCGGCATACCCATTCGGCAACATCATCGCTCGCAAGGTGAGTGCGGTTGTCGGATTCGTCAACCCAAAGCTTTTTGAGGTTTACCGATTGTGTGGGGCACATTTCTCCGCCGGGTTCACCCGGTCCGCAGCGGTAATAACTTTTCGGTGCAGCGAAAAAGTCGGGGGAACTGCCTTGCAGCAACCGTTCCAGCTCTAAATGACCGGCATAATTGGGATTGTCCGTATGTACGAAATATCCGTAAAACGCACCCGTAAGTTTTTCGGGAGCTGCGGATTTTACAATATCCGAAAAATATTCTATTGCATATGCGGCACAGCTGCTTGTGAATTCGTCCATATCGCGACTGATTTTTCCGATTCGGTCGGAACGCATAAATTCTTCGATTTTGTCAAACCGTGAATATCTTTCTTCCGGAGAGGGAAGAGACAGGTCATTTTCCCAAGCATTAAGAAGTTCTTGTTCACCGCCGTATTTGTTTTTTGTCCATTCCAAAAAGTTTTTCGTGTTGTTGATACCGTAGTCTCCGTAACGGTTATCAGCTCGTCCCCATAGTATGCTTTCACCCGATACTCCGAAAGAAATATGATATCCGAGTATTCTGTCTTTGTACGGTGAATTTTCCAATCTTTCAATAAATTTTTTCAGTGCTTTTCCGGCATCTGTAAGCCATTTTTTCGATGAAAAACTCTGTCGGGCAACAGTCCCGCCGACATTAGCTCTTGTATCGGTAAAATCTCCCGATTTGTAGTAGCCGTGAGGTGCGTTGTATCCGAACCAGTCGTGGAGAGGTGTATCGATAAGAGAACGGATTTCATCGGCGGTTTTGGGACCGTTCCAATAGACAAAAACATCATTCGGATTTTCGCGGCACCAATCCACAGGTACATTAAGTTTTATTCTGGGAATGTAAAAGATATCGTCTGCACAGGAAAATATTTTTTCAAGTACGGCATCGGTAAGCGAATAATCGTATTCATCAACTCCCATCCAGCCGAGATGTAGAATAGTTGTGTGGATTTTCACACCTATTTTCGCAAAATCACGGTGATATTCGGCGTCGCGATTGAGATCGGGAGTAAATACAAGCGGATGACCTTCAGCGTTTTTAAGAGGCGGATCGTAGCTGAATCCGAGCCTTGACCAAAATACAGGATTGTTTTTTAAAAATTCGAGCTTCTCTTGTCGGTTCATTTTTTTATCCTCACTGTTATTTCTTCAAGAGATCTTTTGGGAACCTTGAAATTTTTATTTTCGTCGAGTGCGTATTTTATTTTGTCTTCACTATTGTACAGATAGTTATTTTGATCCGGGTATCCTATGCCGATAAGATACAACAAATCGAGATAACTGTCTGTTTTTAAAATTTGTGTGACAGCCTGTCGGTTTACCGCACCTATTATGCAGGAGGCGAGAGAGTGTTCCTGAGCCAAAAGTGTCAGCACCATAAGTGCAATTCCCGCATCGGCTTCGCTTTTTACACTTTCACGGTAGCGTGTGTCGTTAAACAGCAAAATAAACGAAGGCGGAGTTGCTTCAAATTTATTTTCCCATTCCGGAGTATAGCCTGCATATTTTATGTGAGGAAACATCGCAAGTCTTGTTTCTTTATCGGTAATCACGGCATATTTCAGGGATTGCAAATTGGCACCGCTCGGAGAGAGCCTTGCAAGGTCGATAAATTTTGTAAGAATTTCTTCTTCAACCGGTTTATCAAGAAAACGCCTAACGGTTCTTCTTCTTTTTAAAAGTTTTTCTATTTTCATAACAGTTTAAATCTTCCAAAGTCTGGAAGGTGAATCCCCCTTTGTTTTTTTTACAAATCGCGAAAAATACTTCGGATCGGAAAACCCCGACAATGCCGCCGCCTGCGATATCGAATAATAACCGGAGCGTATCAGTTCTTCGGCTCTTTTGAGACGGAGAGCATTTATGTATGTGAGAGGGAGAGAGCCGTATCTTTCTTTAAATATTCTTCTGAAGTATGTTGCACTTGCTCCGTACATTTTTGCAAGTCTGTCAACGGACAGTGCGGTGTCAGTGTAGTTGGAGTGAATGTATTCAAGTACGATTGCGAGTTTATCTTCGACACTGTGCTGAGAATTTTGTCCTTCTTTGACAAGCTCCGACAGTATTTTGTAAAAAATTGACGCCGCATCGAGACGGTAACCCTTTTCTTTTCTTTGCCACAAACGGTAAAGTCTTCTGAAGTGTTCCTCGTACCATGCGGGATTTGTCACTTTGAAAGACTCGAAATTATATGCTTTGTCAGGCAACTGATCAAAGTGAATTACGAATAAATGGGCGTCAATCGCTTCGTCTAAAGTGTATGAATATCCTTTCGGAACAAACGCAACTTCTCCGGCTTCCACAGCCTTTGTGTCATTGTCATGTTTGAAAACGGCGTTGCCTTTTATGCGAAACGAAAGAGCGTGAAAAGGGCGAGGCAATGCTTGTTCGCAGCGTGGCTCCCACTCTAACTCAAGCACTGAAATTATGCGGTAATATTGCGTCTGTTTGCTTGGAAACATATCATCACCTCTTATTCTAAAATAACATATACAAGCTACTTTGTCAAGTTACTAAATATCCACTTTTTAGTTATTTTATGTGAGTTTACATAATATTCGTTTTATTCTATACTGTTTTATATAACCTATATTAAAAAACAAAAGGAGAATTGATATGGCTGTAAAGCATTGTGCGGTAAGCTATTACGGACTCGGTTATGTAGAGCATGCCGAAAAAGATTTTCGTGAGATGATAGAACACGGCTGTGATACTGTTATTCTCGCAATCACCGAATTTGACATGGATTTTTGGTTTCCGAACATTAACCTCATTGTTAAAAAGGCTCATGAGATGGGGCTTCGCGTTATTGCGGATACATGGGGTATAGGCAAATATTTCGGTGGAGAACAGGTCAGCCTTTTCTTGCAGAACAATATTCATCACAGACAGGTTTCCGCTTATACCGGAGAAGTTCTCAATGCGGCTTGTTTCAATACGAATTCTTTTCGCGATTATTTCAAGCGTCTTTGCGTTAAACTTGCAAGAGAGACGGAAGTAGACGGCTTTTTCTGGGACGAGCCTCATTACGCTTATCCTAAAGCTTACGCTTCAATCACCGGCGGTGCAGGTGATGATTGGGCGTGTCGCTGTCCGGAATGTATGAAAAAGTTCGAGGAATATTACGGGTATGAGATGCCTAAGTTCATGAATGACGATGTTAAGCAATTCAGATGGAGAGAAGCTCTTTTTACACTTTCCGATACATCCCGTACATTGAAAGAGATAAATCCGTCTCTTGAAATAACCTGTTGTGTTCATGCAACGATGAATACTTATTATGTTACGGAACTTCGCGGATACGACAATTGGGATATGGTCGCTTCCTGTCCGTATTTTGATGTATTTTCGACCACTATTATTAATTGGACGCTTCCGCAGTCTTTCTTTGAAGATATTACAAAGAGAACCGTTGAAATGGCAAAAAAATACGGAAAGCAGTCGGAACGCTGGCTCATGGGATATAATAAATCTCCCGCAGACCTCGCACAAGTTGACCGCGTAGTAGATCTTTATGAATCGTATGGTGTTGATCGCCTTGCAACATGGACCTACCGCGGAGGTTTGGGTACGGTAGTTGCAGCCGAAAATCCGATAGCTTTGTGGGATAGAATAGGCGAAAATTACAAGCGGGTACTTAAAAAATGATTTTTGACGATTATTGTGATGCAATAACGGCAACTCTTGAAAAGATTCGTTCGACTCAGCGTGAAAAAATGCAAGCGGCCGCAAAAGAAACTGCCGAAGCGATAAAAAAAGGCGGAATTATTTACATATTCGGCTGCGGTCATTCTCATTTGATAGGGCTTGACTGTTTTTACCGTGCAGGCGGGCTTGCAAATGTAAGCGTTATGCTCGACTGTGACCTTATGCTTCACAACGGTGCCGCAAAGAGCAGTGTTATGGAGAAGACTTCCGGTATTGCCGAGAGTATTTTCGACCGTTACTGTTTATGTGAAAAAGATGTGCTTTTTGTCATATCTACTTCCGGAAAAAATGCCGTACCTGTTGAAATGGCGAGTGTTGCAAGAAAAAACGGGATTAAGGTAATCTCGATTGTTTCTTCGGAATATTTTGCCGACAAAAAGAATGTTCCGATGTTGTGGGAATGTTCCGATTTATTTATTGACAATTGCGTTGTACACGGTGATGCCTGTATGGATATTGATGGGATCCCTGTAAAAATGGGAAGCGTTTCCACTGCCGCTTCGTCGTATATAATGCAGTCGGTAATAATGGAGGCGGCAAGGCTTGCCGAAATTGACGGTACTCTTCCGGATGTTTATCTTAGCGGAAACATTGAAGGCGGTGCCGAATATAACAAAGCATTGATAAAAAAATATTTACCTAAAGTAAAGCATCTTTGAGAGGAATATATGGCAAAAATCGCAGTTGCTGGAATTTCCGGTAATTCATATTTCATGTATGCCGACCATTTTCATGAAAGCGGAGAGACTTTGCAGGCACTTTCGCTTTATTCGGAGATAGGCGGAAAGGGCATTAATCAGGCGATTGCCGCAGCAAGAGCGGGAGCGGAAGTTTCTTTTCTTGCTGCAATCGGGCACGATGCCGCCGGTGAAGAGTGTGCCGAAGTATGTCGTGAAAACCGTGTGAGAGGATTTTTCGCAAAAAAGAGCACTCCGACGGCAACAGCATTTATACTTACGGATAAAACCGGTGAAAATCGTGTTACGGTTTATCGCGGTGCACAGCTTTCCGTATCGGATATTTCAATTTTTGAAGAGGAAGTGGCATCGTGCGATGTGCTTCTTTTACAGAATGAGATACCTGAAGATGTAAATATTGAGCTTGCGAATATTGCGCAAACCTACGGGAAAACGGTGATACTCAATCCGGCACCGTACCGTCCTGTATCTAAAAGTTTCGCCGAAAAAGTTTTTTTGGTAACCCCGAATGCTTGTGAGGCAAAACAGCTGGAACTCGGTAGCTTTAAGAATTATGTGATAACGCTTGGCGGTGAAGGTTGTCTCGTGAACGGAAAAATTACGATTCCGGCAACAGACGATAATGTATTGGATACAACGGGAGCGGGAGACACATTCAACGGAGTTTTGGCGGTGTGTCTTGCCGAAGGAAAATCGCTTGAAGAATCTTGCCGAGTTGCGAATATCGCATCCGGCATAAGCGTTTCGCGAAGATATGTACTTCCAGCTATTCCCACGAGAGATGAAATTGAAAGGAGAATAAAAAAATGAATGATTTCGGATATTGGGAAAATATTGTAAAAAACATTGAAAAGATAAATGAAAATCAAGAAGAAAACATAAAGAAAGCGGCAAGCCTTATGGCTGACGCAATTGAAAACGACAGACTTATCAGTGTATTCGGCGGAGGAGGGCATACCACTCTTCCTGTCGGAGAAATGTTCTTTCGTGCAGGCGGTCTTGCCTGCATAAATCCGGTAATGGAAACGGGACTGTCCGTTTTTAATCAGGCGTTGAAGTATCTGGAACTTGAGAGATGTGTAAATTACGGAGCTTCCATTCTCAAATATTATGATCTTCAAGAAGGGGATTTGCTTATAATATTCCATAATATAGGCATAAATCCGGCAACTATCGATGCCGCAGAGGAAGCTAAGAAAAGAGGAGTAAAAATAATTGCGATTTCAAGCTCTTATTGGCAGGAAGAGATGCCGGAAGATCATTTTATCCGTCATCCGAGTCACAAAAATCTTTTCGATTACGCCGATGTTGCAATAGACGATTACAATCCGGTCGGAGATGCCGTTGTGAATGTTCCCGGTCTTGAAACACCGATTGCACCTACTTCTAACATTGTTGATTTTTATATTGCACATATTCTGGAAATCGAGACAGTCAATCTTTGTATACAAAGAGGTATTACGCCACCTGTCTGGTCAAGTGCGAATACACCGGGCGGTGACGAAAAGAATGCGGGTTATCTCGCAAAATACAAACCGAGAATAAAAATGCTTTGAGAGGTGAAAATTATGAAAAAACTACAGGAAAAACTCGAATTTCTTTTTGATAAGTATGATGTTGAGAAAAAGGCCGAGATAATTTCTTTTGATCTTGCCCGCATAGACGGGAAAGAAATGAAGTTACTTCCGTGGCGTGCGGAACGCAGATTTACGGAACTCAAAAATCTCGTTGTATCGGGTAATCTTACCGGACTTTCAACAATGCGTATCACTCATATTGCACATAAGGGAAGCGACCTTTATAAAATTCTTTGGCGTGAAGCCGATATTTTCGAATTTGTTACAGGTGAAAAAATTTGCGAAATTTTTGCTGTTGAGAATTCGGGAACCGTGCTTAATGCCATTGCAAAAAGTCAAAACGGCGTTGTATGTACATTTGAGCTTTCAGCTACCCTTCCGCAAACACAAGCTGTTGTTGATAAGCACGAAATTATAGCCGTCTCCGGAAATGCCTGTGACAGAGCGGTGGATACTCAGTATCCGCAAAGCTCAATATATGTCTTGGATGAAGAAAATACGGTCTTCACCGATGTTGATACCGAACTTTTCGGACTTTTACCGAATGAGTGTGCACTTGTACGACATGTGTTTGATCTTGCACGCTCGGCTGCAGATACAAGTGCCGTTGCATCTCATATTGATGCCGTTGTTACTGCTGCACAAACTTCCGTTTCAACCGTAGACAATGTAAGAGTATAAGGGGGGATAATGCTGTGAAACCTATAAAAATAGCTATGATGTCCATGACACACGGACATACGAGAAAATATTATCAGGTATTGCGTGACAATCCTAAATTGGACTGGGTTGCAGTATCGTGTGCAAATGAAGAAGTTAAAAAAGTCTTTTTGAATTCCGTTCAGGGAATTCCTTGTTATGACAGCGAAGAAGAAATGCTTTCGGCACATCCGGAAATAGAGGCGGTTGTTCTTGCCAGCGAAAACAGTGATCATCTTCGTCAGGTTAAGCTTTGCGCGGAAAGAGGAATACATATTCTTTCGATGAAAGTTCCTACATTCAACATGGAAGAATATGCCGAAATGGAGAGAATATGTGCCGAAGCCGGAATAGTATGTCAGGTTGAGCTTGAGCTTCATTATAATCCGGTTGTAATGAGACTTAAAGAATTGAACAAATCCGGACGGCTTGGAACGCTTCGTTCGTTTGAAGCGACCAATATAACTCTTTCGCCGGTTTGGGCGTTTCCGTGGCAGGGAGTTCCCGAAAAGAGTTACGGTGAGAGAATTCCGCTTCGCAACGGAGACAGTCGTTGTCGCGGCGGAGCAATTTGCGATCATCCTCACATTTTTGACCTTATCCGTGAGATGACGGGAAGCGAATTTGATACGATTTTTGCTACGGTTGCTCCCAATATTCGTCCCGAACTTGAAGAGGAAGATATGGTTGCCGTTGCCGGCAAAATGAAGAACGGAGTAGCTTTCCTTCTTGATCCGTCATGGTCAAGAACGGAAACAAAAATTAAGGTTCCCGGTCCGGGATGGGAAATTTTCCCCAAGAGAATGGAAGTAAATATTATTCTTAACGGTGATAATGGAAGTATTTTGACTGACTGTTTCGGCCCGAATATTTATCATAATTCCACTCCAGATTCAAAATATGTGGTACAGTATACTTATTTTGATGAATGGGTAGGCCTTATCGACGAGTTTGTTTCGTGTATCCGTGAGGGCAAAACTCCGAAGATTAATCTTGCTTGGCATCGCAATACCGTAAATGCCATGAATGCTTGCTATGAAAGTATTGCTACGGGCAAACCCGTAAAACTTTCCTAAAGTTAATGTTTTATAAGCCGAGGATAAATTCCTCGGCTTTGTTTTCATATGATAACCACTATATTATGAAGTGAAGTCTGCCAACCGCACAAATAATATAATAAGGAGGTCCTAACCGTGAAAGAGAAGGAGATAAACAGTTTAGAACATACGAATTTGAGATGTCAATACCGTATTGTATTTGCACCAAAATATCGCAGATAAGCAATATACAAACAAAAATTATTTCCTCATTTCGCGATAGACAACCTCAGCCAATGCGTGCATAATGGCATTGTACTTATGCTGATCTTCAAAAAGAGATGTGT
>CAZLEX010000027.1:0-21510 GCA_964558655.1 uncultured Oscillospiraceae bacterium | reverse complement strand
CGTCAATTCAACTCAGAAGCAAAAAACAGCTTATTGAGCAATTTATTAAAACCGTCAATGCTTCGGGCAATGTCAGCGAGGAATGGAGAAAATTCATATTACAGGAAAAGGATAACGACCTTGATGAGATTATCACAGCCGAGAGATTAAAGCCGGATGAAACGAGAACATTTGTTGACAACTCTTTCCGTGACGGCGAGCTGAAAACAATCGGCACGGATATTGACGGAATATTGCCACCTATGTCCCGTTTCGGAGGAAGCAACCGTGAAGAAAAGAAACAAAGCGTAATTGAAAAGCTAAAAGCTTTTTTTGAAAAGTATTTCGGACTTGTAAATTAAAAACAATAGCTCCCTTGCATTATTTTATACAAGGGAGCTATACTTATTGAAATGTTTTCTGTTTTTAATTTAACAAATACAAGTTCATATAGAGACTTCGCAAAAATCTCCGTTTTTAAAAATCACAATGCTATCAAAGCCGTATGATTTCAACAAATCTACGGTATCGTCAAATGCATAAACAAGATTCTCTTTTCTGTGGCTGTCCGAAGATATAATAACTTTCCCGCCGTGTTCTTTTATTACGGGCAAAAGGTACAAAGCGGGATAAGGCACGCTTCTTTTTCCTTTGGAAACAGCACCGTTGTTAATTTCGACGATTGATACTTTTTCAAGGCATGCCGCAAGTGAATCCTGTGCCAATTTTAAATACTTTTCATCATTTTCATTCATAAATCCGAAAATTGAAATCAAATCAAAATGGCCTATAATATCGGGCTTTTTGTTGGCAACACACTCGTTGACGGTATCAAAATAAGCTCTTGCAAAAAGATTTGGATCCGATCCGTAAAAATCATTGAGCAGTCTCAAATGGTCCTCTTCTTCGTCAACGCCGTAATATCTGCCGTTAATTTTGATATAGTGACAGCTTCCTATAACATAATCATAATCCCGACGATTGATACATTCACCGTATCCGTCAAGTTCCAATCCGCACAGCACTTCTATCCGATCTTTATATTCCTCTTTTAACAATGATATTTCGGATATATATTTTCTCTCGTTCTCTTTTTGCAAGCAATAAGAAGTATCGAAAGATGTATAACTGTGATCTGAAAAGCCTATGGAAAAAAGTCCTTTTTTTAAAGCTTCATCAATGTTTTCCCGAACTGTATTTTCGCCGTCCGACCATACTGTATGAGTGTGTAAATTGGATTTTATCATTATTTTCTTCCGGTAGAACCGAAGCCGTTTTCTCCCCTCAAAGTTTCATCAAGTTCCTCAGATTCGCAAAAATCTGCGGTAAGGTAAGGGACAAGCAATATTTGTGCTATACGCTCTCCCGGTTCAATGACGGCACTTACCGAAGAATGATTAAAAATCGGAACCATAATTTCTCCGCGATAATCCGAATCGATGACACCGACTTTATTTGCCGGAGCAAGTCCTTTTTTTGAGGCAAGTCCGCTTCTTGCAAAAACAAGTCCTACAAATCCGTCGGGAATTTGCATAGCTATACCGGTATGTATTAAAACACATTTTCCGCTTTCTATGACAATATTTTCATTTGACAGTGCATAAAGGTCGGCACCTGCCGAATTTACGGAACCGTATGTCGGGCAAACAGCATACTTATCAAGTTTTTTAAACAAAACTTTCTGTTTCATCTGTTTAACATTCCTCTCTTTGAAATCTGCGACAATTCTAACACAATTAATTAAAAAAATCAATAAGTGCGTGACTTTTTCGCTACTTTATGATACAATAATAATACAAAACACCGTTAAAAAGGGAGGTTGAAATGAAAGAAAAATATAATATAACGGGCATGAGCTGTGCCGCCTGCGTTGCCCGTGTCGAACGAGCTGTGTCATCAATAAACGGGGTAAAAGATGTTGCGGTCAATTTGCTGTCAAACAGTATGATTGTTTCTTACGACGAAAATGTAACAAACGCAGACAGCATTATCGGAGCCGTTAAAAACGCCGGATACGGTGCCGCAAAAAAGGTGGAAAACGAAAAAAGCCCTCAAAAAACCGAAAACGGAGAAAAATCAATGATTTTGAGAATTGTTTTTTCAGCTGTTTTCCTTTTGTGTCTTATGTCAATTTCAATGGGGCCGATGATTTTTTCTTACTCTCTGCCCTCTTTTATCGGCGGAGACAAAAACGCTTTAAACCGTGCGTTAATTCAATTTATACTTTGCCTCGCCGTTTTGTATTTAAACAGAGTTTATTTTGAAAAAGGTTTTTCAGCACTTATAAAGCGTTCTCCGAATATGGATTCCCTCATATCTCTCGGAGCATCGGCTTCCGTTATATACGGTATCGCCACACTTTTTTCTATGAGCACGGCTTTGTCCGAGAGCGATTTTTATAAAGTTACACAGCTTGAGCACAACCTCTACTTTGAAGGTGCGGCAATGATTGTAACTCTCATAACCGTCGGAAAATTTCTTGAATCGCGAAGCCGTAAAAAAACCGGAGAAGCACTTTCAAAACTCATCGATATGACACCGAAAACCGCAAATGTCGAAAAAGACGGAAATATCCTGACGGTCAAAGCACAAGATGTTAAAATCGGAGATACCGTCATCGTAAAAGCGGGAGAGAGTTTTCCTGTCGACGGAGATGTTACGGACGGATACGGAGAAGTCGACGAATCGTCAATAACAGGAGAAAGTATTCCCGTTTTCAAAGATATTAACAGCCATGTTATAGGTTCAACCGTTTTAAAAAGCGGTTATATCAAATTCCGTGCAACCCATGTGGGCTCCGATACAATGTTCGCAAAGATAATAGAGCTTGTGGATTCAGCACAAAGCGGAAAGGCACCGATAGCACGCCTTGCAGACAAAATTGCGGGAGTCTTTGTTCCCATTGTTATCGGAATCGCCGCTGTCACCTGTGCTGTTTGGGTAATTGTCGGAGAAAGTTTCGGCACCGCACTCACTCATGCGATATCTGTCCTTGTTATAAGCTGCCCTTGTGCACTTGGGCTTGCAACCCCCGTTGCGATAACGGTAGGCACAGGCAAAGGTGCCGAAAACGGAATATTGATTAAAAGTGCCGAAATACTCGAAAATCTGCATAATATAGATGTGGTGGTGCTTGATAAAACCGGAACCGTAACCGAAGGCAAGCCGGTCATGACCGACTTATTCCCTTTTGGGATATCTTCGGAAGAACTTCTTGTTTTGGCGTCAAGTATCGAACAAAAAAGTGAGCATCCTCTCTCTTTGGCAATATTAAACGAAGCAAAGGAAAGAAATATTCAAATTCAGGACTGCGATAACTACCGAACCGTCCCGGGAAAAGGGATAAGTGCCGTATTTCAAAATCAACTGTGTATTGCCGGGAACGCACAGTTTATGAAAGAATCCGAAATAGATATATCGGAAGCGGAAATTTGCATTGAAAAAGCAAGCCTTGAGGGAAAAACCCCCATGTACTTTGCAAAAGGGAAAAAACTTTGCGGTGTAATTGCCGTATCCGACACTCTGAAAAAAGACTCCAAAGAAGCAATTTCTCTCCTTGCAAAAAGTGGAAAAGAAGTAATTATGCTTACGGGCGACAATCGCCGTACCGCCGAAGGAATAGGTAAAAATCTCGAACTTTCGCAAATAATATCCGATGTTTTGCCAAACGAAAAAGAAAATGTAATTAAGGAACTTCAAAAAAGCGGCAAAAAAATTGCAATGGTAGGCGACGGTATCAACGACGCACCCGCACTGTCCTGTGCCGATGTGGGATTTGCAATAGGACACGGCACGGATATCGCCAAAGACAGCTCCGATGTTGTGCTGATGAAAAATTCACTGATCGGAGTATATGATGCCATTAGGCTTAGCGGTGAAGTAATCAAAAATATAAAACAAAATCTTTTTTGGGCATTTTTCTACAATTGTCTCGGTATACCTCTGGCAGCAGGAGTTTTCGTCCCTATTTTCAAATTGACACTAAATCCGATGTTCGCTTCTGCGGCAATGAGCATATCAAGTCTTTTTGTTGTTACAAACGCTTTACGGCTGAAAAAATTTAAAAGCACTTCTCTTGTGCAAAGCCTCGAAAAGCCGACTGTGGTGAAAATTAAAGGTATGATGTGCGAAAATTGCGTATCTCACATTGAAGAAGCGTTGCGAAAAACCGAAGGGATTGAACATTTTGAAGTATCTTTAAAGAAAAAAAGTGCCAAAATATACGGAAAAGCGGACGATAATTCAGTAAAACACGCAATTATCAATGCGGGATATAAAGTTTTAAGCATTAAAAAGGTTGACAAATAAATATTTTTCTGCTATCATTATTCCTTGAGCAAAAGGGAGTAGCGGACGGGAATTTTCCTGTTGAATGAATTCGTCAACACATGGTTATGCCATCGGATTCATTCTCAAATGACGGCGAGACTTTTGCCCCGGTTTTTAATGGGGCAAGAGTCTTTTCTTTTGACTCAAATTGATTTTGAAAGGTGATTTTTATGGACGCATTTGCTGAAATTTTCAAAAATCCGTCATCTGCTGAAGCAATTCTTATTTACAAACAGATTGCCATGTGGATAATCGGCGGAATACTCATTTTTCTCGCTATAAAAAAAGACATGGAACCCACTTTACTGCTTCCTATGGGATTTGGTGCTATTCTTGTCAACATTCCCGGAACTACCATAGCAACGGAGGGTGCTATCGGGATTCTGAACAAAATAGGCATAGACACGGAACTCTTTCCCCTTCTTTTGTTTATAGGAATAGGAGCAATGATAGACTTTTCTCCGTTGCTTGCAAATCCTAAACTGATGATATTCGGAGCCGCAGCACAATTCGGAATATTTTTCACATTCGCCGCGGCATCGCTTTTCTTCGACATAAGAGAAGCAGCGTCGATCTCAATAATAGGTGCAGCCGACGGTCCCACCTCGATATTTGTTGCAAACAAATTACTCGGAGAAAATTCAAATATTTTCGGAGCCATAGTTGTTGCGGCATATTCTTATATGGCACTCGTTCCGATAATTCAGCCTCCGGTAATTCGGTTAATGACGACAAAAAAAGAGCGTCTCATACGCATGCCGTATATACAAAAAGAAGTATCCAAAACCACCCGTATTCTCTTCCCCGTAATTATAACGATTATTGCAGGCGTTGTATCACCGGAGTCGGTTGCACTTATCGGCTTTTTGATGTTCGGAAATTTAATCCGCGAATGCGGTGTTTTAGGTTCATTATCGGAAACCGCACAAAAAGTGCTTGCAAATCTTGTAACACTTCTTCTCGGAATTACAATAGCTTCAAAAATGCAAGCGGAATACTTCCTGAATACTTCAACCCTTCTTATTCTCGGACTCGGTCTTGTCGCCTTTATATTTGACACGGTTGGCGGGGTACTTTTTGCAAAAATATATAATCTGTTTGCCAAAAATAAGATTAATCCCATGATAGGTGCGGCAGGCATTTCCGCTTTCCCGATGTCTGCAAGAGTAATTCACAAAATGGGATTAAAAGAAGATCCTCACAACTTCCTGCTAATGCACGCAATCGGTGTTAATGTTTCGGGGCAAATTGCTTCCGTAATCGCAGGCGGTCTCATTCTTTCTATGGTATTAGGCTTATAAACGGAGGTAAATCATGTTAAATTTTCAGGGATTCGGTGCTCTAATTCAAATTTTGCCTATTATTTTAAAAGGTTACGGCGGAGTATTCGCGGTAACTCTCGTTATCGTAATCGCAGTTAAAATTTTGTCGGCGGCAACCGCAAAAAAACAAAAATAATTTATTGATTTTTCAATACAACATATTTTTGTGTAAAAGAGTACCGAACGGAGAAACCGTTCGGTACTTCTTTTGCTTTTTATTCACTTCTTAATGCAATAACGGGATCTTTCTTCGCAGCTTTTTTGGAAGGTATCAATCCTCCGATAACTGTTAAGAGCATTGAAAGTACCACAAGGAAAACAGCACCTTTTACAGGGAGTATAGCATTAATCGTGTTAATGCCGGAAAGCGTATGAATTATCGCATTTATAGGCAATATCATAAGAAGAGTAATACCTATTCCCATTATTCCGGAGCAAAGACCGATAATAAATGTCTCGGCGTTAAATACTTGAGATACATTCTTTTTGGAAGCACCTATTGCACGAAGTATACCTATTTCTTTTGTTCTTTCGAGAACCGAAATGTAAGTTATAATTCCTATCATTATAGAGGATACTACGAGCGAAACAGACACAAAAGCAATAAGCACATACGAAATAACATCGACTATTGTGGTAACCGAAGACATCAAAAGTCCGACATAATCGGTATAAGTTATCTTATCTTCTTCGGCAACTCCCTCGTTATATTTTTCAATACACTTGCCTATCATATCTTTATTTTCAAAACTGTCGGCATATATGCTTATCGATGACGGAGCGTCAAGCGAAACATATCCGAAAGCTTCCATGTTGTCTTCATATGTTCCGGAAGAAACATATGCGTTATACATAGCTATAAGCAATTCGTCCTGAGCTGTTCTTATATATTCGTCAAACGCCGCCGCAAGCTCGGTTTCCCCCATTTTTGTATAAGCCGAACTGTCCTCTGTCATCATCATAGAAGCAATTTCAAGAAACATTTCAGCCTTTTCGCTTATATTACAATTTGCAAAGAAATTCTTCGCATCGGCAATTTTTGTTTCGTCGTCCGAAGGAGAGAACACTATTCCGTTCAACACATTTATATCACGGTTTTCACTTTGACTTTTTACAATATCACTGCTATTTGAATAGGCAATAAGATAATCACTCAAAGCCGATGTATAAGCAACGGCACCTGTAATAAGGTATGCGTCCGTATCTTCGGAAGGGCAAATAATTCCTACAATTTTAAGTTTCATGGCGGAATTCGCAATATCTCTGAATTCAACCGTATTATCCTCTATTTTACGAAAATATCCGCTGTCGTCCAGACGATAAGTATCGCAAACCGGAACCAGCATAAACTCTTTGCTAATCGCATCTTCATAAGAAAATTTAACCGTTTCGATATTTATTTCTTCGCCTTTGGAAATTTTCTGCATCATCTCACGATATTCAGCCGCTTCAAGATATCCGAGCTGATAAAGCACACTCGCATCAAGCTCATAATTCTTATTTAATACTAAAACCGCCTCATCATAATTTTTCGGCCAATCTCCGTAAATAACTTCATACGAATCGGTTATCGACGGACTGATGAGTTCTCCATCCTTACCGGGAATTATTTGCTGGAAATTGGAAAGTTTGTCCATTGCCGATTCCATTTGCTCGGACATCATCGATGTCATTGCACTGTATTGAGAATTAAGCGAAGAGCCGTCGGTATTTAAAAATTCTCCGTTCGGATCATATGTGTATATATTAAATTTGGCATCATATGTGTACACTATACCATTGACGCCGACATACTCATGTATGTCGCTCGAAGTATCATCAAGATACTTTTTAAACGAAGTCAAATTATTTTCCGTAAAACTCGTGGTAAATCCGGAGACCATTTTAAATGATGCCGGATTTGAATACACGCCGTCGGTATCGTGAGTGAGCTCTTCGGAAATATCATTCATATTCGTACTTTGCAAAACGCTTGCCAGATCAAGTGTCTGTGCGTCAACCGTTATAGGATAAGACGCCATTGTACTTTTCTGTATATCCGAAATATAAGTATTTACACCTGTCGAAAGCGAAAGAATCAAAGCAATACCTATAATACCGATTGAACCCGCAAAAGCGGTGAGTATTGTTCTGCCCTTTTTGGTACGCAAATTATTAAAGCTGAGACTCAATGCCGTCCTGAAAGACATCGAAGACTTTCCCATATTTTCATGGTGAGCTGTACTCTGCTCATTGTTTATTTCATAAGGGTTTGTATCACCGGTAATTTTTCCGTCTTTAAGACTTACAATTCTGGTGGAATAAGTCTCGGCAAGCTCGGGATTATGTGTTACCATAACAACCAATCTCTTTTCCGAAACTTTTTTCAAAAGTTCCATAACCTGTATACCTGTTTCGGTATCGAGTGCACCGGTAGGTTCATCGGCAAGCAATATTTCCGGATCATTTACCAATGCCCGTGCAATTGCGACACGCTGCATCTGGCCGCCGGACATCTGTGACGGCTTTTTATGAATCTGTTCTCCGAGCCCCACTTCTTCAAGTGCTTTCACCGCACGGCGACGCCTCTCGGATTTTGATATTCCGGATATTGTGAGAGCAAGCTCAACATTTGCGAGAACAGTCTGATGCGGTATCAAATTATAACTTTGAAATACAAAACCTATCGCATGGTTTCTATAAGAATCCCAATCGCGATCACGGTATTTCTTTGTGGATATACCGTTTATTATCAAGTCGCCCGTATCGTACCTGTCAAGTCCGCCGATAACATTCAAAAGAGTTGTTTTCCCGGAACCGCTCGGCCCCAAAATCGCCACAAACTCGCTGTCTCTGAGATTCAGAGAAACTCCGTCAAGTGCAGTCTGTATGAGGTCTCCCGTAATATATTTTTTCGTAACATTCTGTATGGATAACATTATTTTCCTCCAAAACTTTATTGAAAGAAAATTTTAACACACATTTGTTAACAAAAATATACATCCGTATAAACATTTATGTTTTTTTGATTTCCACAACCGTTACAATTGAATTTTCAACCCTGAAACTTACATCAAATCCTGCAAAATTCATTGTATATATCTCCCCGCCGTCATCTTTATAAGACGGTCTCGGATCATCTTTCAGTATATCGCAAAGTGCTTCCCGCTTGTCTTGCGGAACGAGCGAAAGCAATTGTTCCGGAAAAACCAAATCAAGTCGGTAAGATGCATATACATCGGAATAAGAGCCTTTGGAATTTTCGCGGATATCGGTATACGGAATATACGGCTTGATATCATAAATCGGCGTACCGTCAACGAGATCGGCTCCGCCGACTTTTATGACCGTATTTCCGTCTTTTTTACAAATACCCAAAAATTCAACGCAGGAAAGTCCCAATGAATTAGGTCTGAAAGGCGATCTGCTTGCAAAAACTCCGACTCTTGTATTTCCTCCAAGTCTCGGAGGTCTGACCGTAGGTGAAAATTTTTCACGGTGAGAAAGCGAAAAATCAAAAATAATCCATAAATGCGAAAATTTCTCTATTCCGCGAAATGCAGCATCAATGCTGTACTTAGGTAAAAATACAATTTCCCCTATAAGTGATTTAATCCGTCCGCTTTGTCTGGGTACTCCGAATTTCTCTTTAAAATCAGTTTTTATATACGCAATAGGCGAAATAAGTCGTTCATCTTTCATTTTGTCCTCACAACAAACTTGTCAAATTTATTTTACGGGCAAATAATATCACACTTAAATATTTTTTTCAAGTAGTTATTGATTAATGAAAGTATTTGTGATAGAATTTTACTACTGTATGCAGTGAGGTATATTATGAGAAAACTTGAGGGGCTTTATCCCGAAAAAGTATTTTATTTTTTTGAAGAACTTTGTCGTATTCCGCACGGTTCGGGAAATACCGAAAAAATTTCCGAATGGTGTGTCAATTTTGCAAAATCCCGTAATTTGCAGGTAATAAAAGACCGTTTTAATAATGTTGCGATATTTAAAAAAGCTTATCCCACCTATGAGGATTGCCCCCCTATAATTCTTCAGGGACATCTGGATATGGTTTGTCAAAAGACTCGGTTTTCCGATACCGATTTACAAACCGATCCTCTTGAAATATTTGCCGACGGCGATTTTATCGGAGCAAAGGACACAACGCTCGGAGCCGATGACGGAATTGGCGTTGCCATAATACTCGCTATCCTTGATTCCGACGATATTCCTCACCCGCCGATAGAAGCACTTTTTACGGCAGATGAAGAAACGGGTATGTCGGGAGCATTAAACTTTGACACAACGGTTCTGAAAGGAAAAACCTTAATAAATCTGGATTCCGAAGTCCTCGATACCGTAACCGTATCTTGTGCCGGCGGCGAAGATGTAACCGTAACCGTACCGTTTAAAAGGACTAAAACAAACGGAGATAAAATTACAATCGCTTTATCCGGTCTCAAAGGCGGTCATTCGGGAATTGAAATCGATAAAAACAGAATTAATGCCTCAGTACTTCTTTCGCAAATACTTAAATATGTAAACGAAACGGATAAATTTCAATTAGTATCATTTTTCGGAGGAGATAAAACCAATGCCATAGCAGTTTCGGCATATGCCGAAATAATTCCTCAAAAAAGCGAAACGCTTGAGAAACTGACGAAATATACCGAAAAATTGAAACTTCAAGTCGAAGAATCCGAACCGAATTTCAATTGCACCGTAACTTCTCAAAAAAACACAGCGGTATATGTCGCCGACAAAATTATTTCCGAAAATACCGTATCTTTTCTTTCATCGTTTTGTCAAGGAGTTATATCTCTCAGCGAAGATATCAAAGGTCTTGTGGAATCTTCGCAAAATTTGGGAATAGTTTCCACATCAAGCGAACAGTTTTCTTTCACTTTTTCGTTGCGTTCAGGAAAATATCGCGAACTTTTAAAACTTGAAGACAGCTTGAAAAAAAGCTGTGCCGTATTACCGTCGGCAAACATAAGTTTATGCGGAGCATATCCGCCGTGGGAATACCGGAGAAATTCCGAAATTCGTGAAAAATGGTGTAAAATTTACAAGGAAGAACTTGGATTTTTGCCTAAAGTAGAAGCTGTACACGCAGGACTTGAATGCGGAATATTTGCGTCTTCGATAAACAACCTTGACTGTATATCCGTAGGACCGAATATTACCGATATACACACAGTAAACGAAAGATTGCAAATTTCGACCGTTCAAAAACTTTGGAAAATTCTGTTGCAAACACTTAAAACGAGGTAAATATGGCATCTTTGCTTATTGCGATAATATACATTTCATTCATAAGTTTAGGTCTACCCGACTCACTTTTGGGATCCGGGTGGCCTGTAATGCACTCTGATTTCGGAGTATCGGTTTCAATGGCGGGAATTATTTCAACAATAGTAACCGGCGGTACGATAATTTCAAGTCTTGCATCGGATAAAATAAACCGTCGTATAGGAACAGGTCTTATAACGGCGTTAAGCGTAGCAATGACGGCGATATCTCTTCTCGGATTTTCTTTTTCCAATTCATATACGGCATTATGCCTTTGGTCAATTCCGTACGGATTGGGAGCAGGCGGAGTCGACGCTGCCTTGAACAACTATGTTGCACTTCATTATTCCGCACGGCACATGAGTTGGCTGCATTGCTTCTGGGGCGTTGGTGCATCAATAAGCCCGTACATCATGAGTATGTGCATTTCACGCAGTGATTGGCGACACGGTTATTCCACAGTTGCCGTAATACAAATTGTTTTAACCGTCTTAATTTTCGCAAGTTTGCCTCTTTGGAAAAAACGCCGAGACACAAGCTCGAACGATGCTCCTTCATATTCTCTTTCACTTGTTCAAGTACTTAAACTTCGCGGAGCGGTCTGTGTACTTATCGCTTTTTTGGCTTATTGTGCAATGGAAACCACTGCGGGACTTTGGGCAAGTACATATCTCGTTTCCCACAAAGGAATTGATCCTTTGACAGCGGCACGCTTCGGCTCTCTTTTTTATCTCGGAATTACATTCGGAAGATTTATTTGCGGTTTTTTAACCGTAAAATTTTCCGATAAAGTCCTTATCCGTTCAGGTCTCGGACTGATTTTGTTCGGAACATTGCTCATGATACTTCCGTTGAACAAGAACATTTTCGCTCTTTCAGGACTTATGATAATCGGGATTGGAGGAGCACCAGTTTATCCTTCGATAATTCACTCAACCCCCGACAATTTCGGCAGAGAAAATTCTCAGGCAATAATCGGCGTACAAATGGCAAGTGCATATACCGGCTCTGCCGTTATGCCGCCTGTTTTCGGCTTTTTGGCTGAATATATATCATCCGGAATTTATCCGTATTATCTTGCACTTTTTGCTCTTATTGCACTTTTAATGACAGAAAAGCTCAATAAACTTAATAAAAATTCACAAATCGGAAAATAATAGTAATTGACTTAAAAAAATACATATGATAAAATGTTTCATATCGGTAATGAATTGCATATACTTTATTTAAGTAACAATCGGGAGGGATTTTATTGAATATTTGTATTTACGGTGCGGCAAGCACAAAAATCGATGAAAAATATATAAAAAAAGTAGAAGAACTCGGACTCAAAATGGCACAACGCGGTCATAACCTCGTATTCGGAGCCGGCGGAACAGGGCTCATGGGAGCTGCGGCACGCGGTGTTCACAAAGGTGGCGGAAAAATCACAGGAGTTATTCCCGCTTTTTTCTTGGAAAAAGATGTTGAAATAGTTTTTCATGACTGTAACGAAGTAATTTACACAAAAGACATGAGAGACAGAAAAGAAAAGATGGAGGAACTCTCCGACGCTTTTATCACAGTACCTGGCGGAATAGGAACATTTGAGGAATTTTTTGAAATTCTTACGGCAAAACAACTTGAGCGGCACAAAAAAGCAATCGCCGTTTTCGACATTGACGGCTACTATGACGAACTTCAAAAAATGATGGAACACTCTATGGCAACAAAATTTATCAACGAAGAATGTCGACAGCTTTATACTTTGTTTTCCGATGCTGACAAAATGCTTGACTATATCGAAGCATACGAAGAGACGAAGCTCGGTATAAAAGAACTGAAAAAATAATCATGTCATTTTTATTTAATTGTCATAAATTTATAAAGGAGTAAAATATATGGACATCTTAAAAAAGTATTTCCCTTTTTCTTTCAGGCTGAAAGACATTAAAAGTCTCGTAATTTCGATTGTTATTTATCTGATAATCGGATTTGTCGCAGGGCTTATCATTGCAGTTATCAGCAAAATCCCGGTTATCAACATTATCGTTGGTATTCTCGGTGCCGCTGTTGATATTTACTGCCTTGTCGGAATTATCCTGTCGGTTCTCTCTTTCGTTAAAGTTATAGAATAAAAAGCATCTGTAACATTACGAAAAAAGGCTTTGACCTATTAAAGTCAAAGTCTTTTTCTTTTATCAAAAATTCAATAAAGATGTTTATTGAATTGATTTATTCCGAATTTAACTGCATTGATTTATTTTTATACATTAACATACTTTTCACATTCTTCAACAATATAAAAAGCCGGAATATACTAATGACGAGAAACTGATTGAAGGTGTAATATGAATACCGTTATACTGACTGCACTCGGCGTTGGCGGAGCCACCGTTGCGGGTGCGATAATAGGCTTTTTAGTCAAAAATATTTCTCACAAATTCAGCGATATCATTTTATCGTTTTCGGCAGGAGTTATGTTATCGGCATCTATCACCGGATTAATTTCACAAGCACTTGAATGTGAAGGAAAATTTGTTCTTCCCATAACCGTTGCCGGAATATTTTCCGGAGCATTTTTAATACACATACTCAACGGATTTGTTCCCCGTCTTCACCGATTTACAGGAGTTAACAAAAATGTTGACGAAAAATCGCGTGACAAACTCTACAAAGTAATCCTGTTTGTATTGGCGATAGCCATTCATAATTTCCCCGAAGGCATTGCCGCAGGCGTAGATTTCGGTACCGGAAATACGGTACAGGCACTTACAATTGCAGGCGGAATTGCACTGCAAAACATTCCGGAAGGAATGGTGATAATCGCCCCTATGCTTTCTGCGGGTATCTCCCCCTCCCGTACTTTCGTCACGGCGTTTCTGACGGGAATTATAGAAGTAGCCGGAACATTTACGGGGTATTTTGCCGTAAGTATTTCAAAATCTATATTACCGTTCGCACTCGCTTTTGCGGGAGGCACAATGCTCTATGTAATAAACCGTGAAATGATACCGGAAACAAACTCTCGCAGCAAAAAAAGCGGTGCAACATATTCGCTTCTTGCGGGTTTTTGCCTTATGCTTATCTTAGATTATTGCCTATAAAAATACGCTTCGTGCAAAAATGTACGAAGCGCATTTCGGTTTTAGCTGTTTAAAAAAAGTTCTTCAATTTTTACAGCGGCAAAATGTAAATCACAAAGCCCTTCAAGCACATTATCTTTATCGAATTTATCAAGATATCCCATTGCTTCCAAATTAATCCAGCCTTTGTATCCTATTTCATGCAAGGCTTTGATAATAGGAATAAAATCAATATTCATTGAGAACGGTATTTGATGAAGATCGTGATGACAGTCGTTGTCGTGAATATGAAGTGCCTCAACTTTACTTCCAAGCGTATGTATCATTTTAACGCTTGAAGTGTTCAATCCACGCATTTCGGCATGACCTATATCAAGACACGCAACAAAAAAATCGTCATTGACAAAATCAAGAAGTGCTTTGAAGTTTTCGTGATTTCCGCAAGATGCAAAAGCGGCACAGTCGTTTTCAATATCCCAATTCCACATATTTTCGGTAGCTATCTTAACACCGTACTGTTTCGCAAACGGTAAAAGCTTAAAATACATTTCGGCATTTTCTTCAACCGTATTGCGATTTCCCGGATGAATAACGCATATTTTACCGCCCGCCTCTGCGGTAAGTTCAATAGATCTCTTCAAAAATTTTTCGGTAAGAGAAAAATGCTCAAACATACACGGAAAAGGAGCATGAGACTGATTACAGACGATACCGTTATCCTCACCGATTTTTCTTAACTTTCGGGCATAGTCAAGATAATTATCCTGTGCGATAGGGTGATCGGAAAAATCGTATTTTTTTTCATTCGGCGAACATTTCCACATATCAAACAGTGAAAAATCCCAAGCATCAAAACCGGCTTTCCCCACCAGCTCAACGGCTTTTTCATATCCGACAATGCGTGCTGCGGCATATATCTCAGTAGATGTTTTCATAAAACCCTCCGTAAATCCATGTTACCACGCTTTTTTATATCACTTTTTACATTAATTGTCAATAATTTTCAAAATATATTTTTTATGACAAGATGATAAACAACGGGTATCAGTATTGCGGGAAGCATATTGCCCGTTTTAAATTTTTTACCGAAAGCCAAATTAATTCCTATTGCAAAAATCAGTACGGAACCTATATATCCCAAATCGGATACAAGTGCATCTGTCAAATACGGTGCAACAAAACGGGCAGCAAGAGTTATTCCGCCCTGATATATAATCATCGGGATAACTGCGAAAAGTGCTCCTATTCCCAAAGCCGATGAAAATACTATGGCACTTACAAAGTCAAGTGCCGATTTTGTGTAAAGCAAAGAAGCATCCGATTTCAGCCCGTCATTCAAAGAACCGACTATAGCCATTGCCCCGACGCATATTACAAGAGTGTTGGTTACAAAGCCTTCAACAAAACGGGAATCCGCCGTTCCGAATTTTATCTTTTTTTTCAAAGACTCACCCATCTTGTCAAGACGCTCTTCAATTCTTGCCAATTCCCCGATCAGAGCACCTATCGAAAGACTGAATATCATAAGAAGCGTACTCTCAACTTCCGTATCAAGCGATGAATTTTTAACACTCATAAGTCCCGAAAGTGCTCCCGTTACGCCTATAAATATTGTGGACAGCCCAAGAGCTTTCATCAATATATCCTCAAAGCGTGCACTCAGTCCTTTTTTTATCAAAAGCCCGATGATACTACCGACAATTACGCTTATACTGTTTACAACGGTTCCTAATCCTATCATAAATCCTCCCAAAAATTTCTCCGCACAAATATGTGCGGAGAAACAAAATCAAACTTTTTCAACGCTCAGTTTAACGCACTCGCCGTTGATATCCCATTCCTTTTCATATCCCGAAAGCGACGAAGATATATCAAGTGCAAGTACATCGGAAGAAATTTCCTCTCTGTTTTTCATAATCACATTGAAAATTCTATCATTTTCGGCACAGCCCACACGAATGTGATCAATAACCTCAAAGTTCGCTTCTTTACGCATTGTCTGAATTTTGCTCACAATCTCTCTGACAAGTCCCTCTTCAACAAGTTCGGGTGTAAGCAATGTGTCAAGAGTTACCGTTATCCCTTTATCACTGAATGTATAATATCCGTCCTTCTGCTTAACATCTATGAGAAGATCTTCTTCAAAAAGAGTTACTGTTTCGCCCTCAATATCAAATGTAAGTTTTCCCTCAATATCAAGTTCTTTCTTTGCGGCACTTCCGTCTATATTTGCCAATTTTTCGCGAATGGCCGCAAGATGTTTACCGTATTTGGGACCAACCGTTTTAAGCTGCGGTTTAAACGAATACGAAATAAGCGATGAAACATCACTGATAAATTCAACTTTTTTGACATTGAGTTCTTCTTCTATTATGGAAAAATATTTTTCATCAGGCGTAAATTCGCTCTTTACAAACATGACACTCAAGGGCTGACGGTTCTTCATTGCGGCACCGTTTCTTGCAGCACGGCCGTTTTGAACGATTTCAAGAACCGCTTCCATGTTTTTTTCAAGCTGTGCGTCTATAAGTTTTGTATCGACTTCCGGGAACGAACACAAATGAACGCTCTCCGGTGCGTTTTTATCAACTGTACGCACAAGATTTTGATATATATCTTCACACATAAACGGAATCATCGGAGACGAGATTTTGGAAATTGTAACAAGTGCCGTATACAAAGTCATATACGCATTGACCTTATCTTCTTCCATTCCCTGTTTCCAATATCTTTCTCTGCTCCGCCGAACATACCAGTTACTCATTTCGTCAACAAAACTTTCAAGTGCCTTTGCCGCTTCGGGTATACGGTAGTTTGACAAATTGTCGTCAACCAAGCTAACGGTAGTATTAAGGCGTGAAAGCAACCATTTATCCATAACGGAAAGCTTATCCGTATTCAATGTATATTTTGAAGGATCAAATTGATCGATATTTGCGTACAGAACGAAGAACGCATAAGTATTCCACAAAGTTCCCATAAACTTACGCTGTCCTTCGACAACAGCCTTACCGTGAAATCTGTTTGGAAGCCACGGAGCCGAATTGGTATAAAAATACCAGCGAATCGCATCGGCACCGTATGTTTCGAGTGCTTCAAACGGATCAACGGCATTACCTTTTGATTTCGACATTTTCTGACCGTTTTCGTCCTGAACATGACCGAGCACGATTACATTTTTATACGGAGCTTTATTGAATATAAGAGTGGATATTGCAAGCAAAGAATAAAACCAGCCTCTCGTTTGGTCAACTGCCTCCGAAATAAAATCAGCCGGGAACTGCGACTCGAACAATTCTTTATTTTCAAACGGATAATGATGCTGTGCGAAGGGCATCGCACCGGAATCAAACCAACAGTCTATTACTTCCGGCACACGCTTCATTTGCTTTCCGCACTTTTCACATTTAATGGTAACCGCATCTATAAAAGGACGGTGAAGCTCTATATCATCGGGGCAATTATCGGACATTGATTTCAATTCCTCAATCGAACCTACCGAATGCATATGACCGCACTCACACTCCCAGATGTTTAGAGGCGTACCCCAATAACGATTACGGCTAATTCCCCAATCCTGAACATTTTCAAGCCAATCGCCGAACCGGCCTTTTCCTATGCTCTCGGGAATCCAATTGACCGTCGCATTGTTTCTGATAAGGTCTTCACGCACAGATGTCATCTTTATAAACCAGCTCTCGCGGGCATAGTAAATAAGAGGAGTATCACATCTCCAGCAAAAAGGATAGCTGTGTTCAAAATTCGGAGCGGCAAAAAGCAACCCTCTCTGCGACAGGTCTTTCAATACGGCAGGATCGGCGTCTTTGCAAAACATACCGGCAAAAAGTGTGCTGTCTGTCATACAGCCTTTGGAATCCACAAGCTGTAAAACGGGAAGATTATATTTCGTTCCTACTCTGTAGTCATCTTCACCAAACGCCGGAGCTATATGAACAATACCGGTACCGTCGGTAAGCGTTACATAATTGTCACAAACTACAAAATATCCTTTCCCTTTGACATTCGGAATATTAAAAAGAGGCTCATACTCGCAGTATTCAAGATCAGTCCCCTTCATCTTTTCGACAACTTCAAAAGGTGTCTTGACAACCGTTTCGGCAAGGGCTTCGGCTATATAATAAACCTCGCCTTCTTCCGTTTTTATTTTTACATACTCTTCGTCCGGATTAACGCAAAGCGCTATATTTGACGGAAGCGTCCATGGGGTTGTCGTCCATGCGAGAATATATGCATCTTCTCCCTTAACGCGAAACTTGGCAATGGCGGATTTTTCTTTTACATCTTTATATCCCTGAGCTACTTCATGAGAAGAAAGAGGGGTACCGCAACGGGGACAATACGGCACTATTTTATATCCTTTATAAAGCAACCCTTTATCCCATATTTGCTTCAACGCCCACCAAACAGACTCTATATAATCATTGTGATAGGTAACATAAGGATTATCCATATCAGCCCAAAAACCGACGGTGGAGGAAAAATCCTCCCACATTCCCTTATACTTCCATACACTTTCTTTACATTTATCTATAAACGGTTCGAGACCGTATTCCTCAATCTGTTCTTTTCCGTCAAGCCCAAGTAATTTTTCGACTTCAAGTTCTACCGGCAAACCGTGAGTATCCCACCCGGCTTTTCTCGGAACATAAGAACCCTTCATTGTGTGATATCGAGGAATCATATCTTTGATTACTCTGGTCAGAACATGACCTATGTGAGGCTTTCCGTTTGCTGTGGGCGGGCCGTCGTAAAATACATAGGGACGGGTTTTATCGGCTGTCTCCATACTTTTTTCAAAAATTCGGTTATCCTGCCAAAATTTTTCAATTTGCTTTTCTCTTGCGACAAAGTTCATATCTGTCGATACTTTGTTATACATATATATCCTCCAAAAAACTCCGTCCAAAACAGGACGGAGTAAATTTCCAAAACCACCTATTTCGCAACACATATCATGTGCGTTCCGATAACGGAGGAAACCGTCAAGACCTACTACTGTTTTCAGCCCGAAACTCAGGAGTGATTTTCATACGGCAATACTCACTGTCACGCTCTCACCGTCCGTGACTCGCTTATGTTTTCAAAACCGACTACTGTCTCCGTCAAAGTCTTTCTCTGAAAATGAGTTTATCATAAAAAGTCAAACTTGTCAAGAATTAAATGGAAACATCGCATTTTATTGAAAATTTGCCGAAAAATCAATTGACATATAAAAAATGTAATTATATAATTAATATAGAGAAGTATAATGCAGGAAAGGTAAAACATATGCTGAAAATTCTTATAATACGCCCGCAAAACGACAACTGGACAAAATTTTTCCCAAAAGACAGTTTTGAAATTGAATTTTGCGAAAACAGGGAAGATGAAATTGTTAAAAAAGGACATGACGCCGACGGTATAATTTTTGCCCCGACAAAATTTTCGCGGGAGCTCTTTGATAAGCTTCCGAATCTGAAAATAATTTCGCGTGCGGGAATCGGCATAGATACGGTTGATATAGATGCCGCAACAAAACACAATGTTGCCGTTTGCAACTGTGCGAATTACGGTGTCTACGATGTTGCACAGCACACCGCCGCAATTATGCTTTCTCTTATCAACTCCGTTCATTTATATGACAAAGCGATGAAAGACGGGACCGTAAAAAATTCAAATATTTCAAATTCCTCAAGGCTTTCCGAAAAGAAAATCGGAATCATAGGTTTCGGCAAAATTTCGAGGCAGTTATGTCAAATGCTAAAGGGATTCGGTGCACAAATTTCCGTATACGATCCCTACCCAAATCTTACACTTGCCGAAAAGCTCGGCGTAAAGGTGACATCGCAGGAAGAAATTATTCGCTTTTCCGATATTATTTCGCTAAACGCTCCTCTAAACGAAAAAACTTACCACATTATAAACGAAAAAAACATAGCCGATATGAAACCGGGTGTTCTTATCGTTAACACAAGTCGCGGTTCGCTTATTGACGAAAATGCACTTATCACAGCACTTGAAAGCGGTAAGGTCGGAGGCTGTGCACTTGATGTTTTTGAAAAAGAACCTCTCGACAGCTGTTCAAAATTAACAAAGTTCAAAAATGTTGTGCTCACCCCTCATGTTGCCTGGCGTTCAAATGAAGCCATAAGAGATCTCATCGCCGAAAGTTCGCAGAATATCATTGACTTTTTTGAAGGAAAGCCCGTTTTAAACCGATTAAATTAACAAAACATATACCGCAAAAATCCCGTTTGATGAAAAAAATCAAACGGGATTTTCATTATTTTTAATAAGTTACGGAATATCGCAAAATCTTTTACTTATCGAATTATTTAAAATATCTCTTTAAAAGTCCCTCAAGACCTCTGCCGTGGCGTGCTTCGTCACGAGCCATTTCGTGTACGGTATCATGAATTGCGTCAAGACCGTTTTTCTTGGCACATGATGCCAAATCGACTTTACCTTGAGTTGCACCGTATTCGCAGTCAACTCTCCATTTTAAATTGTCTTTTGTTGTGGATTTCATATTCGGCTCAAGGTCTTCGCCGAGAAGTTCGGCAAATTTTGCGGCGTGTTCAGCCTCTTCGTATGCCGCCTTTTCCCAATACAAACCTATTTCCGGATAACCTTCGCGGTGCGCAATGCGGGCCATGCAAAGATACATTCCTACCTCCGAACATTCTCCGTTGAAATTCGCCATTAACTGATCGAAAATGAATTTTTTATCCTCTTCTGAAATATCGGGATTGTTCTTAACGGTTTTTGCATACACTCCGTATTCGTGTTCAGCCGCAAGAGAAGCGTTCTCTTCCATAAGCTTAAATTTATCCGCTCCCACTTTGCATACAGGGCACTTTTCGGGAGGAGTGTCTCCCTCATGAACATAACCGCATACCGAACATACAAACTTTGCCATAAATTTTTTCCTCCAAAATTATATATTTATTTTTTTAATGTAATACATTTATCACATTTACCGTAAAAAAATATGCGATGATAATCAACCTGTACGCCTATTTGTTCTTCGGCATCATGCTCAATATTACCGACGGGTACATCGACATCGATAATTCTGTTACACGCAGTACAGACAAAATGACTGTGATCGTGAGTAAACGCATCAAAATGCTCTGTTCCGCTTCCGGTCTCAAGACTGAGTATTTCTCCGCTTTCGGCGAGCTGCCTTAAATTTCTATAAACAGTTCCGAGACTTATATTCGGAAATTCTTTTCTCATGTTAAAGTAAACCCAGTCGGCATCGGGGTGCTCTCTCGTCGACTTCAACAGCCGTATCATTGCATCGCGTTTTCCGGAATGTTTTTGTTCTGCCATAGAGTGTCTCCTAAAACGATAATGATTATCATTACTGTTATTATAATACCACAAAATTTTATTTTGTCAATAGCTTTTTTAAAAATTTTCGAAAAAATTATAACAGTGCAAATATATTTATACATTCGATGGCAATCGCAACCTTGAAAACTCCGTTCTTTGTCAATAGTCAAAGACAAATTTACCGATAAATATGAAAAACTGTA
>CAZLEX010000026.1:0-22735 GCA_964558655.1 uncultured Oscillospiraceae bacterium | reverse complement strand
TTCCGCAGGTAAAGGCAAAGCTACCAATCATCAAGGAAGTCAACACCGATGCATTTTGGGAAACAAACGACATTCTGCTATTTGAAAAAGTGCGTAAAGAACTGCGTGAACTGATTAAGTTCTTGAATGAGGGCAATGAACCGAAAAAGCCTATCATCACGCATCTGACGGATCCCGTCATCGATCAGCAGGAAGGCATTCAACTGGATGCAGCATACGACTTTGAGGACTACCGCGCCAAGGTTAACCGCTATGTAAATGAGCATGGCAACACGCTGCTCGGATATTATTCTTGCGGTAATATCAGCTATACATAAACAAGAACATATTGAAAACTTTTATGCTTTTGTATGGACTATTGCTCGCAGAGTTTATGCTGACTATTGTGAGAAAAGAAATGCTAAACACCAAGTGTTTAGCATTGAAAACAGCTACTTGATGTTAGCATCTAAAGAAAATGAGATAGAAGAATTTGTTGAGGAAGTAGCCGAACAAGAACAAATAAGTAGGATTTTCAAGGAAATTGCTTTTTTATCAAAGGCATATCGAGAAGTAATGGTAATGTTCTACATTGATGAGTTGAAGGTAAAAGAGATTTCCACAAGACTTAACATCAATGAAACCACCGTAAAGCAACGTTTGTTTTCTGCACGAAATTCAGTTAGAAAAGAGGTTGAAACTATGAGTGAAAGAACATATGTATTAAAGCCTATCAAATTGGCTATTTCGGGAACCGGGAATCCTTGCGGCAACGATCCTCGTTCTAAAACTGAAAGGATGTTTTCTCAAAACTTAATTTACTTGTGTAAAGACAAACCGAAATCAGCCAAAGAACTATCTGAGGAACTTTGTGTGCCTATGCCTTATATTGAAGAAGAATTGGAAATTCAATGTCACGGCGAAAATGGAAAATATGGTATGCTTCGAAAACTTGATAACGGCAAGTATGTAGTAAATATCCACTTGGTGGATTACGATGAGTACGACCAAGCTAACAAGATTTACGAAAAGCATTTGCCTGAATTTTACGAAATTATCAAAAACACGCTGAAACATAATGAAGAAAAAATACTTTCATTCCCTTATTTAAGCGAACAGAACGACTTGCGATTCATTATGTGGTCTTTGATTTCAAGAACAGTTTGGAATTTTGAAGAAAGAATCAATAAAGTTCTTGCTGAAAAATACTTTTCTGATATTGTTCCGGTTAATAGGAGTTTTTCTTGCGTTGCAGTTGCGTATACAGATGAACAATATCCTGACTTTGATTTCTATGGTAGCGATGGTATAGATGCAGCTTCAATCGGCGGATATAAGTCGGTGTTCGCATCCAATATTTACGGCAAGCGTATTGATAAACACTTCCATTGTGGACACAACCTATCTCACGATCCCAAGCTCTTAATGGTACTTAGAGCCATTGGAGGAATTGCTATTGATGAACTGACCGAAAGTGAAAAAGAAATAGCAGCCAAAACTCTTGAATGTGGGTATCTTCGCAAGAATGGAAATGTCATTGAACCCAAAATCATTGTGATTGACAAAAAGAACGATATGGACTTCTACAATTTCTCCTTTGATTTCAATAATGATATGGGAATGGTTATTGAACAAATTGCCGCCGAGCTTTCTGTGTTTATGAAAACACACATTCCCGAACACCTTATGAACGAGTATCAAATCTATACGGGACTTATTGCGGGAGTCAGAATATTGGCAAAAGCAATCGAGGAATGTATTAACGAAGGTCTGCTTGTAGAACCCGAAAACAAGGTTGGAGCAGAAGGCGTATTGATGATTGTGGAAAGATAAGTAATTACAGTAAAGGCATCGCTTCGGCGATGCTTTTATTTATGCCCAAAACGATTAGTATTTCCACTTCCTGAAAAAATTATTCAAAATTGTTGTGTAACAACAGACGGGTTACAGATGAAAAAAGAAAATAGACTCTAAAAGTGTCACCCATCATTGATAAATCTACAGTTTAATTTGCTTTTCTCTTGACTTATTTGCCTTTTTTATGTATTATATACTTACAGAATTTTATAATGATAACGGAGATGAAAATATGAACAACACGGAAAAAACGATGGAAAAAGTAGTAGCTTTGTGTAAAAGCAGAGGCTTTGTATACAGCGGTTCGGAAATATACGGAGGTCTCGCAAACACATGGGACTACGGACCTCTGGGCGTGGAATTCAAAAACAATGTAAAAAAAGCATGGTGGAAAAAATTCGTTCAGGAATCCGGATACAATGTCGGGTTGGACAGTGCAATTCTTATGAATCCGGAAACTTGGGTGGCTTCCGGACATGTGGGAGGATTTTCAGATCCTTTAATGGATTGTAAGGACTGTAAAAGCCGTCACCGTGCCGACAAACTCATCGAGGATTTCAGCGGAACTCCCGCAGACGGCTGGACAAACGAACAAATGATGGATTACATTAAAGAAAATAATATTGCTTGCCCCGAATGCGGTTCTCATAATTTTACCGAAATTCGCAAATTCAATTTAATGTTTAAAACCTTTCAAGGCGTTACGGAAGATGCGAAAAGCGAACTTTATTTGCGTCCCGAAACAGCACAGGGAATATTTGTAAACTTTGCGAATATTCAGCGTACTTCACGCCGTAAGCTTCCTTTCGGTGTAGCACAGATAGGAAAGTCTTTCAGAAACGAAATCACTCCCGGAAACTTCACATTCCGCACGAGAGAATTTGAACAAATGGAACTCGAATTTTTCTGTAAGCCGGATACCGATCTTGAATGGTTTGCTTATTGGAAAGATTATTGTGCTAATTTCCTTTATTCTCTTAATATGAAAAAAGAAAATCTCCGTTTGCGTGATCACGCAAAAGAAGAACTGTCTTTCTATTCAAAGGCAACGACCGATTTCGAATATCTGTTCCCGTTTGGATGGGGAGAACTTTGGGGTATCGCCGACCGTACAAATTACGACCTTTCTCAACACATGAAACATTCGGGGCAGAGTCTCGAATACTTTGATCCCGAGACAAACGAAAAATATGTACCGTATGTTGTCGAACCGTCTTTAGGTGCAGACCGTGTTGCACTTGCATTTCTGGTTGAAGCATACGACGAGGAAATTCTTGCAGAAGGCGATACGAGAGTTGTCATGCGTTTTCACCCCGCACTTGCACCTTTCAAAGCGGCAATACTTCCTCTGTCGAAGAAACTTTCCGAAAAAGCACTGTCTTTACACAAAGAACTTTCAAAGAGTTTTATGGTTGACTACGACGAAGCGGGTTCAATCGGAAAAAGATACCGCCGTGAAGATGAAATCGGAACTCCTTTTTGCATAACATATGACTTCGATTCCGAAAACGATAACTGCGTTACAATTCGTGACAGAGATACAATGACTCAAATCCGTCTGCCGATTGCACAGGTAAAGGATTACATCGCGTCAAAACTTGACTTCTGATATTTTCACAAAAAAGCTGAGGCAAATTTGCTACGGGTTAATACATTGACTGGTGTAAGATGTGGATTGATGAGTGTATGCGAGTTTTGTCTGATACAGGAACAATGTATTTTATGACAGCGACACAGCACATGCCGTATCTTGATATGTTTGTTTCCGAACACTATAATGTTCTTTGTAGAATCATTTGGGCTTATGATAGTTCCGGGATGCAATCGAAAAAAATGTACGGTTCTCTCTATGAACCGATTTTAATGATTAACAAAAGCAAAAAGGCTAATTATACATTTAATCATGAGGATATTCTTGTTGAAGCAAAGACTGGAGCAAAACGCAAACTGATTGATTACAGAAAAAATCCACCTCAACCTTACAGTACTGAAAAAGTGCCGGGAAATGTCTGGAATTTTAGCCGTGTTAGATTTAAGATGGACGAGTATGAGAATCATCCTACACAAAAACCGGAAGCATTGCTTGAACGCATTATCAAAGCATCATCTAATCCCGGAGATGTTGTACTTGATCCATTTTCCGGTTCATTTACAACATCCGCTGTATCTGTTCGTTTAGGCAGAGTTGGAATTGGAATTGAGATGAATGAAGAATATTATGAAATGGGACTGAGGCGTACGGGAATTACAAATGTAAGAAATGGGAAAAGCCTTGAAAAAGTAAAAGAGCGAAAAACTAACGCAAAATCAAAATATGTTAGAGGTGAATAACATGAAAATCACAGAAAATTTTGTGGCTGATATTTTGAAAAATAGATATATTCGCCCTGAAAAAGATGAATAAATTTTATCCATATTATATAAAAGTTGCTATAAAAATGTTATAATATTATCAGTTATACAAATAGTAATTTGTTTGTTAGGAGAAAAAAATGAGAAAGTGTTTAAGATGTAATACAGAAATGGTTGATGATTTAACTGTTATGGTTAATAATGGTGGATATGGATTACACGTTAGAGAACAAGGAATGTTTAAAGATTCATTAGGTAAAATCAGATGTGCAGTATGCCCTGAATGTGGTTATACAGAAACCTATATAGAAAACACAGATAAAATAAAGAAATTAGTAAAAAGAGATAAATAGTACAAATTCCAATTTTGCAGTTTGAAAGATTTATAGTAATTTATTTAAATTGAGGAATGATTGTGAAAATAAATTTTAATATCTTAAAACAAGTTGAAGTTTCAAATATGAATAATGGTGTAGGATTGGTAAAAGCTAATATGTTTATAGATGAAAGTTGTAAGATTATAAAATCTATAATAGAACCTAATGGCTCAATGGGAAAACATACTCAAATGAATAATGAATTTATATATGTAATATCCGGACAAGCAAGAATTATAATTGATGGAGAAGAAGAAATTATAAATAAAGGCGAGGTTCATTATTGTAAATTAGGACAAACCCATGAAATAATAAATAATTTAGATGAAGATTTAGTTTTATTAGATATTACAGTAGAAAAATAAATATACAATTTGTAGAGTAGATCAGAAATGGTTTACTCTTTTTTTATTGTAAGAAAGGAGTGATGAAGATTGCATAACAGGAAAAGCTCGTTTACCGATTAAAGTCTTTGACGATGAATGGAAATGTTTTAAGAAAAGCAAAAATATATTGAAGGTACGAACTTGAAGAAAATGATGCCTTTTGCTTTTGGCATCCTTTATGTCGGCATTTTCATTTTCGTAGTACTTCAAGGATACAATACCTCCATCTATTGGTCAGCCGTAAACTCATTCTTGCTTTACCAATTCAGACTGTTTGATATTCCTACGGAACAACAATTATTACAAGCGGTTGAAAAATTACAAAATCAAAAAGAAACAACATCAAAATCTGCATAAAGAAAAGTGGTGTAACCACACTGTTTTGAGGTTACACCACATTTTCTAAAATACTTCCTTATTCACCCTGAGCATTTGCCTCAACTTTTTGATTTTTTCGATTAATCGTTTAATCCGAGATCGGCTATTGCCCATTTTAATCTGTAATAATACATATATCCGTCCAAAACATGATGAAGTTTCGGTTCCAATTTATTTACGAAATCACTCACTTCAACAAACAGCCTGCGTTTTTCGTCGGCATCGGCACCTCTCGCACGGCATGACATTGCATGAGCCAATTTTTTTATTATCTGTGCGTGATATGAAAGATATTCCCACGACTTACGCAAATTGCCGTTTTCAGTACACATAAGATTGCTTTCGATAACCTTTTCAAATTCGCTAATCAATCCCTGAACCTGTGCCAGTTTCTTTTGCATCTCCGGATTTACTTCTTCTATTGCATGACGCATATAATCCGGATCAAACAATTCGGAAAGTTTCTTCATATATTCCTTAACGGCAAGCCCGTCGATTCCGAAAGCGGAAAGAAAATACTCATCGCTCTTTTCTTCGAAATCGCACTCTTTGTCCCAAAGGGCATCCGCCATCATCTGCATCGGTAACCCTGTCGGGAAAGATGCTCGCGTAAGCTGACATGAAACCATACCGCGAAGACCGATTTTCTCCAACGCCTGCATATCATCGAAAAGTGTTTTTGCGGTCAAATAGTATCCGGCATCGTTTTGATGATCCCACATGAGATGATAATCAAAATCGAAGCTGTCCTTTGCTCCGGAATTTTCAAACCATTTACTCAAATACGAAATGTTTTCCGAAACATTTTTGGGAATAATAAGTTTATTTCTTTTAAATTCAGCTGTTTCGTCCGATTTTGGTATTTCATCTTTAAAACTTTGAGAATATTTGCGTGTTATCGGTGCAAACATAAGAACAAAACGATTGGGATTTTTCAATTTTTCCGTTTTCGGTGCCCACAGAAGATCATAATAAATAAGAAATACTACTTTGGTATCACAATTCGCAGCCGTAAGTTTTTCGTCAACTTCATTAAGCATCATGACATAATGATCGGCCGGCAAAACATCGCGGCAATTATCACATTCGCAAAAACAGTTAACTGCATCTGCAAGCCAAAAATGAACATAATTCACCTCTGGGTGAGAAATACAATAATCTGCAATTGCATCCGTAACAATCCCTCTTGCCACAGGATTCGAATAACAAAGATTTGTAGCCATAGGCAGATCATGATAAAACTTTCTTTCACCGTCGATTTCGGCAATTAAAGGTTTTACATCTGCGGGAATTTTACTGCTGTCCTCCGTATGCCAGCCGGAAAAATCAAACCCGAAAGGTTTACTCGTCCAGCCGTGCCCTATTGCATGATAAAGAAGACCTCTTTTTTCTATTTCTTCTTCAATCGCATACACCATAGCCTCAATATCTTCGGCATTTATGGGTTCCGGCGGAAGATAAGGATTTGAAGAATGTGAATACCAACGCTCAAAGAAATTCCCCGGAATAAAAAACTGAATGTAATAACCGTTCATACCAGCCTTGGGAATCCAATCAATCATATCACGCACATGTTCAAAATTTACCGCTCCCTCAATACAAATAGCTCTGTGACGGTAGCTTGCCGCCTCGCATATGTACATGGAAACGGGAATAAGCGAATATGACGGTATTATTTCACCGTCACGGGTATTTCTTACCCATGCACAGCCGAGTTCTCTCAAAAAACGGTAAACCGCTATCAAAACCGCTCTCTGATTGTTACCGGAAATAATTCCTGACATCTGTGCAATATCGATAAGTATCGCATCATCAAGCTCAGGGTTTTCAACTTCGGGAAAACGGGAAGAAAAGCTCTCGCTTTCTCCTACCCAGATGACATTTTCAACGTTTTCGTCATAATCCGAATAAACGCGTCGGTCAATAACGGAATCGGCATCGATAAGCTTTAAATATTTTTCAAGCTCGTCAAGTGCAAAATCGATCGTTTTGTTATTTCCGATTTTTGCAAGTGTGATCCTCATAATTTTCACCTTTCTTTGTATGCTTTTATAATTTCACAGGTATACACCGTGTGATAATCGCCCTTTAAGTAATTTGACAACAGTTCCTTATCAAGAAAAGATTCGGGATCAATTTTCGTTTTGTATATTATTTTGCCGACAAGAACAAGCTTTGCTTCATTTATTATGAGTGCCGAACCTTCTGTTTGCGTATGAAGCCCGGATTTTGCAAATTTATCCTCGTCTCTGCCGCTTGCACAGCCGAAGTAATTTAGCATTTCTTTTTTGCCGTCATCAAAAAAAGAAAGTGTCAGATATTGCGTATTTTCAGATAACGAATGTGTATATCTCTGCGGACGGACAAAAACGGTAAATACATTTTTATTCCACAAAACACCACATTCGCCCCAACTTACCGTCATTGCATTCTTTTTATCTCCGGAAACAGCCGAAAGAAGTGCAAAATCTTTTCCGATTCTCTTGAACGGATCAAATTCCGGTAATGAAGTTTCGACAAGATTATTCATGTTTATCCCCCAATTCAAATAATTTAGCCTCTAACAAAACACCATCGCGAACGGGATAATCAAACTGTTTTGAATACCCGACAACACTGTAAATAAAATCACAGGCACGGCGAACCGATACATCAAGCGTTTCCTTTTTTAAAAGGCTTCCGAGCAGCACGGAGGCAAATATATCACCAGTGCCGGGATAATTTTTTTCGTGTTGCGAATGTATGTAGAAAGAAACTTTTTTTCCTCCCTTTTCAATATATGCAGCTCCTACTCCGCCGCGTGTATGCACTCCCGTAACAACAACGGAAGCAGTGCACATTTTTTCAAGAGAAATTACGATATTTTCAATTTCTTCAACTTCGTATTTCTGTTTCGGCGTCTCATCAAGTAAGAACGCCGCCTCCGTAATGTTTGGAGTGATGATGTCGGCTCTTTGAGCGATTTTTTTCATACCCTGACGCATACTTTCGGTATATGTGGAATACAGCTCTCCGTCGTCTCCCATAACCGGATCGACAAAAACCAAAACGCCGGCATCAAGAGAATCTATCATTTCGAGAACAATGTCTATTTGCTTATCGTTTCCCAAAAATCCGCTGTAAAATGCGTCAAATTTTATTTTTTCTTTTCTCCAATGTTCCCACCACTCACGCATATCGCAAGTCAAATCACGAAAAACAAAACCTTCATATCCTCCCGTATGCGTTGAAAGAGAGGCAGTCGGAAGCGGACATACCTGATGCCCCATAGCCGAAAGTGTCGGAAGTATAACCGAAAAAGAGCACCTGCCAAACCCGGACAAATCGTGAACGGCGGCAATTCGCAAAACGGGATTTTTCACAAAAGTGCCTCCAAATTGACAAAATCGGTCAAAATTCCTCCGATTACACCTATCAGGTAAAGCAAGCCCAAAAACTTCAGGTTGTCTTTTACTCTTCCGTTAACTCTGAAAAGAACCAAAAGACCGGTCCCCGCACCGACCAGAAGACCGCTTATCATTGCCCCTGCCGACAAAATCCCCTCAACATAAAGCTGTGTTAAAACGACCGAAGCCGCACAGTTAGGAATAAGTCCGATAAGTGCTGCGATTATATTCGACAAAACGGGAATACCGGAGAAAAGTTTCCCCAGAGTATCCTCTCCGGCAAGCTCAACTACCGAATGTACAGCGAGACTCACGACAAAAACAAAGACAAAAATCTTCACGGTGTGGAACAGTGCCGATTTGAATATTCCGCGTTCTTCACAATGACAGCCCTCGTGCTCACAGTGACTTTCAAAATTATGACGAGGTCTTGAAACTTTCCAAACCGCATCAACAAGATAACCCGCCAAAACCGCAATCGCAAATTTTACTCCGAGTATTATAAGTATGCTTTTAATCGGTATCCCGCTCGAAAAAAGCACCGCTATCATTTCATCGGAAGTAGCAAGAAATACCGCCATGAGCGTACCGGCACTCAAAAGCCCTCCGGAATACAGTCCGGCAGATGCGGCAGAAAATCCGCATTGCGGAGCAAGTCCGACAAGCGCTCCAATCAAAGGCCCGGCACGGCCTGTACGACTCACAAATCCTTCAATGCGATCTCCCGCTTTATGTTCTGCCCACTCCATAACAAGATATGTTGCAAACAAAAACGGCAAAATTTCTAAAGTGTCTTCAAAACAGTGTAAAAAAATATGTACAATTTCGTCCAAAAAAATTACCTTCCTTATTTATTCATGTGACGGGTATATGCCGTAAATGTATTTTTCAAAAGCTCCGTAATCGTCATAGGTCCCACCCCTCCGGGTACAGGCGTTATATATGAAGCCTTTTTCTCAACGCTTTCAAAATCGACATCTCCGCAAAGTTTTCCGTTTTCATCTCGATTCATGCCGACATCGATTACAACCGCTCCGTCTTTTACCATATCGGCATTTATAAATTTCGCACGGCCGACCGCAACAACAAGAATATCGGCCTCTCTTGTAATTTCGCCGAGATTGCGGGTCCTTGAATGAGCAACAGTTACGGTCGCATTTTTTTCGAGAAGAAGGAGTGCCTGAGGTTTTCCGACAATATTGCTTCTGCCAACCACAACGGCACGCTTGCCTTCGAGAGTTATACCGTAAAATCCGAGAAGTTCCATAACACCTGCCGGAGTACAAGGAACAAAATCGGCATCTCCCACAGTGATTCGCCCTACATTCACATAAGAAAAAGCATCAACATCTTTAGAAGGTGAAATGTGCTGAATGACCTTTTTTTCGTCAAAACCGCACGGTAAAGGAAGCTGAACAAGTATTCCGTCAATTTCGTCATCACGGTTAAGAGCGTCAATGAGTTCCAAAAGTTCCTCTTCAGGTGTTTGTGCCGAAAGAGCATACTCGCGAGAAAGATATCCGACCTGCTCACAAGCCGCCTTTTTGTTTCTTACATAAACACGGCTTGCGGGATCGTCACCTACGATAATGACCGCCAAACCCGGACGGCGAACGCCTTCGCCGAGTTCGTCAACCGCTTTTTTTATTTTTTCTCTCACACTTTGTGATACAAATTTTCCGTCAATTATCTGTGACATTGTTTTTCTCCTTTTTTAAAAACACAATATAGAGTGCGGTAAAAACAGCAAAGCAAATCGCTCCGACGAGAGTCGAAACATCTGCCGAACCCAATTTTAAGCTATCGGTACGCAGCGGCTCTATCAACATTCTTCCGAAACCATACCATGCGAGATAGAAAAAGAACATTTGTCCGTTATAGCATTTCTTTTTTGAAACAAAAAGCAAAAGTACGGCAAGGCCTGCAAGATTCCACAGTGATTCGTACAAAAAAGTCGGATGTACCCCGAGTGAACCGTTGAGTATAGCCTCATATTCTTCCCAACTTGCCTGTCCTTGCAGCAAAAGTTCCGTCGCTATCGACGGAGAACACATTCTCCACGGAACACTTGTTATACTGCCGTAAGCTTCTACATTGAAAAAGTTTCCCCACCGTCCGATAATCTGACCTATCATAACACACGGAGCAACGATATCCGCAAAAAGCAAAAACGGTTTTTTCTTAATACGCGACATAACAAAGACCGATAACGCTCCTCCTATTATCGCACCGTAAATCGCAATACCTCCACGCCATATAGCAATGACATCGACAAAACTGCTGTAATTCGGGGACGGATCAAATATCACATAATAAAGCCGTGCAAAAATAATAGCCACCGGAACCGTCAAAAGAGTCAAATCATAAAAATCGTCTGTTTTTACTCCTTCTTTACGGGAACGGTAAATGCCACAGATGAAAGCGAGAATAATTCCTATACAGATAATTACTCCGTACCACATTATGTCACGGCCGAAAAAGTCCTTCACCGCAACGGAATTTATTTCAAATTCTTTTATATTGAGGCCGGGAAACGATAGTGTTTTCATTTTTTGTCCTCCTTGGGAAATACCGCCGAATAAGCGAAATATTCGGGGCAGTACGACTTTTCAAGCCGTGATGCAATATCCTGCAAAGTGATTGAAGAAAGTATATCGGGCAAATCGGTCAAGCGGGAATTTACAAGCTCGTAATCGAGAAATGTCTCGGCAATATCAGATGTCGAATTCCACACCTGAGCACACATTCCCCATGTCATTTTGACTGCTCTTTCAAAGTCTTTTTCGTCTATTTTTCGTTTACCGTGCCGCCACGTTTCAAATTCATCGCATATTCTTTCAAATACCGTTTTGGGATCTCTGGACTCGCCCATAATGACCGTATGGGAAAAATTAAGTGCCGCCTGATAAGAAACATCGAATTTTTGATTAATGAGTCCCTGAGTATAAAGCTGTTCAAACAGAGAAGAACCTCTTCCTAAAATAAGTTCGGAAAGAATGGTGTGCTCAAGTTCTCGCCGAAGAACATCGTTTTCACCGGTTTTCAAATCGGAATCTTTAACACCTATGCAAAACAAAGGCAACGAAACGGGAAAGAAACTTTCGCTGTACTTTTGAAAAACTTCGGGTTTTTCGATGTATTCTCCCTTAACCACCTTGACTTTTTCCCCGTGAGGCAGTGTGCGGGAAACAACATCGGAAACCTTTTGAAAATCCACATCTCCGCAAACAATGAGCAGCATATTTGCCGGGTTGTAAAAAGTGTTGTAACAGTTATACAGTATTTCCGGAGTTATTTTTCTTATCGTTTCCGGAGTACCTCCGACAGGTATTCTCACCGGGTGATTTTCGTACAGGCAAAGAAGCATACGGTCGTAAAGAGAACGGTGAGGGTTATCTTCATACATACGAAGTTCCTGTTCTATAATTCCCATTTCCTTTTCCACAGTTTCGGGGGTAAACCATGGATCCGAAACGAACTTAATAAGTTCGCCGAGTGATTCATAATAATTTTCGGTTGCCGAAAACAGATAAGAGGTCACATTGTTTGATGTATAGGCATTACAGGAAGCTCCGAGTTTTGAAAAGCGTAAAAATGTATCTTCACCGTCCGAATTTTCAAACAGCTTGTGCTCCAAAAAATGAGCCACGCCTTCCGGGACCTCGTGAAAATTCTTTTCCCTCTCCGTTTTAAAGCGGTTATCCGTAGATCCGTATCTTGTCGAAAAGAGTGCGTACAAAGTCGCTTGCTTTTTCGGAATAACGATTATTTCAAGCCCCGACTCATGAATTTCACGGTAATATTTTTCGCCGAGTTTTTCGGAAACTGTTTCTTTAAAACTCATTTTTTTCACCCCTTCCGGCAAGAAGATATACCGTATCCGGTACAATTTCATTTGCAATCCGTACAATATCTTCGCGACAAATTTGCTTTATGTTTTCGGCATCGCTTGCGGGATCACGAAGTGCTCCCGACTGGAGCCTTATAAAATGCCATGTCGCAAGTAAAGAGGGGTTATCGATTATCTCACGCATGCGGTTTGCAAAAGATTTTTTTGCATCGGAAATTTCATCGTCACTTATATCTCCCGTACGAATTTTATCAAGCTGTTCAAAAAATGCTTTTTCGGTTTTTTCGGCATTTGCCGAATCAATCCCCGCATATGCCGAAAGTAAACCTTTTACCGAATCGAGAGACGAGTGGCAGGTATAACACAGAGACATTTTTTCTCGGAGATTCATAAACATTTTTCCCGTCACATCGCCTCCTAAAACCATGTTGAAAAGCACAAGAGGGAGGTAATCGGGAGAAGAATAGGTAATTCCCGTGCGGAAACCTATCCACAAATGTCCCTGAGCAATATCAAGCGTCTCGGTAATGCGTTTTAAAGGCCTCTGTTCCGTAATAACTTCTGTTTTCGGGAAATCAGCATCTTCACGGTCACCGAAAAGATCGGTAATAAGGTCAACGACCTCTTCCGGATTTTTTTCTCCGACATAAAATATATCGCATGGAACACTTTTTATCATTTGACGGTAAAATTCAAGCACTTTGCAACGGTCGGCATTTTTTACCGTTTCGATATCTCCGTCACTTGCCGTCGCAAAAGCCTCGTCACAGCACATATGAGAAATAAACCTTGAGCGAGAATAAGAAGCTTTGTTGTTTATTTTCGCATTTATGGAATCAATAAGATTTTGCTTCTCGCTGTCAAAATATTCTCGCAAAAATCCTCCGTCGGAAACAAGCGGATTTAATATAAAATCCGTAAGAATTTCAACGCCGCGTCTGAAAATTTTCTCTCCCGACAAAGAATATCTGTCTTTAACGGTAACCAGGTTTATCGAAAATACTTCGCTTTCCCCGTTTTTGAATGTACTCGCACCGAGTGAAGTCGCATAGTTTTCGTCAAGTGCGTTTGAAAGAGCCTTCATTGACGGGAAAGCCACACTTCCCCTTTGCAAAACTCTCGATGAAAGCGTCGCATACGAAGCGTTGACAACATTTAACGGCATTGAAAAATATATACTCAGATACTCCGTCTTGTATTGGCTGTCGAAAATGGAATGAAACTTCACGCCGTACGCCATGTTTTTTGTGAAAATTTCGGATTGATTCATTGAAATTCTCCCTTTTGTTTTAATAATTCATTATACATTATTTTGCCAATATTATCAATACATAATCACAAATTTCCGAAAGATTTTTGTGTGCGTTTGATGTTATGATGTTCATAGAAGATAGTTCCTTTGCGATCTTTGTTTTTTTGGTCATTAACATTATATCACATTGGAGTCTTTTTTCTATCTTTTTTGTATCTTATCTATTGTATCATAACAAAAGCAAATTAAACACTGTATAAAGAAGCAAAAAAATGTCACAATTATAAAGAGGTGATTTTTTGAAAACAACGGTGATAGTATTGTCGGCTGGAATTATATCCGGTTTTGTAAACGGTTTTTTCGGTACCGGTGGCGGATTGATAATTTTTGGTGCATTAACTTACCTCGGCTGTGATACGAGGCGTGCACTCGCAAGTGCAAATTTCGGAGTGATGATTCTCAGCATTTCAAGTTTTTTGCTATATTTGAAAACCGGAACTGTTTCCTTCGAAACCCTCTTTGGCTTTGCAAAGAATGAACTTTTAACGGCTGTCATAGCCGGAGGATTCGGTGCGTGGCTTTCCGGGAGAATTTCTGCCAAATGGCTGAAAAAGATATTTTCTTTTCTCGTGGCTGTTTGCGGAGTGAGAATGATTACGGCATGAGTTTCTTTTTTGCGATTTTGACGGGATTGGGAACCGGTTCCGGAGGACTTTATATTTTATATCTTGTGCTTGTGAAAAATATACCTCAATCCGAAGCACAGGGGTTAAATCTTTTGTTTTTTTCGGCGTGTATGCTTTCTGCCGCCGTAGTAAATTATCACTGCGGAAGAATTGTAAAAAAAGCACTTTTTCCGATGATTTTAATCGGACTTTTTTCTTCCGTTCCGGCGGGATTAATTGCCATTCATCTTTCCTCAAAAACACTTTCACGGCTGTTCGGGATATTTCTTGTAATTATGGGAGCTGGGGGCTTTTTGAAAAAAGGTAAATAATTTTGACAATAAAGATGTTTTATGATACAATACAGAGAGAAAGAAGAGGTGCTTTATGTCTGAAACGGTAAAAGTTGTTTCCAACAACAAAAAAGCGTACCATGATTATTTTGTCGAGGATAAATTCGAAGCGGGAATAGAGCTTTCCGGGACCGAAGTAAAATCATTGAGACTCGGGCAAATTAATCTCAAAGATTCTTACTGTGCGGTAGACGGAGGGCAGATGTATGTTTACGGAATGCATATATCGCCGTACGAAAAGGGAAATATATTTAATCGTGATCCCATGAGGGTTAGGAAATTGCTTATGCACAAGAAGGAAATTTTAAAACTTTTCGGTTTAGTCGGAAGAGAAGGGTACAGTATAATTCCGCTTTCCGTATACTTTAAAGGAGCATATGCAAAAATGGAAATAGGTCTTTGCAAAGGAAAAAAACTGTATGACAAGCGTGACAGTGCCGCGAAAAAAGACGCAGATCGTATGTCTATGCGTAATATAAAAATTTCCGGAAGATTTGAAGAATGATGGAAAAACGACTTGACCAAATAAACGAAAAATTATCGATTTATCAATACACCGACGGATTCGGTTACGGAACCGATGCCGTTCTGATTTCGGCATTTTGCCGTATAAAAAATGGACAGACGGGTGCGGATCTCGGAACGGGAACGGGAATTATTCCAATATTGCTTTGTCATCATAAAAACCCCAAAAAAATTTATGCGTTTGAAATACAGGAAGATTATGTGAAACTTGCAAAAGAAAACGTCGGACTTTGTTCTTTTCAAGAAAAAATAGAAGTAATTCATGATAATATTTGCAATATCACATTTACATATATGAAAAAATACGGGCAGGAAACGCTTGATTTTGTTGTAAGCAATCCTCCTTATATGAAAATTACATCAGGTGGACTTGGAAATTCGGAAAGAAAAATTGTTGCCCGACATGAAAAGTATTGTAATATAGAAGATGTTGCACTTGCCGGTGCAAGACTTTTGAAAAACGGCGGTGATATGTATGTCATTTATCGTCCTGACAGACTTTGCGATCTTATTTGTGCATTAAGAAATAATTCTCTCGAACCGAAAGAGATGGTTTTGGTGCGATCTTTTGAAAATGAAAATCCGTGCCTTGTCATGATTCGTGCCAAAAAAGGTGGAGAGAGCTCTCTTACCTTTTCTGAATTTACTATTTACAGAGAACCGAATGTGTATACCGATGAAATGCAGCGTTTGTATAAAGAATCGGTGATTGGAGATATTTATGGCTAATGAAATAATAGGTGGCTGTCTGTATTTGACGGGGACCCCCATAGGAAATCTTTCCGATATGTCGGAAAGAACGAAAAAAGTGCTTTCGGAAGTGGATTTTATAGCGGCAGAAGACACGAGAGTTACGGGGAAACTTTTGCAGTTTATCGGGATAAAAAAGCCTATGGTAAGTTATCATGAACATAACAAACGCGAGAAGGGCGAATATATAGTTTCAAGGTTGTTGAACGGTGAGAGCTGTGCTTTGGTCAGTGATGCCGGTATGCCGGCAATTTCCGATCCCGGCGAAGATCTTGTGAGGATTTGTGCCAAGCACGGAGTGGAGGTTTACTGTGTTCCGGGACCAAGTGCAGTAGTTTGTGCAATGGCTCTTTCCGGACTTTCAACAGCGAGATTTTCTTTTGAAGGATTTTTGCCCGTCGAAAAGAAAGATCGTTTAAATCGTTTAAAATCGGTTTCTTCATTTGAGCACACTCTCGTTTTTTACGAAGCACCGCACAGACTTATCGGAACTTTGGAAACTATGCTTGAAGTTTTTGGAGACAGAAAAATTTCAGTTGTAAAAGAAATAACGAAACTTAATGAACAAACTTTCAGGACTACTCTTTCAAATGCACTTGAATATTATTCAGGTGTTCAGCCAAAAGGAGAATTTGTTATTGTTGTTGAAGGCGAACAAAAAGAAAACGTGTGTCATTTTTGGGATATGTTAACAATTGCCGAACATGTTGATTATTACATAAAAAACGGCCTTGAAAAAATGGAGGCGTTTAAAAAAGTTGCTCAGGAAAGAGGAGTTTCAAAAAGCTCCGTATATAAAGAATACAATAATGGGTAAAAAATTCACAAATATATCTTGAAAAAAACGGAATATTGTGATACTATGGTGTTTGTGGCAGGATTTTCATTAAAATAAATCAGTATAAAATTAAGAATAGGAGATATAAACAATGCTTAACAAAAAGACTATTGAAGACATTGATGTATCGTGCAAGAAAGTACTTGCACGCTGCGATTTCAATGTGCCCATCAAAGACGGAGTTATTACCGATGATAAAAGAATCGTCGGTGCACTTCCGACTATTAAATATTTGGTTGAAAACGGAGCTGCGGTGATCCTTTGTTCACATATGGGACGCCCGCATAACATTTTCAATGAAACACTTAAACTTTCAAAAAAAGAAAAGAAAAAAGTTGAAGCGTTGCCTGCAGACGAACAGAAAGATGCTGCGGCAAAATTGCTTGAAAAAGCAAAAGAAGACATAACCAAACTTTCTCTCGCTCCGGTTGCGAAAAGAATTTCCGAACTTTTGGGGCGTGAAGTTATTATGGCAAAAGATGTTATAGGTCCGGATGCACAATCGAAAGTTGCCGCACTTAAATCCGGAGAAATACTTCTTCTTGAAAATATTCGTTTTCATGAAGAAGAGGAAAAAAATGACGAAGCTTTTGCAAAGAAGCTCGGTTCTTTCTGTGATGTATATGTAAATGATGCATTCGGAACAGCACACCGTGCACACGCTTCTACTGCGGGTGTTGCAATGTTTTGCCCAGAAAAGCCCGCTGTTTGCGGATATCTTATTCAAAAGGAAATCACTGTTATGGGAGGAGCACTTGCAAATCCCGCTCGTCCGTTTGTCGCAATTCTCGGCGGTGCGAAAGTTTCCGATAAGATTAATGTAATTAACAATCTTATAGAAAAAGTTGACACTCTTATTATCGGCGGTGGAATGGCATATACTTTCTTTAAGGCTTCCGGTAACAACATCGGCACTTCAATTGTCGAGAATGATAAATTGGAGCTCGCTCGTGAGCTTGTCGAAAAAGCTCGTGCAAAGGGCGTTAATTTTCTTATTCCGGTTGATAATATTATTTCGCGTGAATACGATGAAAATGCAGACTACATGAGAATTTATTCGGATTCTATTCCTGACGGTTGGATGGGGCTTGACATAGGTCCTACATCTACCGAGCTTTTTTCCAAGACGATAAAGGGAGCCGGTACTGTAATTTGGAACGGTCCCATGGGTGTTTCCGAGTGGGAAAATTTTGCCAATGGTACAAAAGGTGTGGCAAAAGCTATGGCAGAGTGTGAAGGAACCACAATTATCGGTGGCGGAGATTCTGCGGCAGCTGTCGAGAAGCTCGGTTTTGCCGATAAAATGACTCATGTTTCAACCGGTGGCGGAGCGTCATTGGAATTTCTCGAAGGCAAGGAACTTCCCGGTATAGCTTGTCTTAACAACAAATAAGAAAAGAGGACATCTGAGATGGATAGAAAATATATAATAGCGGGTAATTGGAAGATGAATAAAACCCCTTCCGAAACAAAAGCTCTTCTTTCCGACATCGTTTTGAAAAATAACGGAAAAACCTCATGCGAAGTTGTTCTTTGCGTCCCTGCGATTGATATTCCGGCGGCTGTTGAGGCTGTTTCCGGTACAACGGTTAAAGTCGGTGCACAGAATGTTCATTTTAAGGACAGCGGGGCTTATACAGGTGAAATTTCCGCTAAGATGCTTTGCGAAATGGGCGTTGAATATGTGATAATCGGTCATAGCGAACGCCGTCAGTATTTCGGCGAAACCGATGAAACGGTGAACTTGCGTACGGCACAAGCTCTTTCCAACGGACTTCGTGCAATTGTATGTGTCGGTGAAACGCTTGACGAAAGACGGGATAACATTACATTTGAAGTTATCGGCATACAAATCAAGCGTGCTTTTAAAGGAATTACCGCAGAACAAATGGCAAATGTTGTTATAGCATATGAGCCTGTTTGGGCAATAGGAACGGGTGAAACAGCCACAAACGATCAAGCTGAAGAAGTTTGTATGTTTATACGGGGACTTATTGCAGAGCTTTACGGAACTGATGTTGCCAATGCTATTACAATACAGTACGGCGGAAGTATGAATGCAAAAAATGCCGCAGATCTTCTTTCTATGGATAACATTGACGGAGGTCTTATCGGAGGTGCTTCTCTTAAAGCTGATGATTTTACCGTAATTGTTGATAGCGTGAAATAAACCATTTTACAGAGAACATATCTGTAGTTAATACAATAATAAAAGGGGTTGCAGTCAAAACGAATTTTAAAGCCGTTTTGCTACAATCCCTTTTATGTTATTTTATATCTTTCATATCTCGGAAAGTTTTTATGTATCTGTCACAGCATAATTGCATTTCGTCACTGAAATTTTCGGCAGATTCATCGTAAACTCCCACTGTATAAAGTCCGGCAATCTTTGCTGTTTTAACGGCACATATATTGTCGTCAAAAAAAGCGGTGGTGTTTATGTCTGAACCTATTATCTTAACTGCTTTTCGATATATATCGGGATCAGACTTTGTTGTTTTAAAATCTTCACAGCTCCAAATGTTATCAAACATATCGTAAACGCAGTTTCTTTTCAGACACGGATCCAGCATTTTATGAGGACTTGCCGTGAGTACATTTATACTAAAGCCGGATTTGTGTAAATAAGACAGATATTCAAAAACACCCTCTTTTAAGGCTATTTCATTTTGATATTTCGGAAGAGCGTATTCGTCCATTTGTTTTAACATTTCTTCTGTTTCAACGGTAGCTCCAAGCGTTTCTCTGAAGTATTTTGCGGCTCCTATGTCTCCGAGAGGTGTTATGATTTTAATGATATCAGTTGGATATTTAATATGATTTTTTTCTAAAACATTTATCATTTTTGCAGACCAAACGGGCATTGAATCCGCAAGAGTTCCGTCAAAATCAAAAATATAAGAAAATTTTTTCAAGGCTTAATCCTTTCTGATTTCAATATATGAGTGAAAAAGCTGTCTCAAGCTGTCTGTCGATAACGGTGTAAATTTCTTTGTATGAATTTATTCTATCTGTTATTACAATCACAAGTTCTTCATTGAGTACGCCGGTTGTTTCCAAATCGGCGGAAGCCTGAAGTGCCATTATTGCAAAAGTTGTTTCTTCATCCCAATATCCGTCAACAAATTCGGCTTTTAAAAATCCCATGATTTCCAGACGGCGTTCCAATGCAGTAACTACTTCGTTTCTCACACCTTCGAAAGCTTCTACATAATTTATATAGTTAAACCATTCAAGATCGGAAGGAAAATCATATTTTTCAATTTCATTTTCTATATAATATCTTGGCAAAAGTCCCTTCCCGTTGTAAGTGTTTCCGAAACTGTCATAGGCAATAAATGTTGTTATTCCGAATGTTGATCCGTCTATTATTTGTCCTGCTGTTTGGGCAACTGCCTTTCCGACTGTTTGTGTACCGATAAGTTGTGCATTAGCGTGCTGCTTGAGACAGAGTGCGGTAATTTCGGCAGACGATGCGGTGTTTTCGTTGACCAACACATAAACATTTTTAAATTCCACTCCGATTCCGGGAGAATTGAAAGTATAAATATTTTTTTCTTCTTCTTTACCCATTGTGAAAATAACTTGACTGTTTGGCAAAAACGCACTGACAATACTTGCGGCTACTTGAACATCACCCCCCGAATTGTCTCGTAAATCGACAATTACATTTTGATATCCGGCATTTTTTAATTCGGTAAATCTCGAAATGAGTTCTTTATATGTTTCCATATCGGAAAATCGTTCGATGCTTACCATAAATGTCTTTTTTTCGGGGTATAAATGAAAAGAAATTTCTCTGAAATTTGTAATACGCCTTTGAAGAATTACACTGTTTTCCGTTGTTTTGTCTCCGTCAACACGCCTGTACGAAAGAGAAATGTATAAATCTTCGTCTTTCAGCGAGGAAAGAATTGCCGAAACTCCGGCAAACGGCATATTTTCAACGCAAATTCCGTTAATGGAAATAAGCTTGTCTCCTATGTGGATATCAGCTTCTGCTGCGGCGGAATCATTCGCAATTCCTTCGACAAATGTACCTACACTGCCCCATGCACTTCCTGTGTCATCGTACACAAAAGTAATTCCCACTCCTAAATTTGAGGTAGGATTCCAAAATTTTTCGCTTCGTTCCGGATCTATATAATAACTGTATTTGTCAAGAAGTGAAAAAAGTTTTGTATAAACTTCATCCATGTCCGAAGTGTCCAAATATTTGTTTTGTTCCGCAAAAAGACGAAAAAGTTCTTCTGCTGTGATAGATTCGTAATAAAGTTCCTCTATTGCATAGCAAAAATAAACAAATTTGTCCGAATTGAGATGATTGTCGCTGTCATCTATGATTTTCATTGTTTCGTAAAAGTCTTCAAGAGTCATGTCTTCCCGAATTACTATGATTCCGCGAGCTAAAAGCTCTATGTCTGACATTTGACTGTAATCGGGAAGATTGTCTGAATTTGCCATGACTGTAAACGATGTACCAAAAATCATAAATACCGAGATAATAATCAATAATTTTTTCATTTTTGATCCTTTCAATTTTCAAGGGTGTACATTACGAGCTTTGTTATAAGGTCTGAATATGAAATGCCCATGTTTTGCATAAGTTTCGGGTACATACTTATGCTTGTAAATCCGGGCAATGTATTTATTTCGTTAAAAACAAATCCTTCTTTTTTTGAGAAAAAGTCAACTCTTGAAAGTCCCCTGCAATCGAGAGCACGAAATATTATTTCCGCACTTTCACATATTTTTTTCGCTTTTTCTTCGCTGATCCGTGCCGGAATATAGTATTCGGCGTTGGAATTTATGTATTTTGTGTCATAATCGTAAAATTGTGCATTTGACACCAATTCACCCGGCTCGGATACAAGCAAGGAACGCTTTCCGCCGTCGTTTATATCCATGACTGCGACTTCGATTTCACTCCCTACAATAGTTTCTTCTGCAAGGACTTTTTTGTCGTAAGAAAAAGCTTTTTTCAAAGCATTTAACAGTTCCTGCCTGTTTTCGGCTTTTGATACGCCGACCGATGATCCTGTACCGCACGGCTTTATGAAAATCGGATAGTTAATTTTTTGTTCACATTCGATAACACTTTCTGTGAGATTTTTTTCGCTACGGAACAAATACCACTTTGCCATAGGAATATCGGTCTTTTCGAGAAGTGCTTTTGTTATGGATTTATCCATACAAATTGCCGAACCTCTCACATCTGAACCGACAAACGGAACTTCGGAAAGTTTAAGAAGGCCTTGCAGATTGCCGTCTTCGCAATTTTCTCCGTGAACTATTGGCAGGAAAACATCGATTTTTACATTTTCATATGTCTTTTTGTTCTTGTTCAGCACAAGAATACCGTGATGTGCAGGACAGGGACTGATTATTGCAGGCAGTAAGTTTTCACTGTCGGTTTCAAAAATCCCGTTTTCTATTTTTTCAAAACTACCTGTATATAAAAATTGTCTTCCGTCACGAAGTATAGCAAGTTGTTTAACATCGAATAATTCTCTGTTTATTTCTCGCAAAACACTTGCAGCTGAACGGAGCGATATTTCATATTCGCTGGATTTTCCACCGAAAATCACACATAAAACCGTTTTTGCCATATGTTTTCTCCTTTTATATGTAATACTTATATATTCACTTTACAGTATATCACAAACTGTTGATTAAAGTCAATTATTTTTGCTTTGTATTGATGCTGTATTTCAATATTTGCAAAAATATTTACAAAAAAGCGAAAAAAAGCAAAAAAAGGTATTGACAAAAGGGAGAAGATGTGAT
>CAZLEX010000025.1:0-24279 GCA_964558655.1 uncultured Oscillospiraceae bacterium | reverse complement strand
ACGCACTTGTTGAAAACGGACAGTGGACTTTCGATAAACTGATTTCTCTTGTCAAAGATATTTATAAAGACAATAACGGTAACGATACAAAAGACGACGGTGACTTTTACGGAATGGTACAAGGTAACGGCACCGCTCTCAATTCGTACTTATGGGCTTTTGATAATCCCGTTTGCGTAAAGAATGCCGAAGGAGTTCCGGAAATTTCCGTAAGCACGGAGAAAGCTCCGACAATCGTAACAAAGCTTTACGATTTTCTCTATAACACAAACGGTGTTTACTATGATCCGGAAAAGAAGAACGAAAAAGACACTACAAGCGATATGTTTTATAATAATCAAGCTATTTTTATGATGGCTAACTTAGGAGCTCCTACCGGCGAAGAACTCCGCAATTTCGAATCGGATTACGGTATTCTTCCTCTTCCGAAGTGGGACGAAAGTCAGACAAGTTACAAGACAATGGTCGGCGGCCAACATTCTGCAATGGCAGTTCCGAAAACCTGTACAGATACGGAATTTGTCGGTATCATGGTTGAGGCACTTTCGGCTGAATCCTGGAAACTCGTTACACCTACGCTTTACGAAACAGCACTTAAGAGCAGATATTTAAGAGACGATCAGTCGAAAGAAATCATGGATCTGATTATTGACGGTACTCAATTCGACTTCGGTACGGTTTACGACAACTGGCAGGGATTTGCTTTCATGCTTGAATATATGATGACTGCCGGCAATTCAAACTTCGAATCCTATTACAGAACCAGAAAAACAAGTGCGAAATATCAATACAAGCAAATTGTCCGTGCTTTTGAAAAAGCATAACTTTTCCGTGTGAATACAAAAACGGCATTCAATCGAGTGCCGTTTTTTGTTTGCGTAAGGCGGAAGTGTTGTAAACCTACACACAAATTTTTTATTCTTTTAAAAAATCTATTGAAAAAAGGAAAAAAATAATATACAATATAAGAGAAATAAAATAACAAGGAGATATAAAAATGCTTATTGACAATCTCGAAACGGTCAAAAAAAGTGATCCGGAGCTCTATGAAGCAATGTATGCGGAACTTGTGCGTCAACGCAGAAACATTGAGCTCATAGCTTCAGAAAACATTGTTTCGGAGGCAGTGCTTGCGGCAATGGGCAGCCATCTCACAAACAAATATGCCGAAGGATATCCGGGCAAAAGATATTACGGCGGTTGCGAATGTGTTGATGTTTCCGAAACTCTTGCCATTGAGCGTGCGAAAAAGCTTTTCGGTGCCGAACACGCAAATGTTCAGCCTCACAGCGGTGCACAGGCAAACCTCGCCGCATATCAGGCACTTGTGGAACACGGTGACACCATTATGGGAATGGCACTCGATCAGGGCGGACATCTTACTCACGGAAGTCCCGTAAACGCTTCCGGTATCAACTACAATTTCGTCCCTTACGGTGTTGACGAAGAAAACGGAATGATAGATTACGACAAGGTGCTTGAAATTGCAAAATCCTGCCGTCCCAAGCTTATTGTCGCAGGTGCGAGTGCGTATCCGAGAAAAATCGACTTTAAGCGTTTTTCTCAGATAGCAAAAGAAGTCGGTGCATACTTCATGGTCGATATGGCACACATTGCGGGACTAGTTGCCGCAGGACTTCACGAAAGTCCCGTACCTTATGCCGACATTGTTACATCTACCACTCACAAAACCCTCAGAGGTCCGAGAGGCGGTCTCATTCTCTGCAAAGAAGAATTTGCAAAAAAAATCGACAAGGCAATATTTCCCGGTATGCAAGGCGGGCCTCTTGAACATATTATTGCGGCAAAAGCGGTTGCCTTCAAAGAGGCAAGCGAACCGGAATTCAAAGTTTATCAGTCTCACATTGTGGAAAACTGTGCCGTTCTCGCAAAAACGCTTCTTGAGGAAGGATTTAACCTTGTTTCAGGCGGTACGGACAACCACCTTATACTTCTTGACTTACGCACAACGGGAATAACCGGTAAAGAACTTGAAAAGCGTCTTGACGAAGTTTATATCACCGCAAACAAAAATGCGGTTCCGCGTGACCCTCAAAGTCCCTTTATAACAAGCGGAGTAAGGCTCGGTACAGCAGCGGTTACCTCCAGAGGATTTACCGCCGAAGATATGGTTGAAGTCGGACGGCTCATTTCCATGACAATCAAAGAATTTGACAAAGCCGATGAAATCCGCACAAGGTCAAAAGCTCTTTGCGACAAGCACCCGATTTACGAATAAACGGAGAATTTAAATGACATCTCTTGCCGAGCGTATGCGTCCGAAAACTTTTGACGAAGTTTTCGGACAGGAGCATATATTGTCACCGAACGGTCCGCTGACCAAAATCACAAAAGCGGGACTGATACCGAACATGATTTTTTACGGTCCTTCCGGGACGGGCAAAACGACGGTTGCGAACATAATCGCACAAAATGCCGGAATGACTCTCAAAAAACTCAATGCGACGGTTGCACAAACGAAAGATATAAAAGATGTTTTGCAGGAAAGCATGACTCTGTTTTCACAGGACGGAATTCTTCTCTTTATTGACGAAATTCAATATCTCAACAAACGCCAGCAGCAAACACTGCTTGAATTCATAGAAGACGGCAGAGTGACGCTTATCGCTTCAACTACCGAAAATCCGTATTTTTACATATACAAGGCTATTCTTTCCCGCTCGACCTTGTTTGAATTCAAACCTCTTTCATCCGACTCCGTAAAAAAAGCGATTTGTCGCGGTCTTGAGTACCTGAAACACGAAACCGGATTAAACAAAGCTCTGTCTCCCGAAGCTCTCACCTTTCTTTCAAGTGCCGGCGGAGGAGATGTGCGTGCGACTCTTAACGCTCTTGAACTTGCGTTTCACACATCCGAGAGCGATATTATTGACGAATCCTGTGCAAAATCCGTACTTTCGATGAGTACGATGAATTTTGACAGAAGTGCCGACGGTCATTATGAACTTTTATCGGCACTCCAAAAATCCATACGCGGCTCCGACGAAAACGCCGCCGTATTTTACCTGGCAAAACTTCTTCAGGGCGGAGACCTTATTTCCCCGTGCAGAAGACTTTTGGTTATTGCAAGCGAAGATATAGGACTTGCGTGGCCTATGGCGTCAACAATTGTGAAAAGTCTCGTAGATTCGGCACTTCAGTTAGGCCTCCCCGAAGCACGCATACCGCTTGCCCACGCCGCAATACTTTTGGCGACCGCACCCAAATCCAATTCGGCTTATACGGCAATAGCGGCGGCAAACGAAGATATCGTTATGGGACGGGGGCAGGATATGCCTTCGGCACTGAAAAACAATCACTGTTTCGGTGAAGGCGACAAAAAAGACGAATATATTTATCCTCACGATTATCCGAACCATTGGGTAGAACAGCAATATCTTCCGGACGATTTAAAAGACCGTATATATTACCGTTTCGGAGACAACAAAACGGAAAAAGCGGCTTTTGAATATAAAAAATCAATTCAAAAAAATAAAACGGAGTTGAAATCATGAAAAAGAAATCAAAATTTTTAACTGAATTTCGAAACTTTATTATGCGAGGAAATGTAATCGACATGGCAGTCGGTGTTGTTGTGGGCGGTGCTTTCAGCAAAATCGTTTCCTCACTCGTCGCAAACATCATAACACCTCTTATTTCCCTTGTAACAAACACATCCGGACTTGCAAATCTCAAATATGTCGTTAAAGCGGAGCATACGAAAATTGTTGACGGCGCAGAAACAACGGTGCCGGAAGTTGCCGTTGAATACGGTCTGTTTTTTCAATACATAATCGATTTTCTCATAATATCTTTCTGTATTTTCGTCGTAATCAAAATTCTTGCCAAACTTCGCGAAAAAGGAGAAAAAATCAAGGAAACTCCCGAAAAAATCGCGGCTAAAAAAGCCGAAGAAGAAAAAGCTGCCGCCGAAAAGACCGCCGCTGAAGAAAAGGCTGCCAAAGAAGCCGAAGAAATTGTTGCGGCTCGCCGTGCTCAAGCCGAAACGGCAGAACTTCTCCGCGACATAAAGGAGCTTCTTCAAAACAAATGATTGAATTTAAGCCCGTTTCAAAAGAAAATATAAACGAAATCAAAAAATATCTTTTGGCAGACACATCTGGATTCTGCGACTTTACCCCTTTTGTTCTTACGATGTGGCAAGGGCTGTATAAAACCGAGTACACCGTGTGTGACTCGGTTTTATATTTACGCTACACCATTGACGGAGAAATTTTTTACAGTGCCGTCACAAACGACATTTTCGGTGTGCTTCCGACGCTGAGAACATTTCCGGATTTCAAACGGCTGACTTTAGTTGAAAAAAAGAATCTTGATGCTCTTTCGGAAAAATGCACCGATTTCGATGCATTTTACGATGAGGCATGGGGGGATTATATTTATTCTCACGAAAACATTGCCCTTCTTTCCGGGAAAAAATATGCCGGACAGCGAAACCACATCAACAAATTTCAATCGGTTTATCCAAACTGGAAATACGAAAAAATCACTTCCGAAAATGTAAAATATGTTGCCGATTTTTTTGAAAAAATCGCAACGGTAACAAATAACGAAGAGCACGACTACGAAGCAGGCATGACAAAAGAATACCTAAATTCTTTCTCTTCTTTTTCAATGCCCGGAGGATTCGTCAGTGCAAACGGAAATATTGTGTCTTTCGCCGTAGGCGAAATTGTATCGGACACTCTTTTCGTGCACATCGAAAAAGCCGATAAATCTATTCCCGGTGCCTACCCGATTATAGTGCGTGAATTTGCCCGTGCAAATCCCGCCTCTTTTATCAACCGAGAAGAAGATATGGGAGTGGAAGGCTTGCGTATATCGAAACTTTCATATCACCCTATAAATATTTTGTGCAAATACACTCTTACATTCAGGTAAATAATTTATAAAACAATCCGCCGAAAAATATTCGGCGGATTTTCAACTATATGAAATTTAGCTTTTATTTACCTTTTTCGAGAGTGAAAACAAACTCGCACCATGCTCCTTCTTCCGAATTCACCCACATTTCTTCCCCGTGACGGTCTATAATCGTTTTACAGATATACAACCCAAGACCGAGTCCGGACTTATCGAGGCCTCTCGATTTATCCGATTTATAGAACTGTTCGAAAACAAACGGCAATTCCGACTTTGCAATTCCCGCTCCCGTATTCTTGACGGAAACAAAAACTCTCTTTTCGTTCCTCTTAATGCTTATCTCAAGTTTCCCTTTGTCATAAGAGAACTTTACGGCATTATCCACGAGGTTGTATATTATCTGATATATCGAATCGTGATCGGCAAATGCCAAAATGCTTTCGGCATCTGTCTCGAAATTGACATACAAACTCTTCTTTTCTATTCTGTCTTCACAGGAAATGAGCACACGGCGTGCCATTTCGCATACATCGAAATTGGTCTTAACAAGAGGTTTATCACCCGATTGCAAACGGGTTATATCGAGAAGTGAAGCAACAAGCCGTGAAAGCCGTTTTACCTCTCCGGATACGATTTCAAGATAATGTTCCTGCTTTTCCGGAGGTATTGCACCGGTCAGTATTCCGTCAATGAATCCCGAAATGGTAGTCATCGGAGTTCGGAGATCGTGAGAGACATTTGAAAGAAAAGTATTTCTGTTTTCTTCCATTTTTTCCAAATTCATTGCCATATTGTTAAACGCTGTTGCAAGTTCGGCAATTTCATCTTCACCGCGAACGGGTACACGAACATCAAAATGACCTTGAGCAAACATTTTTGCCGCACGGCTCATTTCTTTGAGCGGCTTTGTCATACGCTCTCCGATAAAGTACACCGCAAGTATTGACATCACGAAAACCCAACCGATAGTCATGGCAAGTGTTGAACCGACCGAAGCAATAATCGGATTGCGATTTTCAGAACAAATAAATATTGCTCCCAGCGACTCAAGTGCTTCAACATCTCCGGATACGGGCATAAGGTAAATCGGCAATATTCTGTTTAGATACTTTTTGTCGAACACCCCGTCGAGATCGGAATTTCCGTACTCTTCCGAAATGGTTATTTCTCCGGAAAAAATAGCGTTCATCGTACTGTGCGGAATGGCACTCGGAATAAGCGAATCTGGATCGTCACTCTTCACAATTACTTTGCCTGTGCTGTCGGTAATAAAAATTATCGAATCCGTATTTTCGGCATTTCTGTTAAGAATTTCGTCAATCTGTTCGCTGTCGTCAAGAAGTATATCTTCAAAATCGCGATACCCCGACCGCATCGAAACATTTATCATCGAAGCAATACTTCTTGCGGTATTATCCATAAGTTTCTGCTTCATCGAATAGTCATACTCGCTGACTATTTTGCCGAGCATTACGGTCAATGTCAGAAAACTCAGGAAAACTATCGCCATGAATGTAGCTACATATCTTCTGTTAATCTTTTTAAACACTTTACCGCCTCATCAAAGCAATTCAAATTTATATCCGACGCCCCAAACGGTTTTGAGAACCCACTTATCAGAAACACCTTCGAGTTTCTCGCGAAGCCTCTTAACATGAACATCTACCGTTCTGGAATCTCCGAGATAATCAAATCCCCAAACTTTGTCAAGAAGCTGATCGCGTGTGAAAACTCTGTTGTAATTCGACGCCAAAAAGTAAAGAAGCTGTAATTCTTTCGGCGGAATTTCAACAACTTTTGAATTAATTTTAAGCTCATACTTCTGAATGTTTATTTCAATGTTCTCAAATCTTACCGTTTCGTCGCCTGCGTCTTTGCCGGAGGTCGAATAACGGCGGAGAACTGCTTTTACCCTTGCCGAAACTTCTTTCATGTCAAAAGGCTTTACAATAAAATCGTCGGCACCGAGTTCCAACCCCAAAACTTTATCAAAAATTTCTCCCTTTGCGGTAATCATTATGATCGGCTTTTGAGATACTTCACGGATTTCTCGGCAAACCTGCCAGCCGTCTTTCTTAGGAAGCATTATGTCCAATAAAACAAGGTCGGGATCAAACTGTTTAAACATTGAAACTCCCTCAATTCCGTCTGAAGCGAGTCTTACCTCATAGTTTTCTTTTTCGAGAAATATGCGAAGAAGCTCGCATATATTTGCATCATCATCAATTACAAGAATCTTTGTCGCCATAACTTTTTCCTTTCCGAAATTATAATTTTCGTTCATTTTTAAATTGTGAATAAAATTTACACACTGTGATGATTATACCGCCATTTGTTTGACTATTTCTTTCATTTTTGTGAACTTTCTGTATCTTCTGAAGAAAAAATATGCTCTTTTTTCAAATTAAGCGATACAATTTCCCCGACCGAAGCCCGCACAGACTTCGCACAGACATGAATAAAATGTTCGGTGTATCCGAAAATACAGTCTCCTTTAACCTGTTCAACAAGCACACGGCAGGGTTTCCCGAGATACTTCTCCAAAACTTTTCCCGACACCGAAACGGCACTTTCAGCCATTTTTTTAGCCCTATCATGCTTAATATTTTCGGGAATTTGACCTGAAAAACCGGCAGCCGATGTTCCCTGTCTTTTTGAATACGGAAAAATATGTGCGTGCAAAATTTCGCACTCCTCGATAAATTTTAAGCTGTCTGTAAAATTTTCTTCGCTCTCTTGCGGAAATCCGCAAATCATATCGCACGACAAAGAGGCATCCGGAATAAATTCACGGATATTAGCCACCGCTTCGTAAAGTTCTTGACGGGTGTAACCCCGTCTCATATTTTTCAGAACATCATCCGATCCGCTCTGTACGGAAAGATGAAAATGAGGCATAACACAAGGAAGTGCGGCAAGCCTCCGGCATCTCTCGCGTGTAAAAAAAGACGGATACATCGAACCGAGCCGAAGCCGTGAAACCGAAGTGCTGTCCGATATTTCTTCAATAAGCGATATAAGAACTTCTTTTTCTCCCCATTCTTCTCCGTATGATGCAGTTTCTATACCGGTCAAAATTATTTCCGTATACCCCTTGTCTTCAAGCTGTCTTATTTCGGAAATAATATCTTCTTTTTTGCGTGAGCGAACTCTGCCTCTGACATACGGAACAAAACAGTAAGTACAAAAATTGTTGCACCCGTCTTCTATTTTCACATACGCTTTTGCGTGACGGCAATGAGTTATTTCCATTTTCTCAAAATCGGCACCGGCAATACTTTCAACCCCGCCATGCTCTGTTTTTTCAATAATTTTTTCGATTTTTTCCGACACGGTCATTTTTCTGCCGTTTCCTATAACAAAATCGGCAAGGTCCAACACGCCGCCTTGTTTCGCTCCCTGAGCGAAACACCCCATAACGATAAGAACTCCTCCGCTCTCGTCACGCAGTCTTGCCGCTCGCCTTATTGCTTTACGGCATTTTGCATCGCTTTCGGCAGTTACCGTACAAGTATTTATTATATATGCATCGCACCCTTTTTCAATATCTCCGACGCTGTATCCTTTTTTTTCGAGAGCCTCGCTTACCGCATCGCTTTCATATTGATTTACACGGCAACCAAGTGTCAAAATTCCGATTTTTTTCATAATCCGTTCCTTTTTGTTTTATTGTATCAATGATACCAAAAAAAATTCTTTTTTGCAAGCAAAATATTCGGCAAAGACAGTTGAATGATTTAAAAGCTCACAGCTTTTACCCCCACCGACTGTTTCGACACAAAAGAGAAAACGGCAAAGAGGACAGTCCCTCTTTGCCGTTTTTATATCCGTTTCGTTACAGTGATTTATCTTTCAGTAAACCCAGTCACTTACATTTGTGCCGTTTATATAATAGTGTAACGGAGCCGCTCTTTTCTCACCGGCGTATGTATCAACAAGTACCAATTTCACTTTTTTCTTTTGAGGAATAATATTTTTTATGTAAACGGATGCCGTTTGTCCTACCTCAACACCGGATTTCCACTCGGCGAGTCCCGCAAGATTAGGTGAAAGTTCGACAAATATTCCGTAGCTTTCAATACTTCTTACAATTCCCGCAACCGTCTGACCTATTTCAAACAGCGAAGCGTTTTCCTCCCATGTACCCAGCAATTCTTTGTGACTTAGCGAAATTCTTCCTCGCGAAGGATTTAACGGCGAATCAAAGCGTTCGTCACGCCCTTTTACGACAGCTTTTATCTTCTGCCCGAGACGGAAACGGTCATCGGGATGAGATATTCTCGAAACCGATATTGAATCGATGGATAAAAGAGAAATTATTCCCGTGCCGATGTCACAAAAAGCACCGAACGGTTCAAAGTGAGTAATCTGTGCATCTATTATGTCGCCTTTTTCAAGTAAATTCAAGTAGTTTTCAACGCACATTTCCTGAGCACGACGCCGTGATAAAATTGCCAGGGGATATCCGTTCGAATCGACGGAAAATCCCGTAACGACAAATGCAACCTCTTTGCCCACACGGGTAATAACGGCAATATCCCGAAGCGTGCTTCCGTCTTCGGAAAATCCGGCCTCTTCCCTTTTTATCACCCCTCGACAACAGCCGAGATCAACATAGAGATCGTACTCACCCGTACAAAGCTGTGCGTGGCCTTCAAGTATTCTTTCTTCGTTCATTGCTTTTTCCAGAGATGAAATACTCGAAAGAGCCTCCCTGTTTTCAGCCGTATTTATTAACATTCCTTCCGGAACAAACTTATTATGTATCATTTCATCCTCCATCGTTTTTACTTAATTCTATTCCCGATTTCTTTTGATTATACCAATATTTTAACGGCAATAACACGAAACATTTGTAAAAAAAAGGAAATTAATTTACCGTTTGTTAATCCAAACAGGCAACAATAATGGAAAATATTTCGATTTTACAAAAAATCTTATTATTTTTTATCCTAAATGTTGACAATTTTGAAATAATGTTGTATAATCTTTCAGTATGAGTTGCTGTCTCATGGCAGCAGATCTTCTTACCTTGAACAAATGGTTCAAGGTCATATGTCCATAAGGAGGTGCAAATAATGGAAAAGATCACATCGAAATACGAAACGGTTATTGTTACAGACGGTACTCTCGCTGAAGATGCGGCTGCGGAACTTTTCGGAAAGTTCAAAGCTCTCATTGAGGCAAATGCAACCGTTGACGAGGTTATCGATTGGGGCAAGAGAAAACTTGCTTATCCGATCAATGACATTAACGAGGGATACTACACAATTGTCCATTACACTTGTGAACACGAATTTCCCGCAGAGCTTGAAAGAGTTCTTAACATTACCGATGGAATTCTCCGTTCTATTACCGTTAAGGTCGAAGAGTAAGGAGTGATTCGAAATGGCTTCTTTCAACAAAGTTATTCTGATAGGAAATTTGGTTGAAGACCCTGAAATTCGGCAAACGCCGAACGGTGTGCCCGTTACGAATTTTCGCATTGCGGTGTCCCGCCGTTATCAAAAGAACGAGAGTTCTCAGGATGCCGATTTTATCAGCATTGTTGCCTGGAGACAGACTGCCGAATTTGTAAAGAGATATTTTACAAAAGGCAAAGGTATTCTGGTATGCGGTTCACTTCAGTCACGCAGTTGGACCGATAACAACAATCAAAAGCGTTATACACTCGAAGTCGTGGCAGACGAAGTTTCGTTCGTCGATAAAAAATCCGATTCTAATCAGGCAGGTGTCAGCGGCAGTACTTTTTCCGAACCCGCTCCTTACAGTGCGGCACGCGATGAAGTTTCCTTTGAGGAAATGTCGACAGATGATGACCTTCCCTTCTAAAAACTGTTATTAAAGGAGGTAATACTCATGGATAAGGATATGCAAAAATCCTTCAAACCCCGCAAGAGAAAGAAAGTTTGTGCTTTTTGTGCAGACAATATAGAACACATTGACTACAAAGATGTTGCAAGACTCAAAAAATGCGTTTCCGAAAGATCTAAAATTCTTCCCCGCAGAATTACAGGTACTTGTGCAAAACATCAAAGACAGCTTACCACCGCTATTAAGCGTGCCCGTCAAATCGCAATTCTTCCTTACATCAGCGACTAATTCCCTGATGACTGAAATTTATAGGAGGTATTGACCATGAATCTTATTCTTGGAATTCTGCTTTTGGTGATGTCGATTTTCCTTGTTGTTGCCATTCTGTTTCAGCAAGGCAAATCTCACCGTCTTCCCGGTTCCATTGCCGGCGGTGCGGAAACTTTTTTCGGAAAGACCAAGTCTCGTGGCCTTAACAGCGTGCTTTCAAAAGTTACTACCGTTGTCGCGATTATATTCGTTATCGTAGTCATAGTAGTTTATATTAAGACAGCCGCATGACTTAATTTTTCAAAATAAGACATTGATTTGCGGTACACTTTACCGAGTGTACCGCAGATTTTATTTTGTCTATATCAAACCGAAATCAAATATGCATCACAGCATAAAAAGAGTAAAAGTGATATTTTTCACTTTTACTCTTTTTTATATCGAACCCCGCTTTGTATTGCTCGGCAAGGCTTAACAGTTTTGCAGCATAAAAAGGTAGCTCGTTTAAGGAAATTTTCTAAAAAAAAGTCACTTTTTCAAAATTTTTTTCTTTCAGTGCCTGCCGTCTGCGTCTGCGTATCCTGTTTATATGCCTTTCAAAATCTCCGCTGTCTATAAGCTGTGCAAGTACATACTGTTCAAAAGTGGGAACAGTACAGGAATAAAATCCGCATATTCTTTCAAAATCGTCAACAAACTTTATTGGAAGCACCATGTATCCCACTCTCATGGAAGCTGCAACCGTCTTTGTAAATGTATTTATATAAATTACACTGCTTTCGGGTTCCAAAGAAAAAACCGTATCGTCATTTTTACTTGAGACGGTAAATTCCGAATTGTAATCGTCTTCTATTATCACAGCCGATCTTTTTTTTGCCCATTCGATATACTCCCGCCTTTTTGAAATATCTGCCGTTACACCGCTCGGATAACTTCCGAACGGCGTTGTATGCAAAACTGTCGCACGGGTTTTTTCCAATTCAGTCGATAAAATTCCGTTTCTCCCCAGCTTCAAAAGCTCACATTCAACACCGTTTGCCCGATATACCGAAAGTATTTTGTCATACGAAGGCGTTTCTACGCCGTATATTCTATCACGCCCCAAAAATTGAACCGTAAGTCCGTAAAGATATTCGGCTCCCGAACCTATAATTACCTGTTTCGGCAATACTTTCATGCCTTTCGCCCGTGCAAGATAATCGCATATTGCCCGCCTGAATTCCGGTAATCCGGAATTGGGAGATTTTACCGTAAGAGTTTCGGCGTGTTCGGAAATTGTTTTTCTCATGATTTTTGCAAGAATCGAAAACGGAAAATCTTCATCATTATGACACAAAGATGAAGATTTTTCAAAAACGGTTTCTTTTTCGGCAACGGGAATGAAACTGCCGTTTTGATAAGTAACGAAATATCCGTATCTTTGACGGGATTCGATGTATCCTTCATCGGAAAGTATTTCAAAAGCATGTTCAGCCGTAACCACACTTGTGTCTGTTTCTTCCGACAAAATTCTCTTCGACGGAAGTTTGTCTCCGAATTTATATGTTCCGTTTACTATATCCCGTCTTAACTGTTCATACAGCTGTAAATAGGCACTTTTGCCTGAATTTTTGTTAATTGAATAATTCATCTGATTATATAAAAAACTCCTGATTTGGTAATTGTAATATATTCAATCCGATTATATAATATTTTTATCGTTTTGTAAAGGGGTGAAAACATGAAAAACAAAATTCTTGTAAAATCGGCTATGATGTCGGCAATTATATGCCTTTTGACGATGGCGGTTTCGATACCCATTCCGAATGAATCGGGATACATAAATCTCGGAGACGCTGCCGTCCTCTTGTCAGCGTGGTTCTTGCCTTCCGTGTGGGGATTTCTCGCTTGCGGCGTAGGTTCGGCACTATCCGACATTTTTCTATCGTTTACGATTTATGCTCCCGCATCTTTTCTCATAAAAGGCTGTATGTCGCTTGTCGCACATTTTATTTTTTCCTCCGTTAAAAAAAGAAAAAATATCGCAAGACTTTTATCGGGAATTACAGCGGAACTTGTAATGATTTCCGGATATTTTATATTTGAAAGTATTTTGTACGGATTCCCTGCCGCCGCCGTAAATATACCGTTCAACGCCATCCAGGGAGGTGCCGGACTGCTTTTGGGAAGTGCCGTTGCGACTGTTACGGATAAATACAAATTATTTTAATTTTCTATTGACAAAAAAAGTTTTTTTAGTAAACTTATTGTAACCAATATATTTTAAATTCAGGAGGTTACATATCAATGTCTCTTCTCAAGCTGTATCCGAACGAAAAAATAGGCAATTTCAAAATTTTAAATGCCGTTAACAACGGACCGTGCTTACGCCGTCATGCAGCGGATCAACCCCGTTCGAATTTTCAGTCATATAAAGATGCCGTTATCCCATATGCAAGAAACCATGACGCTTCGCATACGGAAATTTACGGCGGAGAACATTCGGTTGACATAAGTGCTGTTTTTCCCGATTTTAACGCAAATCCGTATGATCCCACATCTTATGATTTTGCCTGTACCGATGAACTTATTCTTATTACCCTCGAAGCAGGTACAAAAACTTTTTACCGTCTCGGGCAAAAGATTGAACATTACATAAAAAAGTACAATATTTATCCTCCGGCAGATTTTCATAAATGGGCAGTCGTTTGTGAACAAATAATACGCCACTACACAAAGGGCTGGGCAAACGGATTTTACCACGATATGCCGTATTGGGAAATTTGGAACGAACCGGATCTCGATCTCGAAGAAGACACCTACCGACGCACATGGGGCGGAACAAAAGCTCAATTTTTTGATTTTTTCGAAATTGTCGCAAAGCATTTAAAAAATCAATTTCCCAATTTAAAAATAGGCGGTCCCGCTCTTGCCGGAAGAAGCTGGTGGGCAAAAGAATTTATCGAAGAAATGCACAAGCGTAATGTTCCTCTTGATTTTTTCTCATGGCACATCTACTGTAATGAGCCATCGCAAATGATGCTTGATGCAAAACTTTACCGTGATATTCTTGACAAAAACGGCTACACCGACACAGAATCGATTTTAAACGAATGGAACTATATAGACAACTGGTCCGACAGATTTCTTTATTCAATTGAAACAGTTCATTCGATTAAAGGTGCCGCTTTCGTCATGGCTTGCATGAGTGCCTCTTCCCGTTCAAGTATTGATATGCTTATGTACTACGATGCAAGACCTACAATATACAACGGAATGTGGGATTATTACACATACAAGGAATTAAAAGGATATTATCCTTTTAAGTTTTACGGAGAGTTTTACAAACTTCACGATATTGAGTGGGAATGTGATGACGATAACATTTATGTGCTTGCCGGAACCGACGACGAAGGCAAACTCAAAACAGTCGTCACTTATTATTCCAACGATGACAGTCTCGAACCGAAAGAAATCGTTCTTGACTTTGGAAAAGAAAGCAATTTTAAAATGTATCTGCTTGATAAAAATCACGACGCCGAATGTGTGAAAACGGGAAATATTTCACCTTTCAAAATGGAAGTTAACACTTGCGTCATGATATGCGAAGAATAAACAAAAGCGGTTAAGAAGTGTTTTTCTTAACCGCTTTTTATACATTTATTTTCTCATCTTTGAATTCTTCCGGTTCCGTCTCCGCCGGCAAGCTTTTCCACCTCGTCCACTGAAACACGGTTGTAATCTCCCTCAACAGAATGTTTCAAAGCACCGGCAGCCGTCGCAAATTCAATGGCCTCTTTTGAAGATTTACCGCTAAGCAAAGCATAAATAAGTCCTCCGCCGAAAGAATCTCCTCCTCCTACGCGATCGACAATGTGAAGTCTGTATTCTTTTGAAAAACAATAATTTTCTCCGTCATAAAGCATAGCAGACCAGTCGTTATCACCGGCTGAAATTGATCTTCTTACAGTAATTGCAACTTTTTCAAATCCGAATTTATCAACCAACTGTTTTGCAACGGACTTGTACCCATCTCTGCCGGTGTTATCCGTTTCAATTCCTAAAATATCTTTAGCTTGCCCTTCGTTTGAAATAAAAACATCGACATACTTGCAAAGTTCTGTCATGACACTTCTTGCCTGTTCCATTGTCCAAAGCTTAACTCTGTAATTCAAGTCACAGGAAATTTTTACACCCTTTGATTTTGCACAGATACAAGCCTGTCGGCAAATTTCAACAAGATTTTCACTGAGAGCAGGCGTGATACCGGTAAAGTGAAACCAATCCGCTCCGTCAAAAATACTGTCCCAGTCAAAATCGGAAATGTCCGCCTGCTGTATCGACGAATACTTTCGGTCATAAATGCAGACAGAGTCACGCTGTGACGCACCTTTTTCAAGGTAGTAAATTCCAATTCTCTCTCCGCCGTATACAATCTTGCTTATATCAACTCCGAAATATCTGAGACTGTTCGCAGCCGCATGACCTATTGCATGGTTCGGAAGTTTCGTAACATAAACGCTGTCAAGTCCGTAATTTGCAAGAGAAACCGCTACATTGGCTTCTGCACCTCCGAAAGTCGCTTGAAATTGGTCATTCTGAAAAAATCTGTAATATCCGTTTGGAGCGAGCCTTAACATTATTTCACCGAAAGTAACTACCTTAGCCATTGCTATTTCCCTCCGTATTTTCAAGTGCTTCCTTTACAAAAAAGCTTCCGCCTATCGCCGCAACTTTATCAAAAGACAAAAATTCGTCCATATTTTCACGGCCTACACCGCCTGTCGGAATAAATTTAACCTGCGGAAAAGGAGCCGACAAAGCCTTTAACGCCTTCAAACCGCCGTAAACATTTGCGGGAAAGAATTTAACGGTTGTGATACCCAATTCCAAAGCCTGCATAATCTCGGTCGGAGTAACACAGCCCGGATAATAAGGAACATTTTTTTCTTTACAAATAACGGCAACCGAAACCGAAAGTCCCGGAGAAACTATAAACTGTGCTCCCGCCTTTAAAGCTTCTTCACATTGTGCGGCGTTAATAACCGTACCTGCACCGATATTCATATCCGGATAATTTTTGCAGGCGTATTCAATGGCTTCTTTTGCACAGGGAGTCCTAAATGTAATTTCGGCACAGTTGATGCCGTTTGCCTTTAATGCCGATAATATTTTATCGGTTTCGGACAGCTCTTTAATAACCACTACGGGTATGTATTTTTCCAAAACGGTTTTCTCCTTAATTTTTGCTTTTTTAAACCTATGCTTATCTATATCTGTACCCAGTGATAAGCAGTGCAACGGTTATTTATTTCCGCCGTAACTTCCGCTTGTATCGGCAAAGACCGATTTTCCCGACTTTCTTCTGGAAACTGCAACACGCTTCATAAGCTCGCTAAAGTAAAGTTCCTCGTCAAAAGGGATTTCAACTGCTTTCCCCAAAAATGCCGACAAATGCATAGCATTTGAAATAGTGAGGCCGTTTATACCCTCACTTCCGCAAGCAATGAGTTTTCCGCCGTGAAGAATTGCGTTTGCCCAAGCATTCAAAACTCCTGCGTGCTGCAAATTCTCGCCGTCGGTTTCCACCTCGAAAGTTTTGCTGTCCACAGTTGCAAAAGGCTGTGTGTTAATTTTTGAAAATTCCTGTTCCGTCATCTCATATTCGGTCATGACAAGCTTATTGTTTTCCACAACAAATTTAGCTCTGTCCATCTGAATTTCAAAACGGTTCGTTCCGTGTGCGTCACCCGTTGTTGTAATAAATACTCCGGTCGCGCCGTTTGCGTATTCAACATATGCCGTTACATCGTCTTCAACCTCGATATCGTGCCATTTTCCGAATTTAAGATGAGTTTCAACCTTAACGGGCATACCGCAAATCCATTGCCACAAATCAAGCTGATGCGGGCACTGATTCAACAGCACTCCGCCTCCCTCGCCCGACCATGTCGCACGCCAATCTCCCGAATCGTAATAGCACTGTGAACGGTACCAATCGGTAATAATCCAATTGGTACGCCTTATATTGCCGTAATTTCCCGAATGCACAAGTTCTCTGAGTTTTCTGTAAACGCAGTTTGTACGCTGATTAAACATCATTCCGAAAATCACATCCGGGTGTTTTTCGGCTTCTCTGTTCATTTCCCTAACCTGTTTTGTATAAACTCCGGCAGGTTTTTCCACCATAACATGAATACCGCGTTTCATGCACTCTATCGCGTATTTTGTGTGATCGTAATGAGGCACCGCTATTATGCAGGAATCTATTATTCCGCTGTCAAGCATTTCTTCGGCACTTGAAAAATATGCAATATTTTCGGCATATTTTTTCTCCCTTGCCCAGCTCAATCTCTCTTTGTTCATATCGGCTACTGCCACAAGTTCAATCTCCGGGCATTTGCCGTTTTTGATATTTTCCGCATGGCCCGAGCCCATATTCCCTATTCCGATTATACCAAGTTTAATCTTTTTCATTTCAAAAACCTCTCGATTTTAAATATTCAAAACTGCGTTTTAAACATTCAAACGGATCTTCACCGTTGCAATCGTCCTGTTCCACAAGCATATACTCTGTTCCGGCACGCTCTGCTTTTTCAAAAACACGGTCAAAATTAATATTTCCCTCACCTATTACCGCCATTTTTCTGCCGTAAGCGTAATCTTTCAAGTGAATACACGGAACTCTGCCGTAAAGTTTTTCCAACCACTGTGCCGGATCTCCTCCACCTGCCTGAACCCAAAAAGTGTCAAGTGTAAAGCCCATTTCATCGGGGCTGAAATCCTCGCAAAGCTTTTCGAGTATAAGTTTCCCGTCAATTTTTTTAAATTCTCCGTCATGATTGTGATACATAAAATATTTTCCGTTTTCCTTTAATGCTTTTGCAACGGGTTTATACATATCCACAAAATCGCCGTAACGGTGACCGTCTTCCTCTTCGTCAAATTTAAAGTATCCGAGTCCTACATATTTACAGCCGAATACATCATGACAGGACGCAGCCTCAACAGGATTACTTTGAAGCTTATCGACAAAATAATGAGTAAGGACACATTTAAGGCCGTTCTTTTCCAACTCGCCTTTTAGCCATTCTGGAGAATATTCGCAAGTACCTGAAACCTGCACTGTTTTGTAACCTATGTCTGCCACCTTTTTAAGTGTTTCGGAAAAAGATTCGGTATCACGGCAAAAATCACGAACTGTATATAATTGAGCTCCTATTTCCATTTGCTTATTCTCCTTAAATTATTTTTTTTAATGCGTCACAGGCGGCTTTAAACGCCTCTTCGTTTGACGCATATCGGTAAACATTGCCCACAACACTCTTACCGTCCTCTTTTTCAAGTGACTCAAGCCCCGAAAACACGGTAAGATGCGGTTCAATTGTAACGCACCTTCCGCCGTTTTTACGAAAATCTTCAAAAATAAACGGTAAATTTCCCACGCCTTTACCCGCCGGAACAACGCTTCCGTCGGCAAGTGCATCTTTAATGTGGAGGTATTTTACATAACCGCTTAACATTTTCCAGCCTTCAAGCGTATCAACCCCGCACTGAATGTAATTTGCGGGATCGAATATTGCGAGTATTTCGGGCAAAGCCTTGTGAATTTCAAGACACCTTTCCGGAATATCTCCGTATATTCCCTTTTCGTTTTCATGACAAAGGGTTATTCCCGTGCCTTTTGCCAAATTTGAAAATATACCGAGCCGATTTATGACCTCTTCTCTGAAACCGTCGGGGTTTTTATCTTTCGGTATAAAGAAAGAGAAAAGCCGAATATTTTCCGCTTCCAAAATTTCGGCAATTTCAAGAGTACGACGAAATTTTTCGGTATGCAGTGCAAAACTGTCACTTTCGATATCGATTTTACCTATCGGAGAACCGACAGACCAAACTTTAAGACCTGCTCCGTCAAGCTTTTTCTTTACCTCTTTTGCTTTTGCGTTTGAAATGTCCGAAACATTTACACAGTCAACATTCCTGATTTCAAGACCGTCAAGTCCGTTTTCCCGTAATGCCGATATCTGAGTGTCAATCATAGGACTTGCTTCATCTGCGAAAGCGTAGATATTAATGTTATTCATTTTAAACTCTTTTCTGATTTTTTACTTGCGACATATTTTTTCAAAATGTTTTATCCACTCTCTTTTAATCAATTCGTGTCCCATTGAGGTCGGGTGAACTCCGTCTGCCAGCCAGTATGAATTCTCTGTGTTTTCGGAAACCCTGTCGAATTTATCCTGCAAAGAAATAAACGGAATATTATATTTTTGAGCGACAGATTCAGCCTTTTCGGCTCTCTTTTTAACTTCCGTACTGAAAATGTTCCATTTATCCGGCTCTTCCTCATTATTACAGGTTGCAGGGCCTTCCAAAACGAAAGGTTCCAAAATCATAATTTTAACATTCGGAAGTGCCTGATATATTTCATCTAACATCATACAGTAAATCTTTTCAAACTTCTCTGCGTCTACGCCGTTCTGCATGGCAAGTTCATGCCATACATCATTAACACCGATAAGAATACTCATGTAATCGGGTTTGAGATTTATTATATCTGTTTTTATTCTCGCATAAACATCGACTATACGGTTTCCGCCGATACCTCTGTTTTGAAAATCAAACTTCTCGGGATTTTCAAAACCTAACTGTGCTTTTACAAGCGTGGGATACCCAATCCCAAGATTATCGGTATTTTCACGATCACGGTGGGCATCGGTTATCGAATCGCCCTGAAACAAAATCCTTTCCATTTTTATTACCTCGTTTTATTAATCATTTTATACTCCGGAATATGCGGAAAATCCGCCGTCTATCGGCAAAACAACACCTGTTATAAAGCCTGCCGCCTCATTGTTAAGCAAAAACAGAAGCCCGCCTTCAAGTTCTTCGGCCTTACCGAATCTTCCCATAGGAGTTGCCGCCAATATTTTTCCCGTTCTGGCTGTCGGCGTGCCGTCATCATTAAAGAGAAGTGCAGCATTCTGCTTGGTTGAGAAAAATCCGGGTGCTATCGCATTTACTCGAATACCTACCTTTGAAAAATGTACCGCGAGCCATTGCGTAAAATTGGAAATTGCCGCTTTTGCACCCGAATAAGCGGGAATTTTGGTAAGCGGAGTATATGCGTTCATGCTCGAAATATTAAGTATGTTGCAGCCCTCTCTGCCGACCATTTGGCGTGCAAATGCCTGCGTAGGTATAAGCGTTCCCAAAAAATTGAGATTAAACACAAAGCCCACACCGTCACTCTCAAGATCGAAAAAACTTTTAGTATCGGCGTCAATATCGCCCAATTCAAAATATTCCTTATCTGTCGTGGCTTTCGGATTATTTCCCCCCGCACCGTTTATCAATATATCACACTTTCCCAAATCCTTTTCAACTTCGTCGGCAACACTGTAACATAACGCCTTATCAAGCACATTGCACTTGTACGCTACGGCAATACCGCCGGCGGCGGTTATCTCATCGGCAAACTGCTTTACCGCTTCGTAATTGATATCAAGCAATGCTACCTTAGCTCCTGCCCGTGCGAGAGTTTTGGCAAATGCCGAGCAAAGCACTCCGCCCGCACCCGTTACCGCAGCGACCTTTCCGGTTAAATCCGTGTTCAATACATTTTTTTGCATATTAATTCTCCTCTCTTGCCTTTTCACAAGCTTCAAAAAGTCCGTTTATGTATGCGGCCCCCAAAGCCCTGTCATAAAGACCGTAGCCCGGTTTGCCGTTTTCTCCCCAAATCATTCTGCCGTGGTCGGGACGGACATACCCGTCAAATCCCGTGTCGGCAAGAGCCTTTACTATCTCGTACATATCAAGGCTTCCGTTTTCCGAAAGATGCCCGGATTCTTCAAAGCTTCCGTCCTCAAAAAGCTTTACCTGACGAATATGCATAAAGGCAATTCTATTCATTCCACTGTATTTTCTCACCATTTTCGGAATATCGTTAAATGAGGCACAGCCGAGACTTCCCGTACAGAAACAAAGACTGTTAGCGGGACTGTCAACAATATTAAGCAGTCTGTCCAAATTTTTTTCGCAGGTAACAATTCTCGGAATACCGAAAATCGAATAGGGCGGATCGTCGGGGTGAATCGCCATCTTAACTCCACATTCATCCGCGACGGGAATTATCTTTTTGAGAAATTTTTCAAGATTTTTCCAAAGTCCATCTTCACCGAGTTTTGAATAAGCGATTATCAAATCTCTTATTTCGGACCTGGTATAACTTGAGTCCCAACCGGGCAAATGTATATCATCTTTTAAGGGATCCAACCCTTTTAGCTGTTCCATGTACATAACAAGGCTTGTTGAACCGTCAGGTGCCGTTTTGTCAAGCTGAGTTCTCGTCCAGTCGAATACGGGCATAAAGTTATATGTAATGCACTTAACACCGTATTTTGCACAACGCCGAATATTTTCGCAATATACTTTTGTGTATTCCTCTGCCTTATCTGTGCCGAGCTTTATTTCTTCGGGCACGGGAACAGATTCCACAATATCGAAAATCAAGCCGTTTTCCTCTGCCTGATTTTTGAGTTTTTCGAGACTTTCTTCCGGCCAAACTTCTCCCGGCTTTACATTGTAAACCGCAGTAACCACCGAACGCATATTAGGTATCTGCCTTATGTATTCGAGTGAAATCGGATCACTCTCGCCGTACCACCTAAAAGACATTTTCATATTAATCACCAATCGCTTTCTTTATATTACAGTAACAAATTTTTTCAGCAAGCCTTTCGGCACTGTCTTTGTCATACTCTCCGCTTTCCACCCATTCGCCTATAATACTGCACAAAATTCTTCTGAAATAATCGTGACGGGCGTAGGACAGAAAACTTCTCGAATCGGTAAGCATACCGTAAAACTCACCCAAAGAACCGTTTTCGGCAATTACCCTGATTTCATCTTCTATTCCTCGTTTATGGTCGCAAAACCACCAAGCCGCACCGCATTTAACATTGGGAAACGCACCTGCGATTGAGGCGATTTGTGCAATGTTCGATTCGTTGAGCGAATAAATAACCGTTTTCGGAAGACCGGAATTTTTATTGATTGCATCAAGCATCATGATAAGGTCGTTTCCGTTTACGGCATTTCCGACACAGTCAACTCCGCAGTCACCGCCCAATTTCCGTGACAAAACCGAATTGGAATTTCTTACGACCGCCAAATGCCATTGTGAAATCAAGTCTTTTTGCTTATAAGCAGAATTTAAAAACAGATACATATTGCCGACAAATCCCATATATTCTTCGTCTGTAACATCTTCGCCTGCAAGCAATTCTTTAAATGTGCCGTCAGCCTCCTTATCGCTTGCTATTCTGTCGGGAAAATAAGGTATACCTATATCGGTACACCGACAGCCGACTTTGCAAAAAAAATCAAGCCTTGCCAAAACCGCTTCTTTAAAGGTTTCGAGAGTGTTTGCGGCAATACCGGACACATAACTCAGTTTATTGATGTAATCAGAATAGCCTTCCCGCCTTGCAAGCAGAAGATTATCCGTTCTGAAAGAAGGAATAACTCTCGTTTTAAAGCTTTTATCCTCTGCTATTTTTTTGTGATACGAAAGGTCATCGGTTATATCGTCGGTCGTGCAAATAACCTCGACATTTGACTTTTCGATAAGCTTTTTCGGAGACAGTTTTGTCTTTTCGATAAAAGCATTGGCTTCTTCCCAGATTTGCAGGGCATTACGGGAACTAATCGGCGTGTCTATCCCGAAAAAACGCGACAGCTCCATGTGCGACCAATGATAAAGGGGATTTCCCGCCGCAAATTCAAGAGCCGAACAGTACTTGATAAATTTTTCTTTAAATGAAGCATTTCCCGTGATATATTCTTCATCTATTCCCGCCGTCCTCATAAGACGCCATTTGTAATGATCGGCACCAAGCCATATTTCACCTATGTTGCAAAAAGGTTTATCCTCATATATCTCACGGGGTGACAGATGACAGTGATAATCCTCTATCGGCAAATTTTTTACAGATGCGTAAATTTTTCTTGCCGTATCGTTTTTTAGCATATAGTTTTCGTTCATACGCTTTACTCCGTCGTTTTGTTCATCTATCGGATAATGATAGTATTTTATATTCTTTCTATTATTATAATTGAATAATTAAAGTAATGAAATTGCTTATATTACCATTATATATTGCAAATATTGCCTTAATGTGATACAATAAAAATAAAAACGGTGATAATATGGCAAAATATTTTTCTTATTCGGATAAAGATATCGAAATGAATTATATGCATGACGAAAAACCTGTTCCGTCAAAATTCAAAATTCATATGCATGAATCGTATGAGCTGTACTATTTTGAACAGGGATGCGGTGTTTACAAGGTTGAAGGTACGCAGTATCCTCTTGAAAAAGGAGATATCCTTATTATGCGTCCGGCAGAAGCACATTACATAGATATAACGGATACATCTAAGCCGTACACCCGTCTTGTAATTAATTTCAAACCGGAATTTTTAAGCGGTATCGATCCCAACGGCAAACTTCTTGTACCGTTTAACGAGCGTAAAATCGGAACTTTTAATTGCTATCGGGCTGATAATTTCAAAAGCGACGCCTACACCGTATTTATGAAAAACATAATGACAGACAGCTCCGACAGACGAATTCAGACAGTTTCAAATCTTCTTCCGCTTTTAAACGAAATTTCAAACTCTTTCGGTTCTCTCGCCGAACCCGAGACCGACAGACCGCTTGACAGCAGAATAATAAGCTACATAAACCGTCATATTTCGGAAAATATAACGCTTGACGGAATATGTGACAGATTTTATATAAGCAAGACACACCTCTGCCGTATTTTCAAAAAAGCCACTTCCTCTACCGTCTACGAATATATAACGCTCAAAAGACTTGTCATGGCAAGACAACTTATTCTCTCCGGCACTCCTCCGACAAAAGCGTATCTGCAATGCGGCTTCAGAGACTATTCGGTGTTTTACCGTGCCTATAAAAAGAAATACAAAATATCACCCGGCAAATTTATTGTTTAGCCTTTTAAATCCGACAAAGTATAAAATAAATATCCACCCGCGTAGCGGGTGGTATTTCATTTTCGGGCAAAGCCCTAAACGATACCGGCAACGCAAAGTGCGTCTTTTAGTTGGCCTGCCAGCCACGCAATTGTTACTTATTACACATAAATGGGTCCTGCGGGTCAAAAAGTGCTAATTAGTTCACTTCACATAAAGCATGACAGCGTTATTCTTCGATTTCGATATAACCAACGAAGTTGTAGTAGATGTGAATGTCCCGTTCTTCGTGATCGTCCACGGTGTAGCGGTCACCGATGACGA
>CAZLEX010000024.1:0-25288 GCA_964558655.1 uncultured Oscillospiraceae bacterium | reverse complement strand
AAGAGCATAAGGACTGCCAAAGTAAGACTCAAGATTTTTTTCATTGTTACCTCCGGGATTAAATTTATTTTTCTTCATTCTAACATATTATTTATTGCATTGCAACAATTTTATTGCTTTTTTGTACAAATAAATAGTGAAAGAAAACAAATTTATGATAATTTTGCAGCAAAAATATAAATTCTTTTCACAAATTGTATCAAACAATGCCGGTATTTCAAATTAACAAAACGCACTCTTAATATTGTTTAAGAGTGCGTCGGGATTATTTTTTTTCTTTGCGTTTTGTGAGTTTTGCTTTTTTCAATCCCTTAACCGTATCGGAAGAAAATGTGATTTTTTTGACAGTTTTATCCGACGGAATTGAATACATATACTCAAGCATCAGATTTTCCATAATAGCACGCAGTCCTCTTGCACCTGTATTGCGTTCTTTAGCAAGCCGTGCAACCTCAACAATTGCATCGGGTTTGAATTCAAGCTCAACTCCGTCCATTTCAAACAATTTTCCGTATTGCTTTATAAGACTGTTTTTAGGTTCCGAAAGTATCTTACAAAAAGCCTTCTCGTCCAGTGCATCAAGTGAAACAATCATAGGGATTCTTCCCACAAGTTCCGGAATAATTCCGTATTTTACGAGATCGTGAGCTTCGATATCTTTAAGCGTTTTAAACGATTCTTTTTCGGCTTTTGTTTGAATTGACGCTCCGTATCCTATAGTCTGTTTACCGGTACGCCGTTTAATGATTTCTTCAATTCCGTCAAATGCACCTCCGCATATGAAAAGAATATTTGAAGTGTCAATCTTTATAAATTCTTGATTTGGGTGCTTTCTTCCACCTTGAGGAGGAACATTTGCGACAGTACCTTCCAATATTTTCAAAAGTGCCTGCTGTACTCCCTCTCCGGATACATCACGGGTTATGGAACGGTTTTCGCTGCGACGAGAAATTTTATCTATTTCATCGATGTATATAATGCCCTGCTCTGCCCGCTCAATATCAAAGTCGGCTGCCTGTATAAGTCTCAGAAGAATATTTTCGACATCTTCACCTACATAACCGGCTTCGGTTAATGTAGTTGCATCGGCAATGGCAAACGGAACTTTAAGAGTTTTGGCAAGGGTTGAAGCAAGATATGTTTTTCCTACACCCGTCGGTCCTAAAAGCAAAACATTGCTTTTTTGTATTTCCGTCTCGTCGTCTTTTTCCTTTTTTTGAAGTATTCTTTTATAATGATTGTAAACGGCAACGGAAAGAGTAATTTTCGCTCTGTCCTGCCCTATAACATATTCGTCAAGAGTTTTTTTGATTTCTTCGGGAGTGGGTAACTCTGAAAAATTCAGACCGTTGCAATTTTTTTCTTTTTCTTCGTTTGTATCAAAAATCATGGAGCAAAACTCCACGCACTGCTTGCAAATTTTAACTCCGTCGGGACCTTTTATAAGGGTACCGGCGTCTTTTTCTTCGCGATTGCAAAAAGAACACTTGTTTTCATTTATTTGCATATTAACCTCTCAAAATGATTACTTGAAAAAACGGGGCAGAAAACTGCCCCGTTTCGCTTTAACTTCTTTTGTCGATGACCTTATCTATAAGTCCGTAATCAAGGGCTTGCTCGCTTGTAAGGAAGTTATCCCGTTCGGTATCACGCTCTATTTGGGCAATATCGCGTCCCGTACGCTCGGCAAGTATTTCGTTCATTCTCGAACGGATTCGTATAATATGATCTGCATGAATCTTAATATCGGTTGCCTGTCCGCGAGTCCCGCCGAGAGGCTGGTGAATCATAATTTCACTGTTCGGGAGTGCAAAGCGTTTTCCTTTTGTTCCCGATGCAAGCAAAAATGCACCCATACTCGCCGCCATACCTATACAGATTGTGGAAACATCACACTTGATAAAATTCATGGTGTCATAAATTGCCATGCCGGCACTTATGGAACCGCCCGGACTGTTAATATAAAGACTGATATCCTTATCCGGATCCTGTGCTTCAAGATATAGAAGCTGTGCCACAACGAGAGTTGCTGTTGCGTCGTTAACTTCGTCAGCCAGAAAAATCACTCTGTCATTAAGAAGTCTGGAATAAATGTCGTACGAACGCTCTCCTCTGTCTGTCTGTTCAACGACCATTGGTACAAGTGCCATGCGTTTCCTCCTTTTATACCCGATTACTTTTCGGTGTTCTCTGTATCAAGCTTATCGCCGTCGTCACTTTCGGCTTTTTTTGCAGCGGTCTTCTTAGTGGTTGTTTTCTTTGTGTCGCCACCGTCTGCCTTTTTGGTACTTTGCTTTTTTGCAGCAGGCTTTTCCGTGTGCTCTTCAGCCTTTGTCTCTGAAACTTTCGCATTTTCTTTAACTACATCGAAGGCTTTGGTACGAAGAAGATCTTCTTTTACCGCATTTACCGGAACGGTCTTTTTAACCTGTTCCGTTTCAAACTTATAAGCTTCAGCCATCTTTGCGTATTCGGCTTCGACTTCCTCGTCGGATACGGTTATGTTCTCAAGAGATGCGATTTTTTCGAGAGCCAAACGGAACTTAACTCTGTTTTCTGCCTGAGGCTTGAATTGCTCTCTGAAGTTTTCAACAGTCATGCCGGTATACTTCATGTACATATCGAGGGAAATACCCTGTGACTGCATTCTGTAGCTGTAATCATCAACCATACTGTCAACTTCAAGTTCAAACATAGATTCCGGGATATCGGCTTTAAGATTCGCAATAAGTGCATCGGAAAGAGCGGACTCAAAACCGTCTTCGGCAATACGCTCGTTTCTCTTTTCTATATTAGCCTTGATATCTGCCTTATATTCATCAAGAGTATCAAATTCGGAAACATCTTTTACAAATTCATCATCAAGTGCCGGAAGCTCTTTCTTTTCGACTTTGTGAATCTCAATTGCAAATACAGCGTCTTTTCCTTTAAGGTCTTCGGCGTGATAATCTTCCGGGAACTTAACATTGATATCGAAAGTTTCTCCGGTTTTATGACCGATTAACTGCTCTTCAAATCCCGGAATAAACGAATTCGATCCGATTTCAAGCTTATAGCCTTCGGCTTTTCCGCCGTCAAAAGGAACATTGTCAACGCTTCCCATATAATCGATTGTAACAAAATCTCCGTTTTCTACGGCACGGTCAACCTCTATCATTCTTGCGGCACGCTCACGGGCATGACCGATTTCATGATCAATGTCTTCATCTGTTACTTCTTTAACGGTTTTCTCAGCTTCAAGTCCCTTGTAAGCCGTAAGTTCGACTTCGGGCTTTACATAATAAAGAACGGAAACAGAAACACCTTCGTCATTGATTTCGTCAACATCAATTTCCGGACGGCTCACTACATCGAGCTTTGCTTCTTCAACAGCTTTTTCAAGCTCCGACGGCAACACATTGTTAAGTGCATCTTCATAAAAAACACCTTTTCCGTACATCTTTTCGATTATCGCACGGGGTGCTTTGCCTTTTCTGAAGCCCGGAACGGTAATGTTTTTTGAATTTTTCTGATAAACTTTTTTAACCGCTGCTTCAAACACATCTTTGTCGATGTGAAGTTCAAGCTTCACCTGATTTTTATTTTCGGTTGTACTGACATTTTTAACACTCATTTTTTGTCCTCCCGGATATGTAAAAACATATATCCATTTACATAATAATACATACTATATTTTATACAAAAAGCTAAATTTGTCAAGAGAAATAAAGTAAAATTTAAAGATTTATTCTTTTTGGCGTAAAGTTAAGATAATCAGCCGAAACAATTTGTGCACGAAGTCCCGTAATATTCTTAGGCAGACGCACATCGCACTTGCCGTGGAGATGACCGTAAAACACTCTTTTTATTCCGTGACGGACAAGCACTTGTGCAATGGGAGAAGTGTCTTGACCGGGACTAAGATGAGGATAATGAGAGAATACGAGTATTTCGTGCATTATTCCGGTTTCCTCAAAAAGTTTTTTTTGAATGGCCTCTCCTGCTTTTATGGATAATTCAAACCGTCCGGCTTCTCTCGCTATTATTTTTTTGTCGTCTTCGGTCAAAGGCGTGTCATTAGACCAACCGCGTGATCCGCATATTATGAACCCTTGCGAAAATTCAGCTGTATTTTGCAAAAACGAAATCGTCGAAAATTTTTCCCTTTTCAGAAATTCTTCAAACTTTTTTTTGCTTTGCCACCAATAGTCATGATTACCCTTTAAAAGTATTTTTTTGCCGGGAAGTCTTTCCAAAAAAGCAAAATCGTCTCGGGCTTCTTCAAGTGTCATTGCCCATGATATATCTCCCGGTATGACTACGGTATCGTTTTCACTTATGTTTTCTCTCCATGCCTTTTCGATTTTTTCGGTATGATTTTCCCAATTCTTTGAAAAAATATCCATAGGCTTGTTGGTGGAAAACGAAAGGTGCGGATCCGATATTGTAAAAAGAGCCACTTACACTCTCCTTCCTGTTATTTCGGACAGATTGTCTGTCATTAAAAATTTTCGGTATAAGGTTCACACATTTTGCGAAAAATAGCACCGTACAATTCAATTTACGAAAGGAATAAAATATGGAAAAGAAAGAAAAAAACCGCGAAAAGAAATTGAATATCCGTCATATTGAAGGAATATCGTGCAGTGTTCGCAACTGTATGTATCACGACGGAGAAAACTACTGTACAACCGATGAAATATGTATCGGCCCGTGTCACGCCTCTTCAAGCACGGATACAATATGTGCGACTTTCAAACCTAAAAATTTTTAATGCTGTTTAGCGGGCAAATTCCAAAACTTTTTCTCTCATCTCTTCTTTATCACAGCTTTGAGAAAAACGGACGGCTTTTTCTTTAAGTTTTGCAAGAGGAGCGGGAGCCTGTGTACCGGTAAGCGAAGAAAGAGACGAAATTGAATCAAATTCCTCTTTTTCTTCCTTTCCGGATAACGCACGCAAAACTGCCGGGGCAAATTTATAAGGACTTGCCGTTGATACAACGAGCATGGGATTTGAATTTTTATTTTCTTTCGCACATTTAACGGCAACGGCAGTGTGCGGATCTATTACATACGAATCCCTCTCGAACACTTCTTTTATTGTTGCGGCACATTCTTCCTCACTGCACCAACCTCCCGAAAAATCGTTACCGAGAGTTTTAAGAAGTTCCGGAGAAATTTTGTAAACACCTTTTTCGGAAAGCTGTGCCATGAGACTTTTTACGGTTTCGCTGTCGCTTGCAAGGAAAAGAAGTCTTTCGAGGTTTGAAGAAATGAGGATATCCATAGACGGACTTGTCGTTGTGAAAAATTCGCGTCTTTTGTCGTAAATCCCGGTTTCAAAGAAATCGCAGAGTATCTTATTTTTGTTGGACGCACAAATTAAGCGTTCTATGGGTAACCCCATTTTTTTAGCTATATAAGCGGCAAAAATATCTCCGAAGTTTCCTGTCGGAACGGTAACATCTATTTTTTCGCCCGCTTTAACCGTTTTGCCGTTGAGCATATCACAATACGCGGAAACATAATAAACTATCTGCGGAGCAAGTCTGCCCCAATTGATAGAATTTGCACTTGAAAGAAATGTTTTGTTCTCAAGAAGTTTTTGACGGATTTCTTCCGATGCAAAAATATTTTTTACGCCTGTTTGAGCATCATCAAAATTACCGTGAATCGCAAAAACTCCGACATTTTCACCTTCTTGAGAAGCCATTTGTAATTTTTGAATACCGCTTACGCCGTCCTGAGGATAAAACACAAGTATTTTTACCGAATCTACATCTTTGTATCCTTCAAGTGCCGCTTTACCCGTATCTCCCGAAGTCGCAACAAGAATGAGAGCTGTTTTGTCTTCCCCCGTCATAACAAGCGACTGTGAGAGAAGTCGCGGCATAATCTGGAGTGCCATATCTTTAAATGCACAAGTCGGGCCGTGCCAAAGTTCAAGAATTGACATACCGTCCGAAAGCTTTACAACCGGAGCGGGATTTTCTCCGAATTTTTCCTTGCCGTAAGAAATTTCGCAAATTTTTTTCAAAGTTTCCGGAGGGTAATCGTCGAGAAATTTGGAGAGTACAAAAAAGGCTCTTTCCGAATAGCTTTTGTCGGAAAGCGACACAATCTCATCCAAAGTAATCTGCGGAATGTTCTCCGGCATATAAAGTCCTCCGTCGGTAGCAATACCTCTTTTTATTGCTTCGGCGGAACAAACGGTTTCTTTATCGCCTCTTGTGCTGACATAATTCAGTGTATTCATATTCTATAACCTTTACCTTTCCTTTTTTGCGTTTTGAAAAATGCATCTTTTATGTGATTTATTTTTGCCGCTTTACCGTCTTTAAAGAAAACTTCCACTACATCAAACCTGCACGGAGGTACGGTTTTTACAGCTTTGTTGGAAGTTTCCGAGTAATGAGATATATACCACTGTGCCCCCTGAGAAATACTTGCCCTTTTCGCAACGGTGATTGACTCTGCCGGAGAAAGATAATTGCACTTATCTTCATTCTGACTTCTTACTTCGCAAAAAACTATACACCGTCCGTCCTTAAGAATAAGGTCGATTTCGGAATGTGAATGTCTGAAATTTTTTTCCATAAGAACATATCCGAGTTTAAGAAGATAATCAAGTGCCTCCTCTTCCCCCGTTTTGCCCAGCCTGTGTTTCTCGGGAACTGAAGTATTTGTACCCTTTTTCAGCTTTTTTAAATCGAAAAACATTTTCATAATATCTTTTTCAAAAATGTAAGACGGTGTTCCGGGCACGGACCGAATTTGAGCAAGTTTTTTCTGTGAAGTTCCGTAGGATACCCTTTATGCTGTTCAAATCCGTATTCGGGATATTGCTTTGCCATTTCCAAACAATATCTGTCTCTTGACACTTTGGCAAGAATTGAAGCTGCGGCAATTTGAGGAATAAGATCGTCCCCTTTAATTACGGTTTTTACCGGTTCTACAAATCCTTTAGCCTGATTTCCGTCAATGAGCAAAAGATCCGGCTTAATCTCCAAAAGAGAAACAGCTCGTCTCATTGCAAGCATCGTAGCACCGAGTATGTTGTACTGATCTATTTCCCTACAGTCTGCCGAAGCTATCGCCGCCGCAATGGCTTCGTTTTTTATTACATCAAACAGTTTTTCACGCTTTTTTTCCGAAATTTTTTTTGAGTCTTTTACTCCGTCGATTATAAGACCTTTGGGCAAAATAACTGCCGCCGCAAATACCGGTCCTGCCAGAGGTCCGCGTCCTGCCTCATCAATCCCTGCAACAATCAGAGATTCATCGGGGACAAGTTCTTTAAAATATGTATAATCCATCCTTTTACTCCAGCGTAATTCTGCCGATTTTCGCACTTCTGAATTCATCAAGAAGCATAGCGGCACATCTGTTAAAATCAACTTCTCCGCCACGCATTAAAAGAGAACGCTTTCTTCCGATAAGCTCAAAAATATCATATCCGTCAAGTGATTCAATTTCGCTTTTTTCTATTCCGTATCTTGCACACAGGAGCTCCGGATATCTGGCTTTCAGCCTGGAGCATAATATCATGGCAATTTCATCCGACTGAAGCACTTTATCTTTTATCGCACCCGTAATAGCAAGATTTTCTCCGACACGCCTATCCTCGAATTTCGGCCACAAAACTCCCGGCATATCAAGCAAATCAATTCCGAGAGATGTTTTAATCCACTGTTTGTTAAGTGTAACTCCCGGACGGTTTTCGACATTGGCTTTTTTTTGACCGGACAGTGAATTAATCAGGGAAGATTTTCCCACATTAGGAATACCGACAACCATAGCTTTAACCGTTTTGCCGCTCATACCTTTTTGAATGTTTCTTTCGATTTTATCGGCAAGTATTTTTTTTATTTCCTCAACAATAGTATTCAATCCTTTTTTATCAATGCAATCGGCAACGACCAGGTGCTTGTTTTCTTTTTCGTAAATTGATTTCCAACGCACATTTCCTACAGGATCGGCAAGGCTTGCTTTATTCAAAACCGTTAAAATCGGTTTCCCCGTTATAAGAGAATCTATTTCGGGATTTTTACTGCTTCGCGGAATCCTCGCATCAAGCAATTCTATTACAATATCAACGGAAGTCAGGTTTTCTTTTATAAGGCGGCGGGTTTTCGCCATATGTCCCGGAAACCACTGTATTATGTCACTCGGCATCAGTCAACACCTCCGAAATTCGGTGTAAGACGAAGTATAACTTTTCCTATGATATTATTTTTGTGAATTTCTCCGATTTTTCTGCTGTCGGTTGAACCGTTGCGGTTATCTCCCATAACAAAAACACAGTCTTTGGAAACCGTATAAGGATAAACCGTATCGCCGGATATCATGGGACTGGGATACGGATAATATGAACCGACCGTATTGTAAGGATTTACATACGGTTCTTCAATTGCGACTCCGTCCACATATACCGTCCAAGTATTAGGATCTATGTCTACCGTTTGCCCTTCTGTTGCAATAATTCTTTTGATATAAGGTGATGAAGCGGCATCGGCTTTTTCGTTATGCGTTACATCTACAACCACGATATCTCCGACTTTCGGCTCGTATAAAATGCTTGTTATGAGAAGTCTGTCTCCGTTATGAAGAGTATTTTCCATACTGGAACCGGATACGGTTACAAACTTTACCGCAAATGTAAAAATCAAAATTACACAGCACAGAGCCAAAAGGAATGTTTCTATCCATTCGTAAAACGAAAGTAGCCCCGATACCTTTTTTTTATCGTTCATTGTTGCTCACTCCAATTCAAGCGTTTCTTTTTCAGCGAGATTTATAATATCTTCATCGGTCATGGCACGCATAACCGATCTTGCCTGACACGCATCGCAAGATACCTCTATTATGTCGTATCCCACATCAAGAATCAACTCTTTTTTTCCGCAGGGACAATTTATTTTATCGGCTTTTGCCAATTCGCGAATTAAAAAGAGCATTCCGCTTGTTACAACCGCATCATAATATTCGTATTCGTCGTTTTTAATATTGTTTTCATTTGTATCGAAAGAATCTTCTTCGTGATCGTGACAACCATCGCCGCAATCACAGTGTTCTTCGCGATTTTCACTATCTATCAATTCAAAAAGCTTTTGCAGTTCCTGAGTATTTTTTTCAACAGCTTTGATTACCTCTTCGCGATTCCCGACAAAAAATATATCAAGCCCGGAATCCGTGCATTGCAAAACAAACATATCGTCACCGAAAAATGTTTTTGCCGCTATTTGATAAGGATGCGGATTTGGGCAAGCTATACACGGAACATTTATTTGAACGGTTTCCCGATTTTTCAAATATTTTACGGAAAGAACCGACTCTCCACAGGAACAACGCATTAAAACTTCTTCCGAAGACAAGTTAAAGAGTTTTATTTCCTGTATAATAGCCACCCCGCAGTCGGGACAGCGAAATGCAGCGTATCTTGTTTCTTTCATGTTTCTTTCCCCTCAATAATAAACCTTTCTCTGTAAAATAAATATTGCTGTAAAATTCCTCCGAATTCTCCGAGCTGTACAAAATCCGAATCAAAATATTTTTTGAATACCTTTTTCATCCAAACATCTACCGGCACTTGCGAAAGGCGGTGAACTCCGTACAACAACACACAAGATGCGACTTTAGGACCTACTCCGTGAATTGTCATGAGTCGTTGTTTCGCGTCCTGATCGGAAAGATTAATAAGTTCCTTTTCGCTTATTTCTCCGGACAGTGTTCTTTCACACGCATCGAGAATATATTTTGTCCGAAATCCGAGCCGACATTCTTTAAGTCCTTCTTCACCCGCACGAAAAAGAGCTTCGGGCGTCGGGAAAGTATAATATTCTTCTTCACCGAAAGACACTTTTTCTCCGAAATTTTCGCATATTGAAGTTATATTTTTTTTAATTCTCGGAATATTGTTATTCTGCGAAATAATAAAAGATATTAAAGTTTCCCAAAAATCCTGCTTTAAAATTCTGAGACCTTCGGATATTTTTACGGCATTGTCTATAACGCTTTGAACATTTTCGGAAAATCCTCCAAACGAGAAAGAATTAATCTTGTTGTAAGAAGTTTGAGCATCTAAGAACAGGGATAAATCCGTTCCTTTTGCCGAATAGTATTCAATCTTTCCCCTTTGCTGTTCTTGAGGAAACACAAAAAAATCTTCTCCCGCAGCGCCTCTCCAATATCCGTCAAAAAAATTAAATCTGAAACATTGACCGCAATTAAAAGTTTTATCGGGCGAGAACAGGTCATTGTCTTTAAGAGAAATAACTGTTTTTTTCATTTGTGGTATACCGATTTTATAGCCCGCTCAACAGCATCTTTTGAATTTCCCCACGGTTCGGAATCGTAACGGTAATCGAATTTCTTACAAAACCATGAAACATCTTCTTTCAGAATTTTCAAGTATTCTGTCTCTATCGAAGACGCGGCTTTGAAAAAATCTTTGCGGGATTTTTTTGAAACAAAAGTTGCGGCTGAATTTAGCATCATGGAATAATGTTTAACGCAAAAATACGGAGTTGCGGCAAATTTTTCCCTGAAATGTTCGTCTTTTTCCCAGAGAATACAGGCACACTCTATCATTTTTTGAAAATTGTTGTTTATTCTGTCACATATGTAACAGCTTGAAACAGCTTTTTCAAGGTACTCCGACGACGATTTCAACTTATCGGAAAGAAGAGGAAGATTTTCCAATCTTTCAATAATTTCATCAAGGTGACTTTCTATAATAAGCCCTAATCCCAAACGATTTTTCGCTTCGAACATCTTATGATAATGCTCGCGGCAAAAACCTTTTTTGTTTGTTTCGATTCTGATATCCGGTTCCATCATTGAAGCACCTAGAATTATATCGAGTTCGTTTTTCTCAAGAGTTTCGAAAAGCCGACAAAAAGGACAGCCGTCAGAAGTTTCAAAAGTTTCATTTACCGGTATTGTATAAATTTTTTCCATAATAATTCTCCGAAGCCGAATTTTTAAGATTTTGGATGCCGAAACTGCCGTACAGCGAAACAGACAGCCTCTTTGTTTTTGCTTTAGATTATGAAATTTCGTTATATTAAAAAACTGTAATTTTGTCAAAAAAGCGGGGTTTTACACAAAACTCACAGACTTTTCCACAAGCAAAACAGCAAAAAAATCTGTAAGCAAGCACTTTTCAAGAATTTTCAACAAAGTTTTTGACAGGTTGTGGAAAACTTTTGAAGAAAATCCCGAACACTCAATTTACGAATTTATCGGAAATTGCTATTGCGTTAAGTCGTATATCGGATATGTTTCCGTGTATATATTCGTAATATCCCTGGCAGGCTATCATAGCCGCATTGTCTCCGCAAAGCGACAAAGGCGGAAGGCACAATTTACAGCCTTTTTTTTCGCATAAATCCGTAACAGCTTTCCTTATGTGCGAATTCGCACTTACTCCGCCGGCAAGCACAAGCACAGGCGGCGAAAAATCATCAATTGCATATGAAAGCCGGTCTGTAACCGTATCGCACACGGCCGATGTGAATGAAGCCGCTATATCTTCTTTTTTATACGGAGTGTTCGTCTGCGAAAGTCGGTGAAGATGATTAACCACGGCGGTTTTCAATCCGGAATAAGAAAAATCATAAGGAGCGTTTTTTACTGTCGCACGGGGAAAATCAACAGCTTTAAAATTTCCTTCTTTTGCCAATCTGTCCATTTCCGCTCCACCGGGGTAAGAAATTCCCATAACGCGTGCTACTTTATCAAAAGCTTCTCCTGCGGCGTCATCACGCGTTACTCCTACGGTTTCAAATGTTGTATAATCTTTCACATATATTAAAGAGGTATGCCCTCCCGAAATGACCAAAGCAAGAAACGGCGGCTCTAATTCCGGGTGAGCAATATAATTTGCCGCAATATGACCTCTAATGTGATTAACGGCAATTAAAGGCTTTTTCAATGTATATGCAAGGCCTTTGGCAAAATTTACGCCCACCAGCAATGCTCCTATAAGGCCGGGACGGTATGTAACCGCCACAGCGTCGATTTCTTCAGCGGAAAGTCCCGCTTCAAAAAGTGCTTCGCGGCAAAGCGGTACCACCGCCTCAACATGAGCTCTCGATGCTATTTCCGGCACAACTCCGCCGAAACGCTTGTGAATATCTATTTGTGACAATATTTTACACGACAAAACATTACGACCGTTTTCCACAACAGCGGCAGATGTTTCGTCACAGCTTGATTCAATGGCAAGTATTTTCAATCAAATTCAGTCCTTTTGAATATTTAGTATCATAACATATGCGTCTTCACGGGGTTTTGTATAAAAATTTTTTCGAATTCCGACTTTGGCAAAGCCGAACTTTTCATAAAGAGCTATTGCCGGAATGTTTGAAAGTCTTACCTCAAGTATAATTTTTTCGGCTTTTATTTTTTTCGCACGCTCCGTAAGTTCTTTCAAAAGTGCCGAAGCAACACCCCGTTTGCGAAAAGCACCGTCCGTCACTACATTTGTAATCGATATTTCGGGATATGTAACATACGCTCCTATATATCCCAAAAATCTTTCATCTTGTATGCACGCCAAAAATATCGTATCTTCACGCCTGATAAAATCAATCAGAGACTGTTCGCTCCACGGAGAAGAAAAAACTTCCCTTTCCAATGCAGCTGCGTGCATAATGTGAGACAAAGTCATATCAATAACCGAAAATTCCGTCGAGGCTGTCATCTTTGTCTATCCATTCCGAAACGGTAATCACCCTGTATGTGTCGGCTGTATCACGCACCACAACTGTGTCTATCCCCGCATTTATTATCATTCTCCGGCACATTTGACACGGACTTGTACCGTTGACTAAAGTATTTGTTTTATAGTCAATACAAGCTAAAAAAAGTGTTGAACCTATCATATTTTCGCGAGACGCCGATATAATCGCGTTCGCCTCGGCATGCACCGAACGGCAAAGTTCATAGCGTTCACCACGCGGGATATTCAGCTTCTCACGCTGACAATACTGTAAATCACAGCAATTTTTCCTCCCTCTCGGTGCCCCCGCATATCCGGTAGATATGATACTGTCATTTTTTACGATTATTGCACCGAATTTACGCCGTATACAAGTACCTCTCAGTGCAACGGTCTGTGCTATATCAAGATAATAGTTAATCTTATCCGGCCTTTGTCCGTTCATATTATCTTCCTTTCAAATACTTTTTGCAAATTCCTTAAGCCACTTGCGAAATTCTCCGCCTATTTCTTCGTGCTTTATTCCGTAAGAAACATTTGCCTTTAATAAGCCGAGCTTTGAGCCCATGTCATGATGAATTCCGGAAAATCTGTAAGCGGTTATTCCGTCCCGACGGGCAAACTGTGCCATAGCATCGGTTAACTGTATTTCTCCGCCGGCACCGGGTGCCTGATTCTTAAGGACATCGAAAATTTCGGGAGGAAGCACAACTCGCCCCAAAATCGACAGACATGACAGAATCTTATCCGGAGACGGTTTTTCAATCATATCGCGGCATATATAAATGTCCGGCTCAATTTCTTCAGCATCAAGAGAACTGTATTTTACTATTTGCTCGCGAGTAACTTCTCTCACCCCGACCGTAAGCTTTCCAAATCTTTCATATATATCAATCAAAGATTTGGTTGTGGGTACATCGGACTCGATAACATCGTCACCGTAAAGTACGGCAAACGGTTCGTCTCCGACAAAACTTTTGGCGCACAAAACGGCGTGTCCCAAACCCTTAGGAGCCTTTTGACGCAAAAAAGTAATGTTTGCCATATCGGCAATTTCATTCATTTCACGCAAAATATTTTCACGGCCCGTTTCAATAAGTTTCTTTTCATATTCGGGTGAATAATCAAAATAGTCTTCGATTGCCCCTTTACCGCGGTTGGTAATAATAAGTATATCCGTAATGCCGGATTCAACGGCTTCTTTTATTTGATAGTGCATAGCGGGTTTGTCGACAATCGTCATCATTTCTTTCGGAACAGCTTTGGCTGCCGGAAGCATTCTGACTCCAAGTCCCGCGGCGGGTATGACGGCTTTTGTTATTTTCTTCATTTTCCGCTCCTTTAACAAATGGTTTCATACTTTACCCATTAATTATATATAAAAAGCTCACCTTTGTCAATAAAAAGAGGCGATTTAAAAAAAATCACCTTGATTTTTCATTATATCGGGTATATAATTAATTAAAACTTTTAAGGAGCTATATTTATGCAGAAAACATTTCGTGCACTCTATCGTGTAATTTGCGATACTTCGATAATTTTTACTTTGATAATTGCGGTTTTCGCCATCGCTATGAATCCGGTTGACAATACCGCTCAAACAACGGCTGATTCGATTTTGTCAAAAGATGTAATTTTTACTTTTCTGAAATTCTCGCTGTGTGTCGGACTTTCTTCTTTGTTTTTTTTCATAAAAAAATTCCCCGATTTTATTACACAAGTTCTTCACTTTATCTCCGTCACTGCGGCATTCGTCGTTTTTATACTTCTTGCTTCCGACAGCGTAACATCTTCCCGTGCATTTGTTGTTATGTTTGTTTTTGTTTTGATATACTGGCTGATTTTCGGGTTGGTCAAACTTTTGAAAATCCCTTTCAAAAAGAGAAATGAAATATGACCGAAATTCAAAAAAAGCTGTTTGAAATGCAGGATTTGGAGTACAAGAAATTTCATTGCAAACTTATGCCGAATATTTCCGAAGACAGAGTAATCGGTGTAAGAACTCCGAAAATTCGCTCTTTTGCAAGCACTTTTAAAGATTTTGATTTTCTTAATGAACTTCCCCATTTCTATTATGAAGAAAATAATCTGCACGCTTTTCTCATTGAAAAAATCTCCGATTTTGAACAGTGCTTATTTGAAACAGACCGTTTCCTTCCCTACATTGACAATTGGGCAACCTGTGATTTAATGAATCCTAAGGCTATTGCAAAAAGGCCGGATAAGCTTCTTGAAAAAATTGACGAATGGCTTAAATCCGAAAGCACTTATGCCGTGCGTTACGGCATAAAAATGCTGATGAATCATTTCCTTGCGGATATGTACGACGAAAATTTTCCTTTGAAAGTTGCGGCGGTTGAAAATTGCGATTATTATATCACAATGATGAAAGCATGGTATTTTGCGACGGCTCTCGCAAAAAGATACAATGAGATATTGCCTTATTTCGAGCAAAAGAAGCTTGACACCGAAACACATAACAAAGCAATTCAAAAAGCAAGAGAAAGTTTGCGTATTTCAAACGAACAAAAGGATTATTTAAAAACATTGAAAATCAGGCATGATATACTTAAATGTCAAACTGCGGTTAAATTTTAACAAAAATATTGAATTAAAAGAACGTTTGTGTTATAATTCTGTTAAGAAACAACAAACCGTGCAAAGAGGTTGAAAAGATGATACCGCAAACCGTAGGACTCAAATTCGATGTCGGGAAAATTGCACCGGTCCGGTGCATTAAAAACTCTAAACTTGAAGATATGGATATTAAAGAAAACTGTTTTTTGATGCTGATTGTTTATGAAGGCAGTGCATATTTTCAAGTTGGAGATACTACTTTTGAGGCTGTTGGACCATGCTTTGTTTGTTTTGATGAAAGAAAACAGCCGAGACTTATCAAAAAGCGTGGATTTAAATGCAACGCAATATACTTTCATCCGACATTTCTCAATAAAAATATGACTTTTGAACTGCTGCACAGCAGTAATTACGAGCAATTGGCATTGAAGCACGATATGTTTTTACTGAAACCGTTTATCGATGAAAAAAAATATGTTTTCCCTTTGTTTGAAGAATATAAAGAAACCGTAGACAGAAATTTTTTTTGGTTGGATAAAGAACTCTGCGATCAATGTGATCTATATTGGTCCAGCAGAAGCCGTTCGTTCTTTATTGGAATGATATTGATGCTTGAAAAAGCATACGAGATAAGCGAGCAGAATAATTCAGTAACATCTATAAGCAAAATTAAAAACCCACATTTGAAAAATGCTGTGATTTATATTGAGAGTCACTACTCGGAGAATATAACATTAAAGAGCATAACCCAAGCCACTTTTGTTAGTCATTCTACTTTGACACAATTATTCAAAAATGAGCTGAATATAACGCCAATCGAATATTTATGGCAATATAGAATAACTGTTGCCAAGAAATATTTAGAGTTCACAAGGCTTTCGGTAAAGGATATATCTGTGCGATGCGGTTTTAAAACCGTACAACACTTTAGCAGAGTGTTCAAAGCATATACAAATAACACTCCGACTGTCTTTAGAGATATGGCAGTCGCCGAACGAAAATCTGCCTTCTGAAACGGAATGAAGGTTTTTTCTCTGAACAGAATCACATATTGAGCCCTGTTTTTATTAGAAAGCAGGGCTCTTTTTGTGTATGAGATTAGCAGGCAAATCGCGGTAATTTTAAAGCAGGAAAAATGTTAACTTACTTTTTAATGAAATTTGGAGCGTAGAAAAGAGCGTTAGTTCAATTGAACTATTGCTTTTTTGTGCCAAACGGAATCAAAGAACTTATCTGTGAATAAAAAGATGTTATCTGCTGTTACGAAATTATTTGTGCTTTATTGACGATTTGAAGGGAAACTGTTATTATTAATGTAGTGAAAACAGAAAATTATCAAAGAATTGAGTGTAAATTTTCTGTTTAAGCAAGCCACTTTATAATATGATCGTTTTGCACGAATTGGTTTTGACGGTTTTAATTAAATTTGGAGTGTGATTGTGTGAACAAAAATGAATTGTCGGGGTTTACTATTTATCTGACCAATGATTGTAATTTGCGATGTAAGCATTGTTGGGTATCCGGTGGCGAAAAAGCAGATTATTTGGATTTTAAACTTATCCAAAAAAGAGTCTCAGAGTCCGTAGAAATGGGGGTAAAATATTTTTTGCTTACCGGCGGTGAGCCGTTTATGCATCCCGATATAGATGATATAATATCTTATATTATGTCATATGACAATGTTTTTTTATCTGTTGAGACAAATGCCACTATGATTCATGAAAAACAAATAAAGCAACTTTCCAAATATAATGATAGGATTAAATTGATTGCAAGCGTTGATGCCTCAAGTTCTAAAGTTCACGACGAAATACGCGGAATCGCCGGAGCATTTGATATAACTATAAATACAGTAAAAAAGTTAGTTAAAAACGGATTGTTGGAACAATGCATAATGGCGGTCAGTAAAATAAATGTTGAAGATATAGAGAATACAATAAAATTATGCATTTTCAATGGAGTAAAGTATTTACGCGTTTTACCTGTACAACCGTGTGGTAGAGGAGAATTAATGTCGGAAGACAGTGTGACTTTTTCTGTTCAAGAGCAAATTGATTTCTACGAAAAAATTCAATTGTTGGCAGAGAAGTATCAAGATGACATTAAAGTTAGAACACCTATTCCGCCCGCGTTTCTGAAACTATCAAAAATTAAGCATTATCAAAACGAATGTTCGTTTTGTAACAGACTTACATTGTTAGCAAACGGAAGATATAGTATGTGTGGTATTGGTGAAGCACATAGTGATTACCAGTTTGGAATTCCATATGTCACAAGTATTTACGATTGTTGGTATAACGATGATAGGGTCAAAGAGATATTTGATAATTTTAGACCATCAAGTCATCTGTTGACGAGCATATTACAAAAAGTACCGGAAGTTAGCAACAAAAACCATATAAACATTGGAGTTGGTTTCGGCAAATGCTATGATGATGCATTTGATGAGAAAAAAAGCTACAATTTGCTTCCTTGTAAAGCGGGAATTACGCAAATCAGTGTAACTTCAAACGGTGATGTATATCCGTGTAACGCTTTGAATATTTATATGGGCAATATATTGAAACAATCAATAGATTTTATTATGAACGATTCTGAAGGTGCAAAAAGAATACGATATATTACCTGTCAAACGATAAAAGAACATTCCTTATGCAACAAATGCAATTACAATATAATGTGCGCCGGAGGATGTAAGGGAATAGGGTATGGTTATTTTGATGATGTTTTAGCTCCGGATATTTATTGTGATCATATTCATTTTAATTAGAACAGGAAATGATTAAGAAAATGAAGAAAGCTTTGTTTTATTTGAAGATTTTGTGGAAATCCGGACCTTTATCAATGATACTGAATGTGATTCAGTATGTCTTTTTTGGTATCAGCAGTTTTTTGCTTTTGTTTTTCTCAGGACAACTTGTAAATGCTTTGGCCACTAAAAGTAATGAAAAAATATATATAATTACATATGTTTTATTAATTTCAATATTTTCTTATGCATCTGTTTTTCTTCAAAGATTTTCACAAAACATAAGAGAAAAGCATATTTTTTCCGTTCAGCAACACATTGATAAAGTAATTTGTAAAAGAATTATTGGAATACCTCATGATGTTCAGGATACAAAGAATTTTCAAGATGATTTTAGTGAAATAAAGCAGACAAATTCAAAGTTATATCTATTTGTTACTTATTTTGTTCAATTGATAAGTGTTTTTATTCAAATGATTAGCTCCATAATATTAATTATTAAATTATCATTTCCGGCGATGATATGTTGTTTTGTGGCTACTATTTGTTTCATCTATTTGGTTTATAAAATGCAATTTTTGTATTGGAGTGAATATTTGTCAAATACTACTCTAAGGCGAAAAACAAATTATTTTTTAGGTTTATTTATTAATACATCTATTTTGGGCATTTTCAAGGCATTTAGAAACGAAGAATTCTTCTTTGACAAGACACAAAAAATTGTCAATGAAACGAACCAAGTAGCAAATAAGTCGGTGTTTGGTGAAAACAGAAAATATTATATGTTACAACTTTTAATGTTATTTATACCTATTTCGGTTATGCTATTAGCTTTATATGCATATCAGCAAGAACGTATTCTTGTTGGAGATGTAATAATGTATATTGGTGTTGGCAAACAGATTCATTCTGCTATAGTTTATATGGGGATTACCATTCAAAAGTTTCAAAAAGTTTCATTATCATTAAATAAGTTGTATTCTTTTATTCAAGAACCATATTGTAATTCGATGCAAGGCCGTAATGATTCAAATGAGGAAAATGCATGGGGTATAGATATAAAAAATTTAACTTTTACTTATCCAAACAGCATAAGCCCAGCTTTGAATAACTTGTCGTTTAATATAGGACCTGGAAAAAAAGTTGCAATCGTTGGTGAAAACGGTGCCGGAAAAACAACATTAGCGAAAATATTATTAGGTTTGTATAAAAATTATGAAGGTCAAATATGTATTAACGGTATTGATATAAAACATCTTTCACAAAACGAAATTTCCGATTTAGTGGCTCCGTGTTTTCAAGATTTCTTAAAACCGTATTTTAAATTAAGGGAGTCGGTCGGTTTTTCCAAAACTGATGATATAGATAACGATTCAAAAATTTTAAAAAACTTAGAAGATGTTCAATTCGATATCGGTGATAAAAATATTCTTGACCAACAGTTAGGAACATGGTTTGAGCAGGGAATTGATTTATCAATCGGTAATTGGCAAAAAGTAGCAATGTCACGAACAACTTTCAGCGATTGTAATATTTTGATTTTTGATGAGCCTTTGGCAGCTGTTGACATTTCGTCGGAATACCAGTTTTTAGAATATTTGAACGGTAGAAAAGATACAGATATTACAATTGTTATCTCACATAGAATGTTGGGAATGAGCTTATTTGATACCGTTGTTCTTTTGGAAGAAGGCAAGATCGTGGAGATGGGTACGCACCAAGAGCTTATATCTCTTGGAAAAAAATATGCACAGTTATACGAAGCCCAACAATTGTCATAAAGATGGAGATTAACAAAATGACTTGCAATAAAATAATCACGGATAACTATAAAAATATAGGTTTCAAAGACTTGAGCTTTTTTGTACTTTTTATCGCAAGCGGAAGTTTACTTCCAATTCTGTCAAGTTATGTAATTAAATTTTTCACCGATTCATTGATGAATTTGAATTGGATATATATTATGTATTCATTTTTCGCTCAGTCTTTGATTTGGATATTCTCCGTAAGCATAAGCTCGTACGAGCAAAATGTAAGACAAAGAGCGTGGACAAAATCGGTATCACATTTTCAAATTGCGATAAGAAAAAAATTATACAGTATGCCGACACATTATCTGAGTTTACCTGAAAACTTTGAGCTTTTTTCAAAAGCAGATAGGAAAAATGATTTATATTTAGCTTTGTTTCGAGATATCGCATCTATAATTATAAGAGTCCCTGCAATTATAATTGCCGTTATCCCTTTGGTTAAATCGCTTCCGATTTCGATTTTATTATTAATCGTCTTATGTTGTGTTAAAATGATAATATCTTTAAAATGCTCGGAATTGGAGTATTTGAATACGGTAAGACAGTTAGAATCCGAAAGAAAGAGAAGTTATTACAAAGAATTGTTTGTTAACAACTTGACAAATAAGGAAATTAAAGCATTTAATGCGAGCAAATGGTTGTTGAACAAGTATGACAACGAGTCAAGTAAAATCTTTACGCAAACAAGTAAGTTGCATAAACATACTACCAATAATTTGATTGTTTCGGACATAATTGTTTTAGCTTTTGATGTTTTTGTAAGATTGCTTATTGTTTTTCAAATTATTAATAAGTCTTTTCCTATCAGTGATTGCCTATTGCTTTTCGGTTTATGGGAAACTTCAAATTCCCTGGTTGAAGACTTGCAGTTTAGTTTTGTCGGCGTTCGGGAAAATTTTCGGATTCATAGAGATATAAAGATTTTTTTCAATCAAACGACGAATGATGATTGCGATATAGTGCTAAAAGAGATTCAAAGAATAGATATAAATAATATATCTTTTTCTTATCCACCTGAATTTCAAAAAAAGGTTTTAGATAAAATCAATTTGAGCTTCAAAAAAAATAACAGTTATTTAATTTTGGGTGAAAACGGTGCCGGTAAGTCTACATTGATTAAATTGATATTAAATCAGTACAAACCCCAAAATGGCACAATATTAATTAATAATGAGCATGAACTTTCTCGTATAAAAAATTTAAAAATCGGGTATATGGCACAAGATGATCCACATTTTTCACTAACATTAAAAGAAAATATTGTGTTTGGCAGCACTTTTAACAGTGAAAAGTTTGACTATGTGATTCGTAGGGCGGGATTGGAATCTTTAATGGAATCATTTCCCGAAAAGGAAGATACCTTACTCGGCTTTTCTTATGGAGAGGGACGGGAGTTGTCAGGAGGCCAATGGCAGCGTATTAATTTTGCGAGATTACTATATAACCAAAACGATATTATAGTATTAGATGAACCGACAGCCAATCTAGATCCGATAGCTGAAAAAAAATTGTTTCAGGAGATAAATGATATTTTTCACGATAAGATTATTATTATGGTTTCACATAGACTCAGTAGCATCAATTTTGTTGATGAAATTATATATATGAAAAACGGCTCGGTTTTGGGAATCGGCTCTCACAAAGAGCTGTGGAAAAATTGCACTGAATATCGCGATCTGTTTGACATCACAGAAAATATAAAAGAAGGGAATTTTGATGAAACTTAATTATGAAATATATGGTTGTACCTTGAAATTAGAGTTTCAAAATGATCTTTTATTATTAGAACATTTGAAGAATTATGTTGGAAAGATTATAGAACAAGATGATGCTGAAAATACGGATGCAAGCATCATATTTAAAAAAACAAGTGCTTTTGAACTTGAGAAAATGTATAAACATTTCGTTTTTGATACAAAACGAAATGTTTTTGTTGAGCCTACGTGTGAACAGGCTATCGTAGGATATTTAAATAATGATGGAACGATAGTGCATTTTATAATGAATATTATTTAATTGTTTTTTCCTTAGAGAAAAAAGAAGTGGTTATTAATTATTCTGATAATTTTTTCAATATTGACTATTTATTGATGGAATTTTTTAAATATTGCATTTTCCCTATTAAAATGACAGAGGGATGGCTTCCATTACATTCTTCTTGTGTTTTGTCTCAAAAGACCGGTAAAACAATACTTTTTGTTGGCGATAGTGGCTGCGGGAAAAGCTCTAATGCATTGCTAATGTCGCTAAATTTTGATTATTATTTTTGTAATGATGAAGTCACTTATTTAACACATAACGATGGCAAATTCTTAGTTAATCCAACTGGTGATAAAGTTAAAATTTGTCAAGAAATGTACAGTTCATTATTGGAAAATAATATTGAATTTGTAGCTACTCAACTTGAAAGTGAGTTTGTTTGTGATGTTTCTTCTATGCGGAGAAATGACTGTAACTTATCAAAAGAACATAACTTGCCAATTGATATCATTTTCTTTCTCAAGCGTGATGATTCCAAATGCAATATTCAAATTTATCATCCGGATATTATCGAAAAATATCGTTGTTTAATTGAAAACTGCAATATATCCGTTTGGACAAACAAGAAACATAAGGGGATGATAATGAATATGGTAGATAAACTAATAAAAGAGGTGAATATGTTGTCATTTGTCTACCCAACAAATGAGATTAACAATATAGGCAATAAAATTGAGGAAAAATACGATGAGTATAAAAATTAACGGAGATAGTATGATCCCTTTTTTGAAACCAACAGCTGAAGTAAAGTTTAAATCAGTTCCGGCTAATGTTGTTCGCATGGGAGATATTGTCACTTACTATGAGAAAAATTCGCATATTATGGTAATACATAGAATTATACATAAAAATAAAAATGGGTTTTTAGTGAAAGGGGATAACAATTGGCATATCGATCCTGAAATATTAACATCTAAAGAGCTTCTTGTTCTTAAAGAAGTTTCATATAAAAATAGAATTTGGGAAACGGATACCACATACGGAAATATTGTTAATAAACTTTTTTTATGTCTATCATTGCTAAGGATTTTCCCTTTTATTCATAGGCGTAGATTGCGAAAAAAAGTTGCTATTGAATAACAATAAGAAAATGGGTTTTATATATGAATTCAAACAAAATGATAATTAAATTTTTGAATCGAATTTCCATTGAAGAAAAAAAGAGATATTTGAACAATGATAATTTAATTTATTTGTTAGCAGAAGAATTTAAAGTTGAACTTACATTTGACGATATCGTAAAATCAAATATGAAAATTTTATTTGCCGGCTTTCAAGGCGTATTGTTAAAGATAGCTGCTACTTTTGAAGAAAATGATATTTCTTATATAATGTTCAAAGGAATTTCGCTTGCTTGTGCTCTATATGATGAACCATATAGAAGATCTATTGGAGATATAGATATTTTTGTTGAACCCAATATATATAACAGGGCACTCGAGTTGTTAATTAGAATGAATTACAAGATTAAATATGAAAGCGGTATTGAAAATCCACATCATATTGTGTTAACTAATGATAAAGTTACAATTGAATTGCATAAACATATAATAAACCCGGAAATGAGAATAGATGAAAAATATCTTTTATCTCATGTTAGAAAATCAAAAATATCGGGAGGTGAGATAACAACATTTGATACGACGGCAACATTACTACATTTATTGTATCACTTGTATATGGATACATGTTTGAACTCGGAAAATTTGTATTCTATACTTATTAACAAGAAAATACCGCAAACAAACCGATTTTTATATCGAGCTTATGAAATATCATTATTTTCCGAAAAATATTTCAATGAAATAAAGTGGGAAGATATAGAAAAGGATTTGAAATGTTAAAAACTTAGAATAATATTTGAAAAAATGATATTGGATATTATAGAGATTTTCCCAAATGCATTTACAGAGAGTTTTCTGCAAACTGTATTTAATCTTGAATATATTGACGATGAAAGAGATCAACTGTATAAGTACATGATAAATTCGGGAATTAAAAAGTGTGATAAAGATATTGATTATATACTTGGCCATTATATAAACGATAATTGGGAGGCCCGCAGAGAAAAGAATATATATAGAAAAGTCGGAGGAAAATTTTCTCTTGTCGAAAAATCAGCAGATGAAACAAAACAAGATTTAATTTGTGTCATAGATACAGAAAAAATCGCAGAGGGATTAAAGATAGTTTTTAAAGTGTCGAATGATGATTTATGTATAAGTGAGATAGGTGACTGTGACACTCAAGTAAGCGACGGTGTTCATTTGTGGCTTTGCGGGACGGAGCAATATTCTTACAACAGTATATTCTTTTTTCCAAAGGAAATTGACGGTACAATAAAGGTTGTAGTATGTGATGTGCTTAATAATAGAAACCGGATCTTGACTGATGATCTAATTAAGGCTGAATTTTCAAAAACAGATGAATATTACACTATAACAGCTATTTTAAGCAATAAATTCATTCAAGAAAATCATCTGGCTTCGTATTTTTATATGGGTTTGGTTATTTCCGATTGCGACGGTGAAACGCACCGAAGAAAGAATCAATTAATATTATCGAAAAAAGATTCTCAATGGTATAATCCAACCTACTTCGCAAAGATTGATATGGAATGATTTCAGGCCGGTGTATAATGCGCCGGCCTTTCTTAATGTTTTCTTGAAACTGCATAAAAACCTCCTGTGCATTTCTAATGCTCTGATTAGAAGTAAAAAGATTATGACTGGAGCTTTTTCAAATATTGTGTGATGTTTGTTTCAAAAAATCGTGGCAAAAACAAGTATGAGATTGAAAAATGGAACCGAAAGCAAAGATTTCGGACTTGCGAAATAAACTTATACAATCGAACGAAAAACAAAAAGAGTGTGAGCATTTTATATCCGCAACACTGCAAAACAATTATAAAGCGGACACAAGAAAAGGTGTATCGATGGAATAAATCCAAAACCGCCATCAGAATAACAAAAGAGAGCAAGGCACAAAACCTTGCTCGTTACATAACGAATAAGCTAAAACGAAAAGCAAAACAGTGTAAATTTTAAAAAAATCGAGTATTCATAAAGTCAAATACCTTATGAATACTCAATGTGGTTGCGGGGGCGGGATTCGAACCACACGACCTTCGGGTTATGAGCCCGACGAGCTACCAAACTGCTCCACCCCGCGATATAAAGTGGTGCCGGAAACCGGGCTTGAACCGGTACGGGAGTTTAATCCCACGGGATTTTAAGTCCCGGGCGTCTGCCAATTCCGCCATTCCGGCATACATCGATCTCCTGCGTCTTTTAGTATGATATCACACAATCTTATCTTTGTCAAGAGGCAATTTTAAGTTTTTAAAAAAATTGTGTCGGTTTGTCAATGATGTGTTACAAAATCAGAAAACTTCTCCAATTTGAATGT
>CAZLEX010000023.1:0-26772 GCA_964558655.1 uncultured Oscillospiraceae bacterium | reverse complement strand
GACGATCTCGGCCGAGTCGTAATTCCAAAAGAAATCAGACGGGTTTTAAGAATAAGAGAAGGTGACCCTCTTGAAATTTATACAGATCATGACGGCGAGGTTATTTTTAAAAAATATTCACCTGTCGGAGAGCTTCATTCGTTTGCGGCAAGTTACGCTGAAACACTTAATAAAAGTTGCGGTATGAGCGTTGTAATTTCAGACCGTGATGCCGTTATTGCTTGTGCGGGGCTTTCAAAAAGAGACTATGTAGATTCAAAACTTTCGGCTGATGCCGATTCTTTGATTGAATCCAGAACCACCTATATGTACCGTAGCGGAGAAAAACCCATGTTTATCAATTCTCAGACTTCGGCTCATATTTCGGTACTTGTGCCGATTCTTCTTGACGGAGATATTATAGGTGCCGTCTGTTCTTTGACAACTCAGGATACCGTACCGAGCGAAACGGAAATAAAACTTTTGCAAACGGCTGCGACATTTTTATCAAAACAGTTGGAAGAATGAAAAAGTTACAAATTTTTATATTAGCGAAATAATAAAAAATACTGTACAATCGAAAAAGGATTGTACAGTATTTTTTAGATAAACAGTGTGTAATAAAAATCTTTTATTCTTGCCGCAAATTCCCGTATTTCACGCATTGTTTGTCCTTTGTATGAAATATCTTCCGCAGCAACACCGATTGCATCTACTTGAGATTTATCGCAGATAAACAGGGCTCTGTAAAGGTGGTAACGCTGAGTAACAACGATAGCACTTTTAAATCCGAATGTATCTTTAAGCCGTGTAACACTTTCAAAAGTAGAATATCCTTCCGGATCAAGAATGATTGCTTCGGGAGGAACGCCTTGCTCAATTGCATAATCTTTCATAACCGAAACTTCATTGTATTCATCGCTCGAACAGTCTCCGCTCATAATAAGAGGGAGATCTTTTTCAAAATATAATTCTATTGCACGGTCAAGACGATCCCGTAACATAGCCGAAGGCTTCGATTCACTTACCTTTGCTCCCAAAACGAGTATACATTCCGCATCAAAAGACTTGGCGTTTTCCAAAGTAGTAATTTTCTTGCCGTATGTTTTGACCATATGAGAAGAAATAATCACACAGATTAATATTCCTAAGATAAGAAGTACAGAAATTATAATCAAAGTTACAAATATCTTTTTCTTTTTCATTTTGTCTCCGTAAAAATATATTGTATTTCAAAATGTATCATACATTAATTGCAAAGATATGTCAAAAATAAATCTTTTATGTGAATAAAAAAGTCCGAAAATTTGCAAATTTTCGGACTTTTTTCGATACTCAATATAAATATCCTTCTTTATAGAGAAGTTCAGCCAAGAGAAGAGAACCGCCTGCAGCACCTCTCAATGTGTTGTGAGAGAGCCCGACAAATTTGTAATCAAATAAAGTATCTTCACGCAATCTGCCCGCCGAAACCCCCATGCCTCTTTCCAGGTCACGATCAATATTCGTTTGCGGACGGTTATCATCTTCAAAATAAGTTATGAATTTTTTCGGAGCAGAATAAAGGCCAAGTTCTTGAGGCCTTCCCGAAAAACTGTTCCATGCACTTATAATTTCCTCTTTTGAAGGTTTGTTTTCAAATGAAATGAATACAGTTGCGAGATGTCCGTCGGATACAGGTACACGGATACACTGTGAAGTTATTATCATATCCTTTTTATCGACTATAATTCCGTTTTCTATATGTCCCCAGACTTTCATCGGTTCTTTTTCGCTTTTTTCTTCTTCACCGCCAATGTACGGAATAACATTGTCGATCATTTCAGGCCAGGATTCAAAAGTCTTTCCCGCACCGGAAATTGCCTGATAAGTAGAAACTACAACTTTTGAAGGTTTGTATTTCAAAAGCGGGGTAATCAGCGGTACATAGCTTTGAATGGAACAATTTGGCTTAACGGCAATAAAGCCTTTCTTCGTACCGAGCCTTTTTCTTTGACTGTTGATAATTTCTATGTGATCATTATTGATTTCGGGAATAACCATGGGTACATCTTTAGTTTTTCTGTGTGCCGAATTGTTTGAAACAACGGGAATTTCCGATTTTGCATAAGCTTCTTCAAGCGCCATAATCTCATCTTTTTTCATGTTTACGGCACAAAGCACGAAATCTACATCTGTTTTAATCGATTCAATGTCCAATGCGTTTTTAACGGTCATTTTTTTGACTTTTTCGGGAATAGGTGTTTTCATATTCCATCTTCCGCAGACCGCTTCTTCATATGTTTTCCCGGCAGAACCCGCACTTGCGGCAACACAAGTGAGATCAAAATAAGGGTGATTTTCAAGAAGTGTAATAAATCTCTGACCTACCATACCGGTAGCTCCAACGACGCCTACTCTGAGTTTTGACATAGCTATACCTCCTATGAAAACAGGCTATTCGGCAATAAAACCGTAATACAGCCTGCCGTGTTTTTTAATATTATATGCCATTCTTAAAATTTAGTAAAGCCAACCCCGAAAAGTCGGAGTTGGCAAAACCAATGCTTATTTGTACTTACGCTTGCGTGCAGCTTCGGATTTTTTCTTACGCTTTACGCTGGGCTTTTCATAGCACTCACGCTTGCGAAGCTCAGACAAAACTCCACTTCTTGCGCACTGTCTTTTGAATCTGCGGATAGCACTGTCAAGAGATTCGTTTTCTTTTACTTTTACTTCTGCCACTTTATATCCCTCCCTTTGCCATTCAAAGAGAAAATTATTCTCATAACGAATTTAGTATTCATAAGAAATTATACTATATAACAGATAAAGTGTCAAGGGTTTTTTCAAAAATAATAACTTATTATTTTTTACTTTATAACTAAATTAACAAGTTTTCCGGGAACATAAATTTCTTTTATCACTGTTTTCCCTTCAATGAGATTTGCAACGGATTCTTTAGCGAGCTTCAACGCTTCGTCTTTGGTGATATCGGAAGGGACGGAAAATTTCGCTCTTAATTTGCCGAGAACCTGTACGACTATTTCAAGCGTTTTATCCGTTGTTTTCGATTCGTCCCATACAGGATAAGGAGCAAGAGAGCAAAGTCCTTCTCCTCCCATAACTTCCCATACTTCTTCGCAAACATGAGGTGCAAACGGGCAAAGAAGAGCTGATAATGTTAAAAGTTCATCGCGTGTAAGTGAACCGTGTTCGTATATTTCGTTCATTAGGCTCATCATTGCGGCTATGGCAGTGTTAAATTTCATTTCGTCGATATCGGTAGAAACCTTTTTAACTGTCTTATGAATCGGGCTTTCAAGTTCAGGTGTAACGCCGTTGCCTTTTACTATGTCGGTAAGCCCCGCAAATCTGTCAAGAAATCTTTTACACCCTTTGATGCTGTTTTCAGACCACGGAGCAGCAGCACCGTAATCACCCATAAACAGTATATAAGTACGCAAAACATCTGCTCCGTACTGATCAACCACTTCGTTCGGATCAATAACATTTCCTCTCGATTTTGACATTTTTTCTCCGTCCGGACCCAAAATGAGCCCCTGAGCAGTTCTTTTTGCGTAAGGTTCTTCTGTGTTGACTTCTCCCATATCATAGAGGAATTTGTGCCAAAAGCGTGAATATATCATATGGCGTGTTACATGTTCCATACCGCCGTTATACCAATCTACCGGCATCCAATAACGAAGTTTTTCGGGATCGGCGAGGCATTTATCATTGTTGGGATCGATATAACGCAAAAAATACCACGAGGAGCCTGCCCATTGCGGCATTGTATCGGTTTCACGCTTTGCCGGTCTTTTGCACACGGGACATTTGCAATTTACAAATTCCGGAATTTTGGCAAGCGGACTTTCACCGCCTTCGCCGGGTTCGAAATTTTTCACATCGGGGAGACGGAGCGGAAGTTCTTCTTCCGGTACCGGAACCATTCCACAGTGTTCACAGTGTATAATAGGAATAGGTTCACCCCAGTATCTTTGACGGTTGAATGCCCAGTCTTTCATCTTGTACTGAACGCCTTTTTCTCCTATCCCTTTTTCTTCGAGATATTCCGTCATTTTTGCTATTGAATCTTTTTTATTGGTATATCCGTTCAGGAAATCCGAATTAATCATTTCGCCGTCACCTGTGTAGGCTTCCTTTGAAATGTCTCCTCCGCGTATAACCTCTATTATATCAATGCCGAATTTTTTAGCAAACTCAAAGTCTCTTTCATCGTGAGCGGGGACTGCCATAATGGCACCTGTACCATAGCCCATCATAACATAATCGGCAACATAAATCGGAATTTCATGATTATTCAAAGGATTAATCGCCGAAATCCCGTCAATTTTCACACCGGTCTTGTCTTTGTTAAGCTGGGTGCGTTGAAACTCGGTTTTCTTCGCACATTCTTCACGATAGCTTTCAAGTGCCGAAAAATTGGTAATTTTGTCGCGGCAACGCTCTAACATGGGGTGCTCGGGGGCAATTACAGTAAAAGTAACACCGAAAAGCGTATCCGGACGAGTGGTATAAATACGAAGAGTTTCGTCTGTGCCTTTTACTTTGAAATTAACGAAAGCTCCCGTAGATTTGCCTATCCAATTTATTTGTTGCTGTTTTATTTGAGGCAAATAATCTACCGTGTCAAGACCTTCAAGAAGTCTGTCGGCATACTTTGTTATTTTCAGATACCATACATCTTTTGACTTTTGTATGATATCACTGTGACATATGTCGCATTTACCGCCTTGAGAATCTTCGTTTGAAAGAACAACTTTACAGTGAGGACAATAGTTTACAAGTGCTGTATCTCTGTAAGCAAGTCCTTTTTTGAAAAGTTCCAAAAATATATGCTGTGTCCATTTGTAATATTTTTCGTCGGTTGTGTCTATTGTTCTCGTCCAATCAAAAGAAAAACCTACCCTTTTCAGTTGTTGAGTGAATTTTTCAATGTTGGCATCTGTTAAAATTCTCGGATGAGTATTAAATTTAATTGCTGAATTTTCAGTCGGAAGTCCGAAAGCGTCAAAACCGATAGGAAAAAGTACATTGTAACCCTGCATTCTCTTTTTTCGGCTTATGACTTCAAGCCCCGAATACGCTTTTATGTGTCCCACATGCATACCGGCTCCACTCGGATACGGAAATTCCACAAGCCCGAAAAATTTGGGTTTGTCCGAGATGTCTTCTGCTTCAAAAATTCGTTTTTCTTCCCAAATGTCCTGCCACTTTTTTTCGATTTTTTTAAAATCGTGCTTCATTTTATTTTACCTCTGTTTATTTTTCTTTTACAAGGGAACATTTTATACCAAAAGCGAGGAAATGTCAACATCTTCCGCATCTGCCCATAATTTTTCAAGATTGAATTTGTCTCTTGCTTCCCTTGAGAATATGTGTACTAAAACGCAGTCATAATCCAACACGATCCAATCAGACGCGGCATAACCTTCGCGGCGTGTAAGAGTTATCCCGGATTCTTCCAGCCTAAATTCAATTTCATCTGCAAGTGCTCTTATTTGTGTTGAACTTGAGCCGTTTGCCAAAACAAAATAATCGGCAATCACGGTTTGCTTTTTGACTTTTAAAAGTTTTATGTTGTATGCCTTTTTTTGATCTAATATTTTCACAATATTTTCCGATAACTTTTTTGAATAATCTTTTTCCATGTTTTTCCTTTCAAATTTAAGCGATATGTAATTTGCTTTTGTGTTTAAAGTTAGCTTATCTCGATAAATGAGGGGATATCGTCTTGATCCGTGATAGTGATTTCAGTCGGATCGGTCGGTTCAGTTGGATCTGTGGGATCTGTGGGATCGGTCGGATCGGTCGGATCAGTAGGATCAGTCGGATCAGTCGGATCGGTCGGATCAGTCGGATCAGTCGGATCAGTTGGATCAGTCGGATCGGTCGGATCGGTCGGATCGGTCGGATCAGTTGGATCGGTCGGATCAGTTGGATCGGTCGGATCGGTTGGATCGGTCGGATCGGTTGGATCGGTCGGATCGGTTGGATCGGTCGGCTCAGTTGGTGTTGTCGGAGTGGAAGCGGTATACTTTTCGATGATTGATACATGTTCCCGCGTTATGTCAGTATCATATAGGTTAAAATATTTGTTGATTAAGTCGATCGTTTCATCTGTATTCAGCGAATAGTAAGAAGCACCGCTCGGGCTCCAGTAATCATGTCCCGGAGCTGTAAACATTCTCATATTGTCGGAAGTCAGTCTGTCAAAGTCAATAAGTTTTATATATCCCACTATATCCGATAGAGTAAGGTTAGTGGTGCAATTTTCGATTACAAGTTTTGCTACCTCTGTAAGTTTTTGTACGGAATACCAATCGGACGAAGAAAGCTTTTCAAACAGAGCTTTTAAAAACAGCTTTTGTGCGTCTACGCGTCCTATATCTCCTGTGAGATATCCGGCACGGTATCTTACAAATCCTTCGGCGTCTTTGCCGGAGAGAGTTTGATAACCTTTTTTGATGTTTATATAAAGTCCTTGTTCCTCATCGCTGTAATACATATTTTGCGGTACATCAATCGGAACGCCGCCGATGGCATCGATTATCGAAACAAATCCGTCAAGGTCGATCATGCAATATTTATCAATTGAAATACCGAAAGTTTTTTCTATTGAACTTTCTAAGTATGCAAGTCCTTTTTTGCTTGTTTCCGAAGAATTACCGGAACCGTTTTGCACAAGCCAGTGAGCATAAATTGCATTTATTCTCTTGTTTTGATACCATTTGCTTATCGGATCTTCGACATATGTGTCACGAGGAATTTGAAGTATGTTTATTTCCTGAGTTGCACTGTCAAAATTTACCACCATTATAACATCGGTATTTGCTCCTACACGGTCTTTTCCGACGACGAGAATGTTATATTCTTTGTCGCTCCTTGATACCTGTGAAGATACCGAATTGTTTTCCGTTTTGTAATATGTTTCCAGAGAGCAGTCAAGGAAGAACGGATTGGAAACGGAGATGTCGAAATTTTTTAGAAGCTCCGGCTTTTGTTCGAACGGGTTTGTTTTGGTATCTCTGAAGGGTGATGCGATAAATATAAAATAACAGGCACCGCATATGAGCAATATCAAAAAAATGCTTAATGCCGTCAGTAAAATTTTTGCCGATACGGAAAGTTTCTTTTTGCTTTTCTTTGAAGTTGTTTTTGCCGGTTCGGGAAGTGCTTTTTTTATATTTTTGTTGCTTGAAGCGGAAGTTTTGCTTTGCTGTTCAACCGTTTTGCGCGCTTTTCTGTATTTATTGTTTTGTTCCATTGTGTTCCTCTGATTTCAAAAAATCAATAGCGTGGTAAGTGTCCGAATGAATAAAAAGACCGTTTTGTCTGAGGTAATTCAGAGTAAAAGTGAGTTCCGACAGAACGGCACGGTCAAGAGCTTTGAGCTTATCACCGTATGTTTTACACATTTTAAGCTCCGAATAAAACTTCGTTCGTGCCAAACGGCAAGCTTCATAAGTGCGAGTAACCTCGATGTAGTCGGAAAGAAAGAGAATTTTTTCAAAAACCGTCATGTTTTCTTTTCCGGTTGTGTGACAAAAAATTGCGTCAAAAGCTTCGCTTGAAACGCCGTATTTTTCCTTCGCTTCGAATGCTCCCGTTCTGGCATGAAGTACCTGCGGAGAATTAATATCGTCTTGAGAAAGTTTGATCGAATACTTTTGTGCAAGTTTTAAATGCTCATCGTAAGAGAGTGGCTTTGTACAGTCGTGAAGCAGTGCCGATATGACAAGATCGTTTTTGTTTTCGATTTGAAAAACATCGGCAAGCTTGTCGGCTTCCTGCGTTACAGCCGATATATGCAAATAACGCTTGTGCGGAAGCAATGTTTCCATGTCTTTTTTTATTTGTTCAAATAAAATCATCGTAAAGTCCTTGTTCGGAAATATAAGTTTTTACATTCAACGGCAGTAAATCTGTATTTCCGTCGCGAATCTGTGTTGACGAAGCGGGAGACGGAGGCTGATTGATAATGTTTATCTTGCAAAGCGGATATTTTTTCTCAAAAATTTGTTTAAAATCCGAAATTTTGCAGTCGGCATTTTCTCCTCGATTCATTACCCAAATTTCTGTATTGCCGAAAATAAAATCCGGATTTTTCCATTCGTCAAGTGTTATGAACATATCCGATCCCATATAAATACATAATCGATATTCTTTGGATATGAGTTTTCCGAGTGTGGCATAGGTGTAGCTCTTTTCGCCTGTTTCTTCAAAAATCTTTTTCTCTATATCCGAAAAAATCACTTCACAACCGGTTGTATTTTCAAAGGCAAGTTTGCACATATTTAAACGGTGAGTGAAATCGGCATATTTTTTCGGAATAGATTTGTGAGGCGGAATAAAAGTCGGAACGACAAGCACTTTGTCAAGTCTCGCCTCGGATATGAATGTTTTCAATGCGAATATATGTCCGTTGTGCGGAGGATTAAATGTTCCTCCGAAAAAACCCACTCTCATGACGGCAAGAAAATCGTTTTGTTTTTTTTACTCTCTCTGTACAGAATTATTTTGGAACCGATTATTTGTACTATTTCGGCTCCCGTTTTTTCGGCAAGTATTTTCGCCGCCGAATTTGCTCCTTCAAGATGCGAAGGAAGAGAGGTAATTTTTATAAGTTCTCTGGCTTCGAGAGCATTGTCTATTTGTGCTATGAAATTTTCGTCTATCTCGCTTTTTCCAAGCTGAAAAATTGCGTTATGCGACATGGCAAGACCTTTGAGATAGGCTCTTTGTTTACTTGTCATTGTTTTCCTCCAATTTTTTTGCAAAAGCTTCGAGAGCACGGCGTCTGTGACTGTATTTGTTTTTTTCTTCCGGCGGAATTGTTCCGAAACAGGCACCGGCATCATCACTGAAAAAATAAGGATCATAACCAAACCCGCTGTTGCCTTCGGGATATTCAAGTATATGACCTGTTGTTTCGCCTCTGACTGTAAATTGCAAAGTGCTTGATACATATGCGATAACGCATACATAAGCAGCACGGCGGTCGGAAATATTTTCCAGATTTTTTAGAAGTAGTTTATTGTTTTCTTTGTCATCGGCATCCTGCCCGTTTGCCGAAGCGTAGCGGGCGGAATAAATTCCGGGTGCACCGCCGAGTGCCTTAACCGTTAAACCCGAATCGTCGGCAATGGAAGGAATACCGCTTTTTAAGTAAGCGGCATTGGCTTTTATAAGGGCGTTTTCTTCAAAAGTCGAACCGGTTTCTTCTATTTCGTCTGTAAATCCTATGTCGTCGAGACTTAGCAATTCAAAAGGAGTTGTTAAACATTCGCTCAAAATTGCTTTTACCTCTTCTATTTTGTGTTGATTTCTTGTAGATAAAACAAATTTATTCATCTTATTCCTCAAACAGTGCTTTTACGAAATCATCTGCGTCAAACGGTCTCAAATCGTCGGCACCCTCGCCGACTCCTATAAATTTTATAGGTAAATCAAGTTCTTTTTTAACCGAAAATACAACACCGCCTTTTGCTGTTCCGTCAAGTTTGGTCAGCACAATTCCGGTAATCTGAGCACTTTTTTTGAATTCTTTTGCCTGATTTACGGCATTTTGTCCGGTTGTGGCATCAAGTACAAGAAGTGTTTCACGATCTGCGTCGGGAAGTTCCCTTTTCAGCACTCTGTCCATCTTTGCGAGCTCTTCCATGAGGTTTTTCTTGTTATGCAACCGTCCCGCAGTGTCCACAATAAGCACATCTGCACCTTTTTTGCGGGTAGCCGCCGCAGCATCAAAAACAACTGCCGACGGATCCGCTCCTTCGTTCTGGCGGATAAGTTCTACGCCTACCCTGTCGGCCCAAATTGCAAGTTGGTCGATTGCTGCCGCACGGAAAGTGTCCGCTGCCGCCAAAACGCAAGTTTTACCGGATTCTTTCAGGTAAGATGCGATTTTTGCAATTGAAGTAGTTTTTCCCACTCCGTTTACGCCTATCACAAGTATGACCGACGGCTTTGTGTTTAAACACAAAGCGGAATTTTGAGAATCAAGACGGGACTTTAATATTTCGAGAAGTTTATTGCGAGCGTCTTCTGTTGTTTTAATTTTGGCTTCTTTTGCCTGCTCTCGAAGTTCCTGTGTTATTTCTTCTGCCGTGATTACTCCGACATCGGCAAGCACGAGAAGTTCTTCAAGTTCTTCCCAAAAATCTTCGTCAAGCTCCGATGAAGAAAACAGTGAATTCAATTGCGATATTACCGTTTTTTTGGTTTTCGTAAGTCCAAGCTTAAGTTTTTCGAAAAATCCCATTAATTAATATCTCCCATATATTCGTTTAAGTTTACCCGTATAAAGTCGGAAACCCCTTTTTCCTGCATTGTAATACCGTAAAGCATATCGGCGGCTTCCATAGTGCCTCGTCTGTGTGTTATTACTATGAATTGCGTGGAATGAGAATATTTTTTCAAATATTCTCCGAAACGGGCGACATTCGCATCATCAAGAGCTGCCTCTATTTCATCGAAAATGCAAAACGGAGAAGGTGATACTTTCAGAATTGCAAGATAAAGTGCAATTGCAACAATACTTTGTTCTCCGCCTGAAAGAAGAGACAGACTTTTTATGATTTTTCCCGGAGGCTGCACATTTATGTCGATTGAACATTCAAGAATATCATCTCCCGAAACCGTGATTTCGGCACTTCCTCCGCCGAAAAGCTCTACGAAAGTTTCTTTGAATGCTTTCTGAATTTTTGTCAGACTTTCAGAAAATTTTTCACGCATGGAAGTATCTAACTGTACTATCATTTTTTCAAGAGTGTTTTTTGCGTTGAATGCGTCGTCATATTGCGATTTAAGGAAATCGTATCTTTCTTTTGTTTCGCGATATTCTTCTATTGATTCTATGCTGACACTTCCCAGTTTTTTCATTTCGGAACGCAAATATGAAAGCCGTTCTTCTTTTTCTTCTTTTGAAAGCGTATGATCGGAATGAGAACTTGCCGCAAAGATAAGTGCCGCATCAAAGTCCATGTCATAATCTTCCGCAAGACGCGTGAGTATGGACTGCTTTTCGTTTTCGGATTCTTCGAGCTTTGATTTGAGCTGTGTGGCAAGGCGGAAAGCTGTTTCTTTTTGTTCCGTGAAATTTTTTTGATTTGAGCGAATTTCAAGCGACTGTGTTTCCAAAACATTTATTTTTTTAACACATTCGGAAATTTGTGCGTCTTTTTGCTCAAGATTTCGCTCAATATTTGCCCTTTCAACCATAATATCGGCAATTTTTTCTTCGGCACCGTTTCTTCTTTCGCTCAATTCTTCAAGTCTTGTTTTCAAAGAAATAACGGTTTCTTTAAGTGCTTTTTTCATATTACCGATACCGTCGCGTTTTTCTTCGGATGAAGCACTTTCGATTTCAAATTCGGTACGCACGGTATTCAGAGATGTTATTTTTTCTCCGAGTTCAACGAGCACTTTTTCTTGATTGGCTATCGTTTGTTCGATTTCGCTTTTCTTTAAAACTACCGATTGATATTCTTTCTCTATATTTTCTCTTTTGACTTCAAATTCACTCATCGAATCGCGAGTAATATTTTCCGTATGGGAAAGATTTTCGTATTCTTCCGATGCGAGTTTAAGGTTTTCGGTAACTTGAGCGATTCTTTCGTCGCAAACATAAATGTTTTTTTCAAGCTCAAAAAGTCTGCGAACGAGAAGTTCGCTCTCTCTTTCTTCCTCAAGAAATACGGATTCGGTTGAGGATTTTTCTTTTTGCTTTGCACAAACAGAGAGATTGATTTTGTTTATTTGTTCTTCAACCGTTCGGCTTTCTCGTTCCAATTCTTCGATATCGGCACGCCTTGTAAGAATCGCACTTGATTTAAGAGTCTGTCCTCCCGTAAACGAACCACCCGCATTTATAAGCTGTCCGTCCAGCGTAATGACACGGGTTTTAAAATTCATGGCTCTTGCAATCGCCGTTGCGGAATCAATGTTGTCGCACACAACGGTGCGTCCGAGCAACTGTGTTAATATCATGCGGTATTTTTCGTCGCATCGAACAATATCTGACGCTACTGCGATAAAACCGGATTTGTTTTTTACCGCCGATACATCTGCAACCGATCCTTTAATTGTCGACAGTGGGAGAAATGTGGCTCTTCCCGAATTTGTGCGTTTCAGATATGCAATAGCTGATTTTGCCGCTTCTTCGTCTTCAACGACAATATTTTGCATCGCTGCGCCGAGACAGGTTTCGATAGCTGTAATGTATTCCGAATCGGTCACGATAAGTTTTGAAACAGGTCCGTGAATACCGCGAAGTTTATTGTCATGCGATGCCGACATTACGGCTTTTACACTTCCGGAAAAACCTTCAAGAAGGCGTTCCATTCTTTCGAGAGTTTCACGCCTTTGATTGATTTCGAGAAATTTTAAGCGGAGCTTTTGCTTGTTTTCCGAAAGTTTTTCACATTCTTCCTCAAGCTCGTCAAGCTTTGATTGGCTTTTTTTTAGCTTTTCCTTGAGCTTTTCGCTTTGCTCTGATTTTTGAGACGATTCTTTTACTAAAATATTTTTTTCTTCAACGGCTTTTTCCAGCGTTGTTTCCAGTGATTGCTTTTGAAGTTTTACAGCATCGAGCCGTTCGCGGCGGACGGCGTTGTAACTTTCGCCTTCTTTGAGAATTAGCTCGTTTTCGGAACGGCGTGCGGAAATTTTTTCCCGTTCTTCATCAAGTTTTCCGACACTTTCTTTGAATCCTGCGATTTTTTCTTTTAAAGTTTGAACGGTTTCCGAAATTTTTTGGATTTCTTCTGAGTTTTCACCAATCTTTTTTTCTGTTATTTCGAGATTTTCCGTAAGTAGTTTTTCTTCGATTTCCAAAGATTTTATCTTTTCGAGGTTCTCATTTATCGAAATATCGATTTCCGCTTTGGTTGTTTCAAAATGTTCTGTATCGTTTTTGAGTACGGAAAGGGCACTTGCGTTTTCGGACAGAGAAGATATTAAACTTTCCCGTTCTGTACGCAAACGGCTCTCCTGAGCCTTTTGCTTTCCGGTTTCGATATAATTTTCGTCAATCAGACGATCCGATTTTTCCAAATCGGATTCTGCTTTGGCGAGTTTTTCTTCTTCCAGAGCAAGATTTTCGGCGTTTTTTTCTTTTTCTTTATCAATAATACTTATTCGCCGTGCAAAACTCGACACCTCAAGCTCGGTACGCTCTTTTTTTAAAACCGTGTATTTTTCCGCTTTTTCGCTCTGCCGTTTGAGAGTCGGCAAACGGTTTTCGACTTCCGTAAGAATATCTCCTATTCTTTCAAGGTTAAGTCCGACCTTCTCAAGCTTTGAGACAGCTTCCTTCTTTTGATACCGCAGTTTAGATATTCCTGCGGCTTCTTCAAAAATACCTCGCCGTTCGTCGTTTTTGCGGCTGATAACATCTGCAATTTTTCCTTGACCTATTACGGAGTAACCCTCACGGCCGATTCCGGTGTTCAGGAATATATCCACCACATCTTTTAGGCGGACTTGTTTGTTGTTTATGTAATATTCGCTTTCACCCGTTCTGTACAGCCTACGGCATACATCGATTTCGTCTGCATTGTATGAGCTTTTTCTGTCTGTGTTGTCGAGAGTCATTATAACTTCCGCATATCCCGCACTTTTTCTCTTTGATGTCCCGTTGAATATGACATCTTCCATTTTTGAGCCTCTAAGACTTTTCGGTGACATTTCTCCGAGAACCCACCGAACAGCGTCCGATATATTCGATTTACCGCTGCCGTTGGGACCGACAATGGCGGTAATTCCTCTGTTAAAAGATATAACTGTCTTGTCGGGAAAAGATTTAAAACCGTGCATTGTCAGACTTTTTAAGAACATTTTTCCGCCTCCTTTCGATAAAATTTGCATAATGTGATAAATATAACTCATTATATAACTTTTTTCAAAAAAAAGCAAGATTTTTCTTCATTCAAAAGTGCATTTTAAAGGATTGTTAAAATATAGAACAGAGCGAAAGAAAAAATACTTCCGGCGAGAAAAAACAAAACATTTGAAATACGGACAGAAAAAGTATTTTCTTTTTTGAAATTTTCAATTTTTTTGTCTCGGTTGATTATTCTGTCAGCTTCGCCGATAAGAGATTTTGCATCGCTTTTCTTTTGATATCTACCCTCTTTTACAATAAAATATGCTTCTTCGAAGGCGTCGTTATCGGGGTGCTTCACAACTATAACTCTTTTGCTGCAACCTTTTATCATCTTGATTTATCCTTTCGAAAATTCTGTTTTTTTAGTATTCTCAAATTCAAAAAAATTATGCTCAATCAAAAAAATTAAAGAATTTTGTATTGACAAAGATGAACGCTTATATTATTATTGAAGATAAAACACGGAGGTCGGTGAAGTATGGTACAAAACGGTTTTATTTATTCATGTGACAATAAGCGTTATCATACACAGAATTATCACTTAAAAAAAACTTTCGGAAAAAAAATTATAAAGGTTCCGGTTGATGCCGGCTTTTCCTGTCCTAACATAGACGGGAAAATTTCTTGCGGCGGTTGTATTTTTTGCCTTGACGGCTCAGGTCCGAATTCCGATCGCCCAATGTACGAACAGTTTTGTCAAAACCGTGATTTGCTTTTGAAGAAATGGTATACCGACGGATTTATTGTGTATTTGCAGACGCATACCAACACTTACGCTCCGACAGATGTTTTGGAAAAAATTTACCGTGAGGTTCTTTCTTTTGACGGTGTTGTGGGGCTTACGATTTCAACAAGGCCGGACTGCATAGAGGATAATACTCTTGACTTGCTGGAAAAGTTGTCTCATGACACATATCTCACCGTTGAAATAGGATTGCAGAGTATTTTTAACAAAACTCTCGAAATTATAAACCGCGGTCATACATATGAAGATTTTCTTTCAGCTTTTGAAAGACTGAAATCGAGAGGAATAAAAACCACTGTACACCTCATTAACGGACTTCCCGGTGAGAGTATTGAACAGATGAAAGAAAGTGTTGCGACGGTCGGGGCTTTGAGGCCATTTGCCATGAAACTTCATTTGTTGTATGTTGAAAAGGGATCGGGTGTTGAAAAAATGTGGCGTGACGGACTTTTGACTTGCTTTGACAGAGATGAATATGTAAAACTGCTGTGCGATCAAATAGAGAGTGTACCGCAGGAGGTTGTTTTGGAGCGTCTTACGGGAGACGGGAAAGCAGATCTTTTGCTTTCTCCGCTTTGGAGTTTAAAAAAGTTCGGATTTCTTGATGAAATAGACAAAGAATTTGAAAGACGCAATAGCTTTCAGGGGGTTAGAGCGTAATGGATACAATAAGAATAACATCTCGCCAAAATGAAGTAATAAAACGGGCACTTAGCCTTTCTTCGCCTAAAGGCAGGAAAGAATATAATTTGTTCTTTACGGAAGGAATGATTTTGTATAAAGAAGCACAAGACGCCGGATTTGATCCGTGCGAGGTTTTCCTGTCCGATTCTTTTCCTGAAAATTGCCGGGAACATCTTTGTTTCAAACAGACAGTTCGGGTGTATTCCGTTCCGGACAGTGTTTATGAAAAGATAAGTGCACAAAGTGCTCCGGAAGGAATTTTTTGTGTTTTTGAAAAGTTTAAAATTGAATGTACGAAGGATTCCTGCATTTTGTTGTTGGAAGGGATAAGGGATCCCGGAAATCTCGGAACGATACTTCGTTCTGCCGCCGCTTTCGGAGCAAGGGAGATTGTTGCGGTGGATTCTTGCGATATTTTTTCTCCGAAAACAGTAAGGGCAACAATGGGGGCTTTATTCAGAGTGCCGTTTCGTGCATTCGATTCTTTGTCCGATGCCTTTGCGTATTTGAACGGATACAGTCTTTATGCGGCTTCTTTGGACGATGATGCGATAGATATTGCCGATGTCGATACTTCACACGCTTGCATAATGATAGGTAATGAAGGGCACGGACTTTCCCGTGAAGCACTTGACAAAAGTTTAAGTCGTGTTATAATTCCAATAGAGCAGGTAGAGAGCTTAAATGCTTCGGTCGCAGCATCGATAATTTTGTATGATGCGTTCAGAAAGAGGAAAAAATGAGTAACAAGGAGGAACTTGTTTATCTCATGTGGCTGTCCGTGAGGACGGATTTTTTGCCGAGCATAAAAAATCATCTTCGTAAATTCAGCGCACAGCAAATTTACAGCATGAGCACAGAAGAACTCATAAAGGCGGGATTTTCTTCGTCACAAGTTAAAAAGCTTGAAAAAAAAGATATCGGTTTTTTTGAAAAACTTGAAAAATATTGCGAATACAGCGGAATTTTTCCGATTTGTTATACCGATTCGCAATACCCTCAAAAAATGTTACAGTATCCGGATTATCCGTTGATACTTTACGCCAAAGGCGATCTTGCACTTTTAAATTATTCGCTTAAAGTGGGATTTGTCGGCACAAGAAGCACAACTTTTGAGGGAGAAGAATTTTCAAAAAAAATTGCTCTCGATTTAATAGGTGAAAACGCCGTATTGGTTACGGGCGGAGCACTTGGAACCGATACGGTTGCCATTGACGCTTCGTTTGAAAAAAATGCACCTTGTATTGTTGTATTGGGGTGCGATATAGATAAGAGCTATCCCGCACGGAATTATTCAAGATTTTCGTATGTTTCTTCAACGGGTTTGCTGCTTTCCGAGTATCCTCCGAAAACCAATGCCCGTTTTTTCGCTTCAAGGAACAGAATTATTGCCGCTCTTTCCAATCAAGTTGTAATTCCGCAAGCACCTGTCGGTAGCGGTGCTATTATTACGGCACACTGTGCGTCTCGTTACGGAATACCGGTTTTTGTCCGCAATTCCGATGGGAACAGTTTTTCGGGATGCAGGGAACTTTTGGAAGAAGGAGCTTTGGTTTATGTCAATTCGAAAGAGACGATCTCTTTTTCGGGAGTGGCTCCGGTTTTAAAAAAAAGCACTGTTGAGAGAGAGAATCTTATGTTTGAAAAGGAGAGACGGTGTGAGTCGAAGGAACGGTTAAAAGAATATTCGTCCGGTATAAAAAAATATATTGCCGAATGTATTGTAGGAGGGCAGGATATGCCCGATATGATGAGCAAAGGCGGATATTGCATAAGCGATATACTTTGTGCTGTTTCGGAAATGGAAATTGAAGGAGATATAGTTGCTCTTCCGGGAAACAGATACAAATTGAAATAATATACAAACAGACAAGGAGAAGATATGTCAAAATTAGTTATAGTCGAGTCCCCCTCAAAAGCAAGTACTGTACAGGGGTATCTCGGACAGAATTATAAAGTACTCGCTTGCAAAGGACACATAAGAGACCTTCCGAAAAGTACTTTGGGGATTGATATGGAGAATGATTTTACACCGAAATATATAAATATTCGCGGGAAAGCGGAATTAATAAACTTGCTGAAAAAGGAAGCAAAGAATGCCGATATGGTTTATCTTGCGACCGACCCCGACCGTGAAGGCGAGGCGATATCATGGCATCTTGCCACTGCTTTGGGACTTGATGAAGAAAAAACGGCGAGAATTTCTTTCAATGAAGTTACTAAAAAAATCGTTAAAGAAGCCGTAATGCACCCTTCAAAAATTAATATGGACCTTGTGGATTCCCAGCAAACACGCCGTTTGATTGACAGAATAGTCGGATATAAAATAAGTCCGCTTCTCTGGAAAAAAGTTCGCAACGGACTTTCTGCGGGAAGAGTTCAGTCGGTTGCAACAAAGCTTGTTGTCGATCGCGAAAAAGAAATTGAAAATTTTATATCGGAGGAATCGTGGACGGTTGACGGTATGTTTAAAACTTCCGAAAACCATGTTTTCAAGCTTAGGCTTGCTTCCGATCAAAACGGAAAAATAAATATAAAAAACGGTGAAGAGGCATCCGAAATTCTTTCACGCCTTGATGGTGCAATTTGCAGTGTCAGCAGTATAAAAAGCGGTTCCAAAAAGAAAGTTCCCGCACCTCCGTTTACTACATCTCAGCTTCAACAGGAGGCAAACAAAAAGCTTAATTTTCAATCAAAGAAGACAATGCGTATTGCTCAGGAGCTGTATGAAGGTATTTCTCTGGGCAAACACGGAGAACACGGTCTTATTACCTATATGCGTACGGATTCGGTTCGTATATCCGATGATGCCGCCGATACTGCCTGTGCTTTTATTAAGGAAAAATGGGGAGAAAAGTATTATCCGAAAACAAGAAGAATTTATAAAACAAAAAACGGAGCACAAGATGCTCATGAAGCCATTCGCCCTTCCGATGTTACACGCACTCCGGAAAGTATAAAAGAATATCTTACAGCGGATCAATATAAGCTTTACCGTTTAATATGGTGCAGATTTGTTGCAAGCCAGATGGAATGTGCACATTATGACACACTTGCGGTTGAGGCAAAGGCAGTAACCGATAAGGATACTTTTATTTTTAAGAATCGCGGCGAAAACCTCAAATTTGACGGATTTATGTGTGTTTACAACATTTCGACCGAAGACGATGATGAGGAAAACATAAAATTTCCGAAGCTTTCGGAAAATGAGCCGTTAAAGCTTACGGAAACGATACCGACGCAAAAGTTTTCTCAGCCGCCTCAAAGATATAATGAGGCTACACTTATAAAAGTTCTTGAAGAAAAAGGCATCGGACGCCCCAGCACATATACTCCCACGATAACTACCATTCTTTCGAGGGAGTATATAGAGCGTGACGGAAAATTTTTCAAGCCTACAAATCTCGGGCGTATCATAACCGAGATAATGTCCGAATATTTTTCCGCTATAATCGACTATAAATTTACGGCGAATTTGGAAACGGAGCTTGACCAAATTGCCGACGGTAAACTTGAGTATAAGAAAGTCATTTCCGACTTTTACGAAAAGTTTGCCGGGTTACTTGAAAAAGCTGAAAAGGAAGCCGAAAAAGTAGAGGCTAAGACAACCCAGAAAGAACTTGATATTATTTGTGAAAAATGCGGAGCAAAAATGATAGTAAAACGCGGTCGTTTCGGTCAGTTTGCCGCTTGCCCGAATTATCCTGAATGTAAAAATACCAAGCCTTTGGATTCCTCCGGGAAAGTTGTTGAGAATAAACAGCCTTTGCGGGTTGAGGGTATGGTTTGTCCCGAATGTGGTTCCGGTATAGTAAAAAGGCAGGGGCGTTTCGGAGAGTTTTATGCCTGTGAAAATTATCCTAAATGCAAGTATACAAAGCAGATTTTGCAGGATACCGGAATTGTTTGTCCGAAATGTTCCGGAAAAGTTGTTTTGAAGCGTGCGGGAAGACGGTCTTTTTACGGTTGCGAAAATTATCCGAAGTGCGATTTTTCCACATGGTATATGCCTACCGGAGAAAGATGTTCTCATTGTACCGAAGGATTTATGGTAATTAAAAAAGACGGTGATTTGCCTGTTTGTTCCAACCGTTCTTGCCCGTCAAACAAAAAAAACGTGCAGGAGAAAAAATGAATATTCCGACAATAAAAATAATAGGAGCCGGACTTGCGGGTGTCGAGGCGGCATGGCAGGCGGCCGAGTCCGGAGTTGCCGTTAAACTTTATGAAATGAAACCTCACAGGTTTTCTCCGGCACATACTTCACATTTTATGGCAGAACTTGTTTGTTCAAATTCTCTCCGTTCCGACAGCCTTGAAAATGCAGTTGGACTTTTAAAGGCAGAAATGAGTGCAATGAAAAGTCTTGTTATGGAGGCTGCATATGCTACCCGTGTTCCCGCCGGAGGCTGTCTTGCCGTGGACAGAGAAAAATTTTCGTCGTACATTACCGATAAAATTTCATCTCACCCTCTCATTGAAGTGATAAATGAAGAAATTACGGAAATTAATCCTTCTGAAATTACCGTTATTGCAACAGGTCCTTTGACGGACGGAGGAATGGCTGAGTTTTTGTCCGAATATCTCTCGGAGACCTCTTTGTCTTTTTATGATGCGGCGGCTCCGATCGTTGACAGAAGTTCCGTTGATTTTTCTTCGGCATATATTGCTTCGAGGTACGGAAAAGGAGAGGCGGCATATATAAATTGTCCTATGTCGCGTGAGGAATACGACATTTTCTGGCGAGAATTAGTAAGTGCCGAAACTGCGTCACTTCACGGATTTGAAGAAAACAACCCCAAAATTTTTGAAGGTTGTATGCCTGTTGAAGTCATGGCGGGGAGAGGGCATGATACTTTGCTGTTCGGACCGCTTAAACCTGTGGGGCTTCCCAATCCGCGTACAGGAGAGGAACCCTATGCTGTAGTACAGTTGAGGCAGGATAACGCTTCGGGTACAATGTACAATATGGTCGGTTTTCAAACGCATTTGACTTTTGGTGAACAAAGGCGGGTTTTCGGACTCATTCCGGCACTCAAAAATGCCGTATTTTTGAGATATGGTGTTATGCACCGCAATACATTTATTAATTCGCCTAAACTTTTAAACCGTTTTTATCAGCTAAATTCCTGTAAAAATATATTTTTTGCCGGTCAAATGACAGGTGTGGAAGGATATTTGGAATCTGCGAGTTCCGGGCTTTTGGCAGGTATCAACGCATCGCGTCTTGCTCTCGGTAAAAAGTTTGTTGAACCTGACGGTAGGACGGCAATGGGAGCATTGGCACTTTATGTATCGGATAAAACCGTTACGAAATTTCAGCCTATGAATGTGAATTTCGGAATTATAAAGCCGCTTGAAATGCGTGTAAAAGGCGGAAAGAGTGCAAGAAATTCCGCAATTTCAAGCCGTGCTTTGAAATGTATTGACGAAATAAAAGAGGAGTATTTTAATGAGACTGATAATTGATGTTATGAGCGGTGATGCCGCTCCGATTGAGGCTGTCAGAGGTGCATATAAAGCGTTGAGAGAACTCAATGTTGACATTACGCTTACGGGGCGTGAAGAAGATATTCTCAAATCCATATCCGAAATCGGTGAAAATTCCGAAGATGTAAAAATTGTAAACGCAGACAGTGTTGTGACGATGAACGATGACTATTTGGTAGTGATTAAGTCTAAAAAAAATTCTTCGATGAGCGTCGGACTTACACTTCTTCGCGACGGAGAGGGAGACGCATTCATTTCAACGGGAAATACGGGGGCACTTGTTGCCGGATCGTCATTGATACTCAGGCGGATAAAAGGCGTGAAATCGGCGTGTATAGCAACTCTCCTGCCTCTCGGTACGCCTAAACTTTTGATAGATTCCGGTGCGAATGTCGAACCGGATTCAAAAACTATGTACCAGTCGGCAGTTATGGGTGAAATTTATATAAAAAAGATGCTGGGTATTGAGAAGCCGCGAGTTGCACTTTTAAATAACGGTACAGAGCCAACGAAAGGTCGGGCACTTATAAGAGATACATACGATCTTCTTTCAAAAAGCGAAGATGTCAATTTTATCGGAAATATAGAAGGACGGGATATTGTCGAGGACAGTTGCGATGTCATTGTTGCAGATGGGTATACAGGTAACATAATATTGAAAGCCGCCGAAGGTTTTGGGAAATTTATGTCTTCTACGCTCAAGAGCATACTTTTCAAAAATGCTCGGACAAAAATAGGAGCTTTGTTTATTTCCAAAGAAGCAAAAAATCTTAAAAAAAGCATGGATTATACCGAATATGGCGGAGCACCTCTGCTTGGCGTATCCCGCCCCGTTATAAAAGCACACGGAAATTCGGGTGAAAAAGCTCTTTTTTCAGCCTGCCGTCAGGCAGTAACAATTGCCGAAACAGGTATAATCGAAGAAATTGCCGAAAAGGCACAAATGTGGAGAAAAAATGTCAGAGAAACAGAAAATTGAAAAATGCCGTAAAAGCGAAAGAAGTGCATACCCTGTCGAATTTACGGAAAATTGCAAATTGCTTCAGAAAGAAATAGGTTATATTTTCACGAACGAAAGATATCTTTGGGTTGCTATGACTCATTCTTCCTATTCATACGAAAAGAAATCTCAAAAAGTCGCGGTACCTTCAAATGAACGGCTTGAGTTTTTGGGCGATTCTGTGCTTTCTCTTATTGTTTCGGAGTATATTTTCACAACACTTAAAGATTTTCCGGAGGGCGAACTTACGAAATTGCGTTCTTTTGCTGTTTGTGAAGATGCACTTTACAGTTTCGCAAAAAGTATTGATTTGGGAAAATATCTTCTTTTGGGTAACGGTGAAGAAAGAAATAACGGCAGGGACAGAAAATCAATTCTTGCAGATGCAACGGAAGCTCTTTTTGCGGCTGTATTTATCGACAGCGGGTATGTCAAAGAGACTGTGAAACCGCTGATAATGAGAGCATGTATGGGAAGAATTGAGGAGATGCTTTCCACTAAAGAAAACGGTCTTATTGTTAACTATAAAGGAGAACTTCAACAAATTGTTCAAAATTCAAAAGGCGATATTTTGGAATATCGGCTTGTAAGGGAAGAAGGTCCTGACCACGATAAAACATTTTTCGTCAATGCCATGATTAATTCAAATACGGTCGGGCAGGGAAAAGGAAGGAGCAAGCAGGCGGCAGAACAGGCGGCGGCTCGCGAAGCACTCAAACTTTTCGGTGAAAAAGTTTAATATAAATCAAATGTGGAGAAGGAGAGTACAAAGTGAAAAAAACAATTTTGCTTTTGTCGGTTTTGTTCGGGCTTTTTATGTTTTCTGCGAACGCCGAAGAACCTTTTGCCGAATTTTCGTTTACGGTAAAAGGCTCGGATTTTTCAAAATGCGGTGATACGGTTGAATGTGAGATAGAATACAAAAACATTGGCAGTACAGGTCTTTCAAGTGCAGAGTTAATTATCGGATATACAGACGGCGTTAAATTTAATAACGATGTTTCCGTTGTCGGACTTGACGATTCATGGAGCTTGTGGTCTCCGAATGTGAGTCGTGATAAAATTAAGATGGCAATTGTTGATGACAGTACACAAAATCCGGGAAGAAATGATATCAAAATAACATTTTCTTTTACCGTTGTTTCAGATACCGTTACTCTTGAAAGGATAGAACTTCTCGAGAATTACATCTATGATTTTGATATAAACGAGGTTACCGAAAATTGTGCCGTGACATTATCGGATGAGTCTTTTCTCGTGAATCTTCCGAAAATCGAAATTAAAAATATGGGTGCGTCTTTGAGGATAAATAATTCGCCGGCAATTCGGTTTGCCGCAAAATGTGATATTGCGGACGGAGTAAAGGTAAAACCGGGAATGCTTGTAGTAAAGACAACTGAGCTTAGCGGAGAATTGAATCATTTTGTTCAATCGGCAGTAGTATGCGATTTTGTTAAAAACAACGGTGAAGTCTTTATAACAAAAGATTTTGATATTTCTTCAAATACGGAAAAATATACATTCAGACCGTTTGCACTTGTTGAATTGTCGGATTCTACACAACATATCATTTATTTCGACACACTCGAAAGAAGTGCCGAAGATATTGCCGGATTTGCCGCTGAAAACGAAACCGATTCGAAAAAATTGCAATTGCTTCAGACATTTTTGAATTGAGCCGGTTGTAAATTTGAAGGAAGGTGGGATTGATTTTATGTCGATTTGGATAATCGTTTTGATTGTTTGCATTGTGATTGAAGCCGCTACTACCGCTCTTGTTACCATATGGTTTATTCCGGCATCTCTCATAGCACTTATTTTTGAAGCATTGAATCTGTCGCTCGGGTGGCAAATTATTTCTTTTGTTGTCTCCGGACTTATTTTGCTTTTGACTACAAAACCGCTGTTTGAAAAATTACTCAAGTCGGCTCCGAAAGAACTTACGAATGTAGATGCTCTTATCGGGAAGCGTGCGATAGTTGTTGAAGAAATAGATAACATCGGTGAAAACGGTGCTGTAAAAATTGAGGGTAAAATTTGGAGTGCGAGAAATTTTGCCGATTCCGCTAAAATATCCGCCGGAGAAATAGTTGTAATAAAGGCGGTAAGCGGAGTTAAACTAATGTGTGAAAAAAACAATAACGAAGAGGAGAATTTGTAATGACAGCAATTTTAATAATTCTTGCAATAGTAATAGTTTTTATTATTTCATGTGTAAAAATTGTACCGCAGGCAGCTGCTTTTGTAGTGGAAAGGCTCGGAGCATATCATGCAACATGGGCAACGGGGATACATTTTAAATTACCGTTTATAGACAATGTAGCGAAAAAAGTAAGTTTGATGGAACAGGTTGCCGACTTTCCGCCTCAGCCGGTTATAACGAAAGATAATGTAAAAATGCAAATAGATACAGTCGTTTTTTATCAGATTACGGACTGTAAACTTTTTGCTTACGGTGTGGCAAGTCCGATGGCGGCAATTGAAAATCTTACCGCAACGACGCTGCGTAATATAATAGGTGAGCTTGAACTTGACGAAACACTTACCTCACGCGATGTAATTAATACGAAAATGAGAGTCATTCTTGATGAAGCGACGGATCCGTGGGGAATAAAAATAAACCGAATCGAACTGAGAAATATCATGCCGCCGAAAGAAATTCAAGATGCAATGGAAAAGCAAATGAAGGCTGAACGCGAACGCCGCGAAGCAATTCTTATTGCCGAAGGCGAAAAACATTCTGCGATTCTCGTGGCAGAGGGACAGAAAGAGTCTGCAATTTTAAAAGCCGAAGCCGATAAACAGTCTGCGATACTTAAAGCCGAAGCTGAAAAAGAAGCTCGAATCCGTTTAGCCGAAGGAGAAGCTGAGGCTATTTTAAAAGTGCAGGAGGCATATGCGAACGGTATTCGTATGATAAACGCTTCTTCTCCGAGTGACGGTGTTATTGCAATTAAGAGCTTGGAAGCTCTTGAAAAAATCGCACAAAGCGATTCTACCAAAATTATTATTCCGTCCGAAATACAGTCGCTGGCAGGGCTTGTTACAAGTGCAACGGAGCTTACCGAAAAATTCAAAACACGCAAAGATACGAAATAAACAGGCAATGTTTAAAAAATACGCTCGGAAAAGTTTCCGAGCGTATTTTATTTTTTATATCTTTTTTGTCAAAAGCATTTTAACGGCATAATATTTCAGTGGAGGGGTTGAAATTATGGACTACCGTTTTATAATAATAACTCCTGAGACTGCACTGCTTGACAAAAGAATGGTGCGTCTCAAGGAACGCCTTGAAAAAAAGTACCTTACAACTTTGATGCCGGCAAACGAACACAATTTAAAAACGGATGGAAACTCAGTGTTTATATTGCCTTTTTCAATCACAGAGCAAAGTGCATTAAGATTGATTGTGGCTTTACCTGAAAATTGTTTGACATTCGGAACGGCTCTTGGCAGCGAGACTTTACGGCTTATGGCAAAAAAGAATATCACACACATCGATATTATGTCAGACGAAGAATTTTGCCTTGAAAATGCACGGCTTACCGCAGAAGCCGCACTTGCTCTTCTTATTTCATCTACCGAAACATCACTGTATGCTATGCGGTGTGCGATTTTCGGATACGGGAGAATAGGATCGAGATTTACACAAATGCTTTTGGCACACGGTGCGTCGGTAAAAGTTTTTACATCGAATAAAAAAGAGCTTGATGCACTCGATGCACGAGGCATAGCCTCTTCTCATTTATGGCAGAGGCAGGATATCGATTCGTTTTCGGCAATCATTAACACTATCCCTCTTCATCATGTCATACCGCGTGATACGCTTTCATCTCTTGACAGCCGTGCGATTGTGCTTGATTTGGCAAGCGGTAACAATAATGTGGATTGGGCGGGTGTTAAATTACTCGGGCTGAAAGGGGAACATGCTACGGCTCTTCCCGGAAAATATTCACCGTCATCAGCTGCCGCGGTACTTGAAAAGGCAATTTTAAAACATCTCGAATAGAACTTTTAAGGAGACTAACATGGATAAAATCCGTTTGGGATTTGCTCTTACAGGCTCTTTTTGTACTCTTGACCGTGTTTTTGAGATTCTTGCGAATTTGTGTCAGGAGAAATACGAAATCATTCCTATTGTTTCGGAAAGCATTATTGCTTCCGATACGCGTTTCATGACAAGAGAAGATATATTATCGCGTCTTGCTCTTATAACTTCAAACGATTTGATAAAAAGTATCGTTGAAGCCGAACCCATAGGTCCCGGTAAACTCTTTGATGCAATGGTTATTGCACCTTGTACGGGAAACACTTTGGCAAAACTTTCCAACGGTATTACGGATTCTGTGGTTACTATGGCGGCAAAGGCACATTTGAGAAACGAACGGCCTTTGGTTTTGGCTGTTTCTTCGAACGATGCACTTTCGTCGAATTTAAAGAATATAGGGGTTTTAATGAATACGAAAAATGTATTTTTCGTACCGTTTTCTCAGGACAGTCCCGACAGTAAACATCGGTCTGTTATAGCACATTTCGATTTGATTGAAAAAACTCTCGACGACGCATTGAAAGGGATACAAACTCAGCCTATTTTAGCATAAAAAAAGAGCCGAACACGAAAAGTTCGGCTCTTTTGATTTCATATGACTTTAACTTGCCTGTTGTGTTCAACTACAGTTAAAACCTTTTTTGAAATCCAAACAATGCATGATTTAAAGGTTTTATCGGCGTAGGCTTGTTATTTTCTGCCATATAAAACCTCCGAAAAATTGATACGCACTCTCGGAACAGCGACAAGTCCGCTGTTCCGAGAGTGCGTATCCACAAGATGAAAAGGGGATTCATTTTGGTAAGTAAAAAGCAATAGCACACCTCGAAGCGAAGTGTGCTACTGTAATTTGGTATTGAATTAGTCGGTATAGATGGTCACACCGTCCCGTAATTTGACAGGCACATCACGCTCCAAGATAATGTCACAAGGCA
>CAZLEX010000022.1:0-27133 GCA_964558655.1 uncultured Oscillospiraceae bacterium | reverse complement strand
TGCTCTAGCCAACTGAGCTATTCCGCCATTTGCCAGTGCGTCCGTCTCCGACGCTTGTATATGATATCATAGGATTTTCAAAAAGTCAAGTGCTTTTTACAAAAAATATATCGTAATTTATAATTTTTTTCAAATAAAGGCAAAAAAACTTGACATTCAATAAAAATTGTGATATTATACTACTACCTCTATGGGTGAATTGTGCAAATTCGTCAAGAGGGAGGCGCGATTTTTCGCAAATAATAACGGAGGTGCCGATATGAGAGTAAAAATCACACTCGCCTGCAGTGAATGCAAGCAAAGAAACTATGATACGGTCAAGAATAAGAAAAATGACCCTGACAGACTTGAAATGAAAAAGTTCTGCCGTTTCTGCCGAAAACATACTCTTCACAGAGAAACAAAGTAAGTTACAATCACTAAATTTCAGGAGGGATTGACATGGCAGAAGAAAAAAAATCCAACAAAATTTTCGGCTTTTTCAAAGATTGCAAGCGCGAAATGAAAAACATTGTCTGGACTCCGAAGAAAGATGTCATTAAGAATACTGTTGTTGCGACACTATATGTAGCCGTATCCGCAGCGATTATTCTCGGTCTTGACATCGGTTTCAAAGCGTTGCTTGATCTCATAGTCAAGCTTTTCGCTAAATAACGGAGGGCGTAATGCTTCAGGAAAACAACACTCCGCATTGGTATGTGGTTCATACCTATTCGGGATATGAAAACAAAGTTGCAGCAAATCTTGAAAAGATAGTCGAGAACCGTAATCTCGGTCATCTCATTGAGGCGATTCGAGTTCCTGTCGAGGTTGTGGAAACCGAAGACGGAAAAAAAGAAGAGCATAAACTCTTTCCGAGTTATGTCCTTGTTAAAATGAAAATGAACGATGAAAGTTGGCATGTGGTACGCAATACTACCGGTGTAACAGGTTTTGTCGGTCCCGGTTCCGAACCGGTCGTTCTGCTTGATGAAGAAGTGGAAGCACTCGGTGTTGAAACCGGTACAAAGTCTCTTGATTTCGTTGTCGGAGACACAGTTGAAATAACAGGCGGTCCTTTTGCCGGAATTATTTCTTCCGGAAAAGTGCTTGAAATTTCGGAAGACTTGAAAAAAGTCAAGTTGCTTGTCAATATGGCAGGGCGTGATTCGGCTTTGGAGCTCGACTCGTCTGACATTAAAAAAATCTGATTTTTGTTATTAACGCGTTAATGCTTTAATAAATCCTGTATTTTAAGCTTTTTGTCCGAGCCATTGGCAAAAGCCGTGCAGGAATCAGTGGGAGGGACAAAGTCCCGAATTTATTACCACATGGAGGTGTATTTAAAAATGGCAAAGAAAATTATCGGATATGTAAAGTTACAGATCCCCGCAGGTAAGGCAATGCCCGGTCCCCCTGTAGGTCCCGCACTTGGTCAGTACGGTCTTAGTATTCCCAGCTTCACAAAGGAATTTAACGAGCGTACGAAAAATGATATGGGACTCATCATTCCCGTTGTTATTACGGTTTATGCAGACCGCTCTTTCTCGTTTATCACAAAGACTCCGCCGGTAGCCGTTCTTATCAAAAAAGCTTGCGGTATCGAGTCCGGTTCGGGCGTTCCCAACAAAACAAAAGTTGCAAAACTTACCCGTGAACAGATTCAAAAAATTGCAGAACAAAAACTTCCCGACCTTAACGCTATTTCGCTTGATTCGGCAATCAGCATGATTGCCGGTACCGCACGCAGCATGGGCGTTACAGTTGAAGACTAAGGGAGGGTTGGAACAATGTTTAGAGGAAAAAATTATCAAGAAAGTGCAAAGCTTGTAGAAAAGGCAAAGCTTTATGATGTAAACGAGGCTTGTGAGCTTGTTTGCAAAACCGCAAAAGCTAAATTTGATGAAACAATTGAAATACATGTTCGTCTCGGTGTTGACTCGAGACACGCTGACCAGCAGGTCAGAGGTGCGGTAGTTCTTCCCAACGGTACAGGTAAGACCGTCCGTACACTCGTTTTTGCAAAAGGCGATTTTGCAAAAGCTGCCGAGGCTGCAGGTTCCGATTATGTAGGTGCCGAGGATCTCGTTCAGAAGATACAAACAGAGAACTGGTTTGATTATGATGTCATCATTGCCACACCGGACATGATGGGAGTTATCGGTCGTTTGGGTAAAGTTCTCGGTCCTAAAGGACTTATGCCTAACCCGAAAGCCGGAACCGTTACAACAGATGTTGCGAAGGCTGTTACAGATGCCAAAGCAGGTAAAGTCGAATACCGTCTTGACAAATCGAACATCATTCACTGTCCTATTGGTAAGGCATCCTTCGGAACAGAAAAACTTGCCGAAAACTTTGAAGCCATAATGGGTGCTATTATCAAAGCAAAACCTGCTGCCGCTAAAGGTCAGTATGTTAAGAGCTGTGTAGTAGCTTCTACAATGGGACCCGGTATCAAAGTTAATTCAGCTAAACTCGGTTAATTGGATTTTACGCTTAATATAACATTAAAAAATTCTCATTCGTATTAACGAATGAGAATTTTTTTATCATGAAGAAAAAAATACTTGTAATAGCATTTTGCGGCGGGGTATATAAATACAAACATAGAGTTGAGGACAAAAGACTTGTCCCGCAATGCTTTTTTGTATATTATTATTTCCCTTTAAAAATAATTTTGTGCTTGCGTCAATATTGCGGTACTTTCGCATAAGGATGATTTACAATTGCGAAATTTTGCAAAAACGAAGATTTAAAAAATTCAACAATTCTTCCCCATAAAATAAGCTTTGTTCAAAAGCTCGGTGTTTTTCTCTATTTCTCCTGAATTATATACGCCGTTACCTATTATAATGCCTTTTTCGACTGCACCTTCGACACAATCGGCATATCCTCGGAAACAGGCAAGCGTCGTGTCTGCCGAAGTTAACTCTTCATCTGCCATCGTCACAATATAATAAAAATCTTTATTTTTTACCTCAAGCCATCTCGCAACTGTACGATCGATAACCGCTTTAAGCTGTGCATCGATAGAATAAAAATAAACCGGACTTGCAAGCACCAAAACATCTGCATCTATCATTTTTTGCAAAATTTGTGCCATATCGTCTTTGTGTACACACTTACCGCCATTATCGCGACAATGATAACATGCCAGACAAGGAGCAACCGTCTTTGTACTTACACGAATTTTCTCGACTTCATTTCCGCCGTCAATAGCACCTTTAATAAATTCATCGCACAAAATATCGGAATTTCCTTTATTTCTCGGACTTCCCGATAAAACCAAAATTTTTTTACTCATAACTTTTACATCACCAATTCTTTTTTTCTTTCGTACAGTCTGTTTGATTTTTTCTCTGATCAACCATATTTACAAACCACTCGACCATTTGCGGATCCGAATGTGAGGAAAAGGCACTGCTTTTTAAATCCATACCCGCAATTTTTATCATATCATCATCTGACAACTCGAAGTCGAAAATATCAAAATTTTCTTTCATGCGTGATAAATGTGTCGATTTCGGTATAACAACGACATTGCGTTGCAAATGCCAGCGAAGGATAATCTGTGCTACGGTTTTTTTGTGTTTTTCTGAAATTTCAATCAATTCCTTTGCTTCGAATATGCCTTTTCTTCCCTCTCCCAAAGGTGCCCACGCTTCAGTAATCAATCCGTATTTTTCATTCCATTTTTTAGATTCATATTGCTGATTATATGGGTGTAATTCTATTTGATTGACCATGGGCACGATTTTTGAAAAAGAAGATATATCTACCATGCGATCAGGATAAAAGTTGGAAATTCCGATAGCTCTTAATTTTCCTTTTTCGTAAAATTCTTCCAATGCACGCCATGCCCCGTAATAGTCGGAAAAAGGCTGATGTAAAAGCATTAAATCAATATATTCCGTCTGTAGCTTTTCCATAGATTCCGTCAAAGATTTTTTACACTCCTCATAACCGTAGTTACCTATCCATACTTTAGAAGTGAGAAAAATATCTTCTCTCGGAATACCCGATTCGGAAATCGCTTCTCCAACCTCTTCTTCATTAAAATAACTTTGTGCAGTATCAATCAAACGGTATCCTACATTCAATGCGTCGGTGACGCACCGCTTACATTCGTTTTTTGTCACTTGATAAACTCCGTAGCCGAGTTGTGGCATTTTTACGCCATTTGACAGTGTAACATAAATCATTATTTTTTCTCCTCTCTATTAAATAAATTAATTAATCCCCTCGTATCGAGGGGATTATATCAATTATTTTTTGACTTTTTTGTCTTTTTTGGCATTTAGAGCGGAATTTTTTACTATTTTTGAAAGAGCAATCAAAGCAATTGCGTTCGGAAGAACCATGAGATAATTAAAGAAATCGGTAAGTTCCCACACAAAATCGTTTTTCAAAAGAGTTCCCAAGAATATAAAACCTATTGCAATTACGGAGTATAAAACAACCGCCCATTTCTTGTTTTTGAAAAGCCATTGAATATTAAGCTTCCCGAAGAAGTTCCAGCCGATAATGGTCGAAAAAGCAAAGAAGAAAAGACATATTGCAACAAATATATTACCGAAATTTCCAAGTGACGGAAAAGAGTTAGTTACAGCGACCTGCATCGCATTTGACTTTCCGATTATCGCGGCATCTCCGGAAACGGCGTTTTGATAAGCGTCGCCGACAAGACCGTTAAGCAAAGCACCGTCTTTTGCGTACAAGGAAGATATAACAACAAGTGCCGTCATTGTGAGCACAACAAATGTATCAATGAATACACCTATCATTGCAACTACACCTTGATCGTGCGGCTTTTCAACATTTGCCTGTGCATGAGCATGAGGAGTTGAACCCATGCCCGCCTCGTTTGAAAAGAGACCTCTTTTGGCACCTTGACTGATTGCTGTCTTTAATGCGGCACCTATACCGCCTCCTATCATTGCCTGAGGTGTAAATGCATACTTGAATATCATCGCAAAAGTAGCCGGAACGGCTTTAATGTTAACAATTATTACCGCCAAACCTCCGAGAAGAAAAATTCCCGCCATAAGCGGCACCATTTTTTCGGTAACGGAAGCAATTCTCTGTATTCCGCCGAGAAAAATAAATGCCGAAACCAAAACAAGTACAAGCCCTACAATCCACGCTTCAATGCCGAATGCGGTATTGATGGATTCTGCGATCGAATTTGATTGTACCATAGTTCCCATAAATCCGAGTGCAAGGACTGTGGCAACAGAGAAAAATGTAGCAAGGAAAGTTCCGAATTTTCCGGTAAACGCTCTTTTTATGTAATATACCGGTCCACCGTGAATTTCTCCGTTTTTATCGGTCACACGGGTTTCCTGAGCCAAAACCGCTTCGGCGTATATCGTAGCCATTCCGAGAAATGCTATAATCCACATCCAAAAAATAGCACCGGGACCGCCCGTGAGAATTGCCCCGGACGCACCGACAATGTTACCGGTTCCTACCTGAGCGGCAACCGCAGTTGCAAGTGCCTGAAACGATGAAAGCCCGGATTTGTTTTTTCCGCCTTTGAGAGAAAGATCACCGAAAACTTTTTTAATACCTTCTTTAAAACAGCGAATTTGGACAAAGCGTGTTTTAAAAGTATAAAACAGTCCTACTCCTATAAGTAAGACGATAAGAATATAGTCGGACAGATACGAATTGACTGTCTTAACTATATTGAGCAATTTTGCTTCCATAATGAAGCCTCCTTAAAATAAAATAAGCCGTCAAACGACAGCTCCGAAAAATTCAGACAGACAACATTGTTTTATTCCGTCCTTTTGCCTGAGAGATTCGGCAGTACGCCTTGCACCTTCGGCACCCTTATAAGAGATTCTCCGGAGTATTCTCCACAGCCGGTCAAATTTTTCCGACTGCTTCATTGAATAACAGCGAAATTATATCATCTATTTGTCAAATTGTCAACATTTTTGTAAAAAATCATTGCTTTTTGAAATTTGATTGAATTTTTTCATTAAAAACAGAAATATTTATCTTGACTTTTTTAAGACTTTAGTATATACTATTCTCCGTTGAGAATATTGCGGAATTGTGTAAAGGTAGCACGACAGACTCTGACTCTGTTTGTCTGGGTTCGAATCCTAGTTCCGCAGCCAGTTGACATAGATTGATGTCGCCGAAAAATCCCTTGATTTTTTTCAAGGGATTTTTGCTTTTAATATTTCCGTTTCACATATGAAAAACAGATATTTTTCGACACAAAGCACAAAAATTTTTTTCTGTGCTTTTTTATGTTCATAATCAAAAGGCCGAGTTGTTTTTTTCGGTAAGCAAGCGGAGTTATATGAAACCGTTCTTTAAAGGTCTTTCCGAAATAACTGCAATTTTGAAACCCTAAGAGAAACGCAATTTCATTAACGGGGAGCGTAGTATTCGTCAAATACAGCCTGGACTTTTCCAGCTTATAAATTAAAACATATTTTTCAAACGGACAGCCGAATGTCTTTTTGAATAATCGACAAAAATAACTGTGATTCATATAAAGCTCATTTGCGACACTGCGGGAAGTTAAGGGAACAGATATGTTTTTGTTCAGATAAAGCATTACCTTTTCAGCAAACTCATTTTCCCTATGGATTTCAAAATTTTGTGATATTAAATGATTTTGTTTTAAGCATCCGAACAGTAACGATATATTTCCGACCGCTTCAAGCTCCCACCCTGTTTCGTCTCTCTTGCAGGCAATAAGAGCATTTCTTATATATGTTTGCAAACTGTTCGGAATAAGGAGAAGATTCGAAAATTACCGAATTTATTGAAAGTGCCTGTGATTCCAACCCGTTTTTTAAGCTTTCGTCACACAAAAGACACAAATCGAAACAAATACAATCATAAGAGTTCACCGTGTTTTCTGTCGTGTTCCCGCGGTGAAATGCATAAGGAGGAACAATTAAAATATCTCCTTTTTTTACGGAATAGCATTTGGAATTTATATAAAACTCTGCCGAACCTTCTGTAATCAAAATAAGTTCAATCTCCCGATGGTAGTGAGTAATAATCTCTTTGGAACCTTGTTGACAGTATGCCTGAAAAAAGCAAATGGAATTGTGGTATATCTTTCTTTAAATTCATCTCTGAACATTTTCTTCTCCAAGTCAATACAGTTTTATATTTTCTCCAAAATTTGTATATTAAACTCAATATAAGTATGATACAATTATATTACAGCTATAAACTAAATTTGTCAAAAAAGGAGTGAAAAATTATGAAAAAATTGCAATCATATATGGACAATCGGGAACTGCTCGAAACATATGAAAGAAAACAGAATTGAACGCAAAAGGAGAATATGGCGATATATACAGGCGGGTTGGATAACGAATACAGACAAAGCATATGAAATGATAAGAGAAATATGCGACATAAAAGGCGGAGACTTCTGTGCATTTGCTCTCGTTGAGGACGGAATGTTTAAAGAAAATATTATGTATCCCGTTGCACTGTATTCGGAGATGCTTTGGGACTGTCGCAGTGATATTAAGATGCTTATGGAAGAAGTTGCACTCAGAAGTTATGTCAGCTTTGCCTAAAAAGTATTTTTCACTTATGTACAAAAGTTTTGGAAACATCTTTACTTCGTAAGCTTTTTTAAAAATCGTTATCAAAAGCAACAGCATTTTGCCTTTTGGGATTTGTACTGTTGCTTTTATTTTTTGATGCAATCTCTTTTTTATCTTTATTCGAGAGAATATCTCTTTCCGACTGTTCTGTCATAAGTGATTAAAGAATGTGCTTTGGTATACTCCCAAACCGAATCCGGAAAAACATCTGCAAAAAGTCGTACATTGTAATATGGGAAAGCCTTATAGTAATCTTCCAAAAACTGCATTAACGGTGTACGAGGAGATCCGATAAGAGTTGAAAGTGCATTCAGAAGATTATACGAAGCAATATCATTATCTTTTCCGGCAGAAAGCATTGCATCGGATTTCAATTCAAAATTAGCATATATGAGATACGGCGTTGACTGCAACTTTTCCTTCATCTCACTCGTCATACCGTCAAGATCTATCATTCCGGACTGGCTGTACGCCGCATAATTTGCTCCGAGTGTCGGCAAATGATCTCCGAACCACACAAGCACGGTATCACGCTCCCGTGAATCGATAAAATCGACAAGCTCTCCGAGTGCAATGTCGGCATGATAAACGCCCTGAGTGTAGTTTTCCACATCTGACAGTACCGAATCCTCTAAAGCGTCGCTTTTTACGGTTATTGTATGGTTTCCGTACTTATTTGTATAAGGCTGATGATTTTCCATACTTATTCCGAAAATAAATACCGGATCTTCGGAAGTTGAAAGATAATTTTTTATATGTTCGGCAAATGTTTTGTCGGTTATTTGTTTTCCGTCAATCTCTACCGGAATATCGGAATTGCTGTAAAAACTGTCTTCAAAAAAAAGTTCGTCGAAACCTATAAGAGGATAAGCCTCTTTTCTTTGATAAAAGCTCGATGTATACGGATGAATTGTAACGGTTTTGTACCCTAAATCATGATAAACCGATACATAACTTTCGGTGGCTGAATTTATGTACTGCCAGGGAATACTTCCCGCCGGAAGATAATCGCTTGTAAGTCCGGTCAGAACTTCAAATTCAGGTCTGACAGTACCTCCTCCGAAAGCAGTAGTAAAAAATCTTCCGCTGATTGTATTTTCCCGAGAAATTATATCATCATAGTTTTTCAGCGGATTTTCGGAAAATTCAACCCCGTCCAAAAGTCTCACATCCCAAAAACTTTCAGACAAAACGACTAGTATATCCGGATTGCTGAAATCTCCGTCTTGCTCAACATACACATAGTTGTTCAAAAGAGAATCAACGGTTTCGCGGCTGTAATTTTCAGGTACAGTCACACGGGCTGACAAAAGATTTACGGTAAACGCCCCGATAAAGCCGTTTTCTTCATAATTGGACTGCTGCAAAGCCATATCTTCCAGCTCTAATTGATTTTCGTTTAAAAGTTCTTTGACCTTTTCCGGAGTATTGACTTTCGAAAAAAGAAAAAATGTGATAAGTATTACAATCGGTATCCTGACATAAGCTTTGACTGGCACTTCCGGTTTTGAAACAAACAGAAAAATCACGGCAACGGCAAATCCCGCAATCAAAACCCATTCCCACCAAGGCAACGGAGTTGAGAGAAAGCTTAAGAGTTCTCCGACATTCCCCGACTGATTGAAAATATCCCAAGGATAAAGATAATCTCCCGTAAGAACAAATTTGTAATAATCGGAGAGAGAAACGGCAATAAATGCGGAAGAAAAAATAAGTCCTGCCACCCACCCTTTTTTGCAAAGCAGCCAAAGCAAAAAAAAGAGTATGTATACAAGCGTTATGCAAAAACTCACGGCAATCGGACGGGTTTCAAACAGTCCTTTCAAAGCTGCGGCTGAGTTGTAATGGAGCAATTCAAGCGATAAATATCCGTAAAAAGGCAGAAGCAGAATATCTATGTATCCGAGAACACGAAGTATCAAATCAATTTGTTTTTTTCTGCCGTAAAACAAATTTTTCGGAAGTACGGTGATAGGCTTTTTGAAGTAATTCCAAATTCTTTCCATTTTTTTCTCCTATATTTCTGCTTTATAACACGAATTATTTTACAGCAAAGCGGGATAAAAGTCAATCGCTTGACAAAAAGTAAAAACAATGTTACAATAACTTAACATTATGTGTATGTAGCGGAGGTTAAAATGCCCATCAAGATTCCGGATACTCTTCCGGCAACTCAAACTTTGATAGAAGAAAATATATTTGTAATGACAGATGCAAGAGCAACAAGTCAGGATATCCGTCCGCTCGAAATATTGCTTCTTAACCTGATGCCTACGAAAATTGCAACGGAAACGCAATTTGCAAGACTTTTGGGGAATACTCCTTTACAGGTTAATCTCGAATTTTTGCAGATGTCAACTCACAAATCGACTCATACATCATCTGACCATCTTATGTCATTTTACAAAGTGTTTGATGAAATTCGTAACCGAAAGTTTGACGGTATGATAATAACCGGTGCACCTGTGGAACAAATGCCTTTTGAACAGGTGGATTATTGGAACGAATTGTGTGAAATAATGGAATGGTCAAAAAGCAATGTTACAAGTACTTTCCACATTTGCTGGGGAGCTCAGGCAGGGCTTTATTACCACTTCGGAATTGACAAAAAGCCTCTCTCCGAAAAACTTTTCGGAGTTTTTCCGCATACCGTTGAACGCAAAAATTCGATACTGTTTCGCGGCTTTGACGATGTTTTTTATGTACCTCATTCCCGCCACACAACTGTTGATATTGAGGAGGTAAGAGCAGAAAAACGGCTCAAAATACTTGCGGTAAGTCCGATTGCCGGCCTTTACTGTGCTTCGACCGACGGCGGCAGGCAAGTTTTTGTCACAGGACATTCGGAATATGACGCACGGACACTGGAAAGCGAATATTTGAGAGACAAAAAAGCAGGTCTTCCGATTAAAGTTCCGGAAAATTATTATCCGAACGATGACGATACCAAAGCACCTCTCGTTTCGTGGAGAGGTTCCGCAAATTTGCTTTTTTCAAATTGGCTGAATTATTTTGTTTACCAAAATACTCCTTATGATATAACAAAAATATAATATTTTTTATCCGTCAAAACCGTATTTCTTCATTGTTTTGGCGGATTTTTTTCTCTTTTGTTTATTTTTCCTATTTACAAATTGTCGATTATAGGTTAAAATATAGAATGAATAAATAGGATAAAAAAGGAGTATGACAATGGAGCCGATTTTTAAACGGGTACTTATTAAACTTTCCGGAGAAGCGATTTACGGCAGTGATATTGCCGAATATGAAATTCTTGAAAACGGAGATAAAAAAGTCCGTCATGTTCCGGTTATTGACAAAAGCAAACTCTTGACAATTGCCGAATCCATAAAGAAATGTCACGATGCGGGCGTAGAAATAGGTATTGTTTTCGGCGGAGGAAACATTTGGCGTGGCGGACAGCTCGGCGAAGGTTTTGACAGAACGCGTGCGGATCATATGGGTATGCTTGCTACTGTGATTAATTCTATTGCCCTTTCGGAAACTTTGGAAGGACTCGGTGTAAAAACGGCAGTAATGAGTTCTGTTGAAATGCCTCAATTCTGTGAAAGCTATATCAAGATCAAAGCCGTCAGACATTTAGAAAATAAAAAAGTTGTCATATTTGCGGGCGGGACCGGTATATCTCACATGACTACGGATACGACTTCTGTTTTACGCGGTGTTGAAATCAATGCCGATGTAGTGCTTCTTGCAAAAAACATCGACGCCGTATATACAGCCGATCCCCGTACGGACGCTTCGGCTAAAAGAATCGAAAGAATTGATTATAACGAAATTCTCGCAAAAGGACTTCGCGTTATTGACGCAACCGCAACAGCTTATGCTATGGAAAATTCAATGCCTCTCGTTATTTTCGGACTTTCCGATCCTGAAAACATTTACCGTGTGATTGTCGGCGGGAAAGCGGGCACAACGGTTTCAAAATTAAATTAATCCATTTGAAAGGAAATATACTAACATGAAAGCAAATCTTAAAGAATTTGAAACAAAAATGCAAAAAACAGTATCTTCTCTCGAATCCGAACTTCTTACGGTAAGAGTTGGTCGTGCATCAGCAAATGTACTTGACAAAATCACAGTTGATTATTACGGTTCTCCCACACAAATAAATCAGATTGCCGAAATCAAAACAACCGATGCCAGAACTCTCGTTATTTCTCCGTGGGACGCTTCTACCGTTAAAGATATCGAAAAAGCAATTCTTACATCGGATCTCGGAATTAATCCTCAAAACGACGGAAAAGTTATTCGTCTGATTTTCCCCTCTCTTACCGAAGAGCGTCGCCGTGAAGTATCAAAACAGGTTTCGGCGTACGGAGAAAATGCAAAAGTTGCAATTCGTAATATTCGCCGTGAAGCAAATGATGCCGTTAAAGCACAGAAGAAAGCGGGAGAACTTACGGAAGACGAACAAAAAGCCGGAGAAAAAAGTGCACAGGAACTTACCGACAAGTATATCAAAGCGGTTGATGCGGCTGTCGAAAAGAAATCCCGTGAAATCATGGAACTGTAATGTTTTCTCCGTTTAAAACTAAAAAAAGCCCGAATGTTATCAGCGGTGACGAAGGTGTACCGCTGAGACATCTCGGAATAATAATGGACGGTAATGGGCGTTGGGCTGAAAAAAGAGGTCTTGTCCGTGAGGCAGGACACAAAAGCGGTGCGGAAACTTTCAGAAGGATAGTAGAGCACTGCATCGACCGAGATATTACGCTTGTAACCGTCTATGCTTTTTCTACTGAAAATTGGAAAAGGCCTGAGCGTGAAGTAAACGGAATAATAAAATTGCTTGTAGATTATCTTGAAGAAGGAATTGCAGGAGGCCGTGAAAAAAACAGCCGAGTTCGTTTTATAGGTGATCGAAGCCGTTTTTCTCCGAAAATTCAGGAACTTATGAAAAAATGCGAGGAAAAATCGGCAAATTTTACGCACTCTCTGAATGTTGCTTTGAATTATGGAGGTCGTGCCGATATTGTCAACGCGGTCAATACTCTGATTTCCAAAGGAGTGAAAGAAGTTTCGGAAAAAGATATATCCGATGCTCTTTACACATCGGGACAGCCGGATCCGGATTTAATAATACGCACCGGCGGAGAGATGAGGCTTTCAAACTTTCTCACATGGCAAAGTGCTTATTCTGAACTTTGGTTTACGCCGAAGCTTTGGCCTGATATGACGGGTGACGATATAGACGAAGCGATTGATTTTTATAAATCACGGAAAAGACGCTTCGGAAATGTAGACACAAAAAAATCTGAAAAGGAAATTGAAATATGCTGACAAGAATTATAACCGCAGTGGTTGCACTTTGCGTGTTTATACCCGTGATTGTATTTGCTTCCGTAGAGATTTTCGGTTCTGTGACAATACTGAATCTCGCAATTGCCGTTATTACCGTTATTGCCATAACGGAAGCCGCAAACTGTATCGGTCAAAAAAATCTATTTCTCACGGTTTCAGTTTCTCTTACCGGAGCAATTCTTATATTAACGACTTCTCAAACAACAAAATTTTATGTTCCCGTACTCATGCTTCTTTTACTCTTTATGTTTTCTGTCGGCGTGATTATGCATAAAAGTATAAAAATCGACACACTTTTGATTTTTTTTGCATTTTCATTTTATATAATTACGGGTTTCGGTTCACTTCTTCTTCTCTTTTTTGAACATGAAGGCTTTTTCTTCCCGCTGGTATTTGTCGGAGCTTGGATAACGGACACTTTTGCTTATTTTTCGGGTTATTTTTTCGGCAAGCATAAATTAATCCCCGAAGTAAGCCCTAAAAAAACGGTTGAGGGAGCTTGCGGAGGTACGCTTTTCTGCATGATAGGATTTGTTTTGTGGGGAATAATAAATTCATTCAAAATGAAATCCCTTTTGCTTCTGTCGCTTGCGGGATTCGTTTCGGCGGTCGTATCGCAGTTCGGTGACCTTTCGGCTTCGCTTATAAAAAGACATTATGGGATTAAGGACTACGGGAAAATTTTTCCCGGTCACGGCGGAATTTTGGACAGGTTTGACTCAATACTCGCTGTTTCGGCATTTTTATACATAATAACCGAACTTCCAATCGGAGGACTTTTATAACATGAAAAAAATTGCTCTTGTCGGTTCTACCGGATCCATAGGTACACAAACACTTGAAGTTGCAAAAGAAAAAGGATTTGAAATAACGGCACTTGCCGCCAAAAAGAACATAGTGCTTCTGGAGCGACAGCTAAGAGAATTTTCCCCCAAATTTTGTGCCGTATATGATGAAAATGCGGCAAAAGAATTAAAAATAAAAGTTGCTGATACTTCCGTAAAAATTTTGTCAGGAGAAGAAGGCGTGACGGAAGCCGCCGCATTAAGCGGAGCCGATATTCTTTTAAACGCTATGCTCGGCAAAAGCGGTTTGAGTCCTACGCTTGCCGCAATCGATGAGGGTATTGACATTGCCATGGCAAACAAGGAACCGCTGGTTGCTTTCGGAGAAATAATCTTGGAAAAAGTTAAGAAGTCCGGTGTCCGATTTCTTCCCGTTGACAGCGAACATTCTGCGATATTTCAATGTCTTGACAACGAACATAATTCAAAAAAATTTGCAAAGAGACTTATAATAACAGCGTCAGGCGGACCTTTTTTCGGAAAAAGCCGTCATGAACTTGAAAATATAACTCCCGCTCAGGCAGTTGCACATCCGACATGGAACATGGGAGCAAAAATTTCAGTCGATTCGGCAACGCTTATGAACAAAGGTCTGGAACTTATAGAAGCTGTAAGACTTTTCGGTATTCCCGCTGACAAAATCGACATCACGGTACACAGGCAAAGTATCGTTCATTCAATGGTCGAATTTTGTGACGGAGCAATTCTCGCACAAATGGGAGTGCCGAATATGAAACACTGTATTCAATTTGCACTGACATATCCTGTACGAACCGAATCTCTTTGCAAAAGGCTTGACTTTACAAAGCAGTTTTCTCTGACATTTGATCCGCCCGACGAAAAGACCTTTACTCTTCTTCCGCTTGCACGCCGTGCAATAAATTTGGGAGGAACAGCACCGGCGATCTTTAATGGAGCGGGAGAAAAAGCCGTCGAACTTTTTCTTAACAACAAAATCGGTTTTTTGGATATTTTTGATATTGTGGAAAATACCTTCAACATAATTCCGATAAAAAAAGCCGTTTCTGCAGAAATTATAGAGGATGCGGACAGAACGGCAAGGGAAACGGTTGAAGATTTCGCAAAAGCATAAATCGCATTTAATTCGCATAAACTTGATATATGATTGGAGGACGATATGTTCTGGAAAATTATTTTAGCACTCGTTTTTTTCAGCTTAATGATTTTTGTACATGAGTTGGGACATTTTATTTCGGCACGAATTTTCGGCGTCGGAGTCAACGAATTTTCTATCGGCATGGGTCCCCGAGTTATTTCAAGAAAAAGCAAAAAAAGCTCAACCGTATATGCACTGCGAGCACTTCCGATAGGTGGATTTGTAAGCTTGGTGGGGGAAGACGAAAATGTTGACGACGAAAATTCGCTGGCAAAAAGACCTTGTTGGCAAAGATTCATAATACTTCTCTCAGGCGCCGCGATGAACATACTTACAGCCGTTGTTGTAATGTTTGTTATACTTGCATCGTCCCCATATTATGCTTCATGCACGGTTGCATCGACTGAGACATATCCTATTGAAAATTCCGTACTTTACGAAGCGGGTATAAGGGATAAAGACAAAATTATTGAAATCAACGGCAAAAAAATGAATGTTTACCAGGATATTGCCTATAAAATAATGCTTGACGGCAAAGACCCCTTGAACATAACAGTTGAAAGGAACGGTGAGAAGCTTCTTTTTGAAAATGTAAAATTTGAAACAGAAATTCAAGACGGTATAGAAGTGGGAATTATCGATTTTTCTATATACGCTCAAAGAAAAACATTTACAACACTTATACGGGAAACCGTTTTTGAAAGTTTTGCAACCGTAAAGGTTATCTATTCCTCACTAATGGGACTCATAACCGGAGAATACGGGCTTGAAGCGGTATCCGGACCTATCGGCACGGTTAATGTCATTGCGGAAAGTGCCGACATGGGTATAGAATCGCTTGCATATTTGTTTGTTTTTATAAGCATGAATTTAGGCATTTTCAATCTCATTCCGCTTCCGGCACTTGACGGCGGAAGAATATTTTTCGTTTTGATTGAAGCTATACGCCGAAAACCGATAAAACCGGAACACGAAGGATATGTTCACCTTGCCGGAATGATTCTTTTGATGATACTCATGGTTGTAATTGCTTTTAAAGATATAATAAAACTTATTTAAAGGATAAAAAATGAGAAACAGCAAAAAAATAAAAGTGGGACCTCTTTTTATGGGGGGGGATTCTCCTATCCTTATACAATCCATGACAAACACCGATACGGCAGACCGTGAAAAAACCCTCGCACAAATTCTTAAACTCGTCAATGCGGGTTGTGACATTATAAGAATGACGGTTCCGGACATGGCTTCGGTAAAAAACATTCCTTTTTACAAGAGAGAGGTAGAAAATTTTCCGGTATCACTTGTTGCCGATATACATTTTGATTATCGTCTTGCATTGGAATCGGCTGCGGCGGGAATTGATAAAATAAGAATTAATCCGGGGAATATCGGAGATGCGGCACGAGTCCGTCAGATTGCGAAAATATGCAGAGACAAACACATACCGATAAGAATAGGAGTAAACGGCGGAAGTCTCGATAAAAATATTCTTCTGAAGCACCAAGCTCCAAGTGCACAAGCACTTTTTGAGAGTGCAATGGCAGAAAAAAGGGCTTTGGAAGAAGCTGATTTTGAAGATATAATTATTTCCGTAAAATCTTCCGATCCTTTAACCGTTATTGCCGCAAATCGTCTTATTAACAGCACTTGCGATAATCCTCTTCATCTCGGAGTTACCGAGGCGGGAACTTTAAAAACAAGTCTTGTCAGATCCACATCGGCCATTGCTCCTTTGCTTTTGGAGGGCATCGGAGACACAATACGGATTTCCATAACGGGAGATGTCACAGAAGAAGTAGAAGCGGCAAAAAATCTTCTTACTTCTCTTGGGATGAATACGAAAGGAACATTTACCGTTACCTCCTGCCCGACCTGCGGAAGAACAAAAATAAATATTATAGAAATTGCAAACAAAGTTGAAGAAGCTTTGAAGAAAACCTCCCCGATAGGCAATAAAAACACAAAAGTTGCCGTAATGGGATGTATAGTTAACGGTCCCGGAGAAGCGAAAGAAGCCGATATCGGCATTGCGGGAGGAAAAGGAGAAGCTCTGCTTTTCAAAAAAGGTGAAATTATTGCTAAAATCAAAGAAGAAAATATAGTGGAAATTCTTCTTTCCGAAATAGAAAAAATGAGGATTTAAAGTTGGAATTGATAAAATGCGATAAGCCGCTTTCGGATATGTTTTCAAAATACGATGCGGTTGGGCTCAAAAAGAATTTTCTCGAAAGTACATATTATTACAAATGCCGTGTAAACCGTGAAAAACGCACGATAATTGTTAATTTTAACTCAGAACAGCTTATTTTAAAATCTTTGCTTTACGAATTGGAGCATGATCTCGCCGAAACCTACGAACTGTCGGCTTGTTTCCTTGTGCCTTCTTATCCGGAAAATCTTTTAACTCCGTCTTATTACTCCGAACTTATAAAAGAATTATCCAGAAATACAACTATTGCAAACGGCTTTTTCAACGACGGCAGAATGGAAATTTGCGAAAACAGTCTTAAAATCTACTTAAAAAACGGATTGGGTAAAATTCCTGCGGAGTCGGAATGTCAAAGGATAATCGAAGAGATTATAAAAACGGAATTCGGTAAAACGGTGAAAGTCGAAATAATCGATGAAGATAAATTTAACATGGAAGAATACATAAATTCAACCAATGTCAGCATAAAAATTTCTAAAATTCTTCCCACACCCGAAGAAGAAAAAAAGGAGATGGTTACATCTCTTTTTGAAAACACGGAAGAAACTTCGGAACAGGTAAATACCGATAATGAAACACAGCTTTTTTCGAGCGGCTTTTTGACATTCGATATAACATCTCCTGAAATTGTATTCGGCACAAGTATGAAAAACCGCCCCGAACCGATGCCGCTGAAAAATGTTTATTCTGTTGAAGACAAAAAAATATGCACTGTTTGCGGAAAGGTATTTTTCTCCGACAGCCGCGAAACAAGATCCGGAGACAAAACAATTGCGACAGTGCAAATAACCGACGAATCCACTTCGGTAAGTGTCAAAATAATATGTGTCGCAGAAAAATACAAAGAGGCGAAGGACGCTTTTAAAACGGGTTCATATCTCATGGTAACGGGGCAAGCCGTTTGGGATGATTTTGATAAAGAAACCGTTTTGAAGCCGAAAACCGTTTATAAAATCAAATCTGTTGAACGAACCGACAATGCTAAAGAAAAGCGTGTGGAACTCCATCTTCACACAACACTGTCGGCAATGGATGCGGTTATTCCTCCCGATGTCATTGTAAAAACCGCACATGCGTGGGGACACCGTGCGGTCGCAATTACCGATCACGGAAATGTTCAAGGTTTCCCGGACGCCATGCTGGCTGCCGAAAAGCTCGGAATGAAAGTAATTTACGGACTTGAAGCTTATTATGTTGACGATACGGCCCGTGCGGTTTACGGAGATGTCAGTGCTAATTTTGATTCGGATTGTTTCGTCGTTTTCGATTTGGAAACAACGGGACTTTCTCCTCTTACTTGTGCAATAACCGAAATAGGTGCGGTCAAATGGCAGAAAGGCAAAGTTATTGATCGCTTTTCTACATTCGTAAATCCCGAAATGCCAATTCCGGAAAATATTGTAAAACTGACCGGAATAAATGATGAAATGGTAAAAGACGCTCCGAAGGTTGCCGATGCGGTAAAAGGATTTTTAAAATTTGCCGAAGGCTGTGTACTTGTTGCACACAATGCCAATTTCGATACAAGTTTTATCAAACAGGCTTGTGAAAAAAACGGATACGGTTTTAACAATTCATATTTGGATACAGTCGCACTTTCCAGGCATCTCAATCCTCAGCTTAAGCGTCACAAGCTCGACAGTCTCCAGGAATACTACGGACTTGAAAGTTTCAATCATCACAGAGCTTGCGATGACGCGGAAATGCTTTCAAAAATTTTCACCTGTATGACAGACACCTTAAAAAAAGAAGGTATCTTCAATCTTTCGGACATGACACTTGCGATGTCCGAAAAAAGCGATCCCAAAAAACTTCGTCCTTATCACATGATAATTCTTGTAAAAAACCGTCTCGGCATGATGAATCTTTACAAGCTGGTTTCTTCTTCTTATCTCAATTATTTTCACCGTCAACCGCGTATTCCGAAGACTCTCATAGAGCGTTACCGTGAAGGGCTCATTATAGGCTCGGCGTGCGAAGCAGGCGAATTGTATCAGGCAATTCTGTCGGGGAAAAGCGAAAATGACCTTTTGAAAACAGCCGATTTTTACGATTATCTTGAAATACAGCCTCTTTCAAACAACTCGTTTATGATTGAAAACGGTACGGTTCCCGATATGGAATCGCTAATCGGTATAAACCGAAAAATTATTGAACTCGGAGAAAAATTAAAAAAGCCGGTTGTTGCAACCTGTGACGCACATTTTTTAAACAAACAGGACGAAATTTACCGCCGTATTTTGATAGCACCGAAATTTTCGGACGCCGACCGACCGAATCCGCTTTATTTCAGAACTACCGATGAAATGCTTTCCGAATTTTCTTATCTGTCAAAAGATAAAGCAAAAGAAGTTGTCATAACGAATACCAATCTTATTGCCGATATGGTAGATGACGATATTCGCCCGATTCCGAAAGGAACTTTCACTCCGAATCTTGAAGGTGCCGAAGAAGATTTACAAAATATGTGCTGGGCAAAAGCAAAATCAATGTACGGCGATCCTCTGCCGGATATTGTTCATAACCGTCTCGAAAAAGAGCTTACTTCGATAATAAAAAACGGTTATGCCGTACTTTACATCATTGCTCAAAAGCTGGTAAGTTTTTCCGAAAGTCAAGGTTATCTTGTCGGATCAAGAGGTTCTGTCGGATCGTCTTTTGTCGCATCGATGTCGGGAATTTCCGAAGTCAATCCGTTACCTCCGCATTATTACTGCCCGAAATGTCACCACAGTGAGTTTATTACCGATGGCAGCGTCGGATCGGGCTTTGATTTGCCTGATAAAAACTGTCCCGTATGTTCAACCCTCATGAAAAATGACGGACATGATATTCCGTTTGAAACTTTTCTCGGGTTTTACGGTGACAAATCGCCTGATATCGACCTCAACTTTTCAGGCGAAGTTCAGGGGCGTGTCCACAAATATACCGAAGAGCTTTTCGGAAGTGAAAATGTATTCCGTGCGGGAACGCTCGGAACTTTGGCTGAAAAAACTGCTTACGGATATGTTTTGAAGTATCTTGAAACTCATGGCCTTTCCATGTCAAAAGCGGAAACCAACCGTCTTGCTCAAGGGTGTGTCGGAGTTAAGCGTACAACAGGTCAGCATCCGGGAGGAATTATTGTTGTACCGAGAGAAAACAGCATTTATGAGTTTACTCCAATTCAGCATCCCGCAGACGATCCCAATTCAAATATAATCACAACACATTTTGCGTTTTCATATCTTCACGATACAATTCTAAAACTTGATGAATTGGGACATGATATTCCGACAAAATATAAAGCCATCGAAACTTATTCAAACACAAGTGTTATGGATGTTCCGATGAACGATCCGGAAGTTTATGAATTGTTCCGTTCAACGAAGCCTCTTGGCGTTACTCCGGAGGATATTGATTCCGAGATAGGAACATTCGGGCTTCCCGAAATGAGCACTTCTTTCGTTCAGCAGGTTCTCATAGAAGCAAAGCCTAAAAATTTTGCCGATCTCCTGCAAATATCGGGGCTTACACATGGCACTGATGTTTGGCTTGGAAATGCTCAGGAGCTTATTAAAGACGGAGTATGTGATATATCAAAAGTTATTGGAACGCGTGACGGTATTATGCTTGACCTTATCCGTTACGGTCTCGACAACTCCGATGCCTTTAAAATAATGGAAAAAGTTCGTAAAGGCAAAGGGCTTTCTCCGGAGGAGGAGGCAAAAATGCGTGAAAAAAATGTTCCAGACTGGTATATTGTCTCTTGCAAGAAGATAAAATATATGTTTCCGAAGGCTCATGCCGCCGCATATGTAACGAGTGCAATACGGCTCGGCTGGTATAAAGTTCATATGCCTTCGGCCTTTTACGCCGGATTCTTTACGGCGGCACCCGGAGGTTTCGATGCAAGTATTGTAATGAAAGGTCGTTCGGGAATACGAGCGGCAATATCTGAAATTCGTGCAAAAGGTCACGAAGCGACAGCGAAAGAAACATCTCTCATTCCCACTCTGCTTCTCGCAAACGAATGTATGGCAAGAGGTATAGATTTTCTTCCCATTGACCTTAACAAGTCGCGTGCATTTGCTTTTGTCCCCGAAGAAAAAGGAATCCGTCTTCCGTTTTCTTCGCTCCCTGGTATAGGAGAAAGTGCGGCCGAAAGTATTGAAAAAGCGATGAATACCGGGGAGGTAAAGTCGGTTGACGATTTACGCATAAAATCCGGTATTACAAAAGCGGTTGTCGAAACGCTTTCTTCAAGCGGTATTCTCGCCTCTCTTCCCGAAACAAATCAGATTGGATTTTTCTGATTTATGCTTTTCATAAATATCGAGTATTAAATTTATATAAACTCCGATAAAACCGCCGATGTGTAACAAGATACACATCGGCGGTTTTTAAACAATAAATTTTCGCAAAAAGCTTAAAATTCCATATTTATTACGGCTTTCCCTTTGGATATGGCATATTTTACAGTATATGCGGTACCTCCGTTTTCGCGATTTTTATAAGAAATACAATAATCCGATCTGTCAACCATATATCTGTTGCGAGCATACATACAACCGGGTGTATATTCTTCCCCCGTGTATATCACCTCATCTGCTCGGTGCATAATATCATTGTAAATTTTTTTTGCCGGGATGCTCCACCCTTTTGTTTGATTTTTACACGGTATTGCCAGGCACAGTTTTATATGCGGATATATTTTTTTTAGTTCAAGAACCTCAATTTCAGCCATCATATCAAATCCCAATGCTCCTCCGGCTATAAAAACTGTAACCGAATTTTTCTCTATCATATCGACAATGGCCGATCTGAGTCTTTTTTTTAAGTCGTCACGCAAAGATTCGGGGATTGTTCTGTGTCCCGTAAAACAGCAAGTACAACCGCCGTTTTTGGCGAAAAATCTCAATCAAATCACTCCCTTGATTTATATATCATACCACATAAAGCGAGCAAATAAAATATCTTTTGCAAAACTTTTAAAAATCTTTTTTCAAGTCTTGACTTTTATTGAAACGGAAGCGTATACTTATGTCATCAGATATTTTGAGGTAATTATGAAAAATATTAAAAATTATATTTTTGCATTCGTCGGCATTGCTTTAACGGCTTTCGGATACAGCATGTTTTATCTTCCTCCGAAAATTGTATCGGGAGGAGTGACAGGTCTTTCAACAATTATATATCACGCCACATCGGTATCTCCCGCATTAAGTTATGCTGTCATTAATATTTTGCTTTTGCTTATAAGTTTTCGTGTGCTTGGGAAAAAATTTATCGTAAACACTCTTATCGGTGCAGGTCTTATGTCACTTTTAACGGAAATTTTTTCCGAAATCAAACCTTTTACCGAAGACACTGTTCTTTGTTCGGTATTCGGAGCTGTGTTTTACGGTCTCGGAGTGGGATTAGCTTTGGTTTACGGTTTTTCCACCGGAGGCACAGATATTCTGGCAAGATTTATTCAGCATTTTTATCCTCACGCACAAATAGGGACTCTTTTGTTACTTGTTGACGGTGCGGTAATTCTTCTCGGAGTTTTTGTTATCGGAAACATAACTTTGTCGCTTTACGGTATAATTTCTCTTTTCATTTCTTCATTTACCGTAAACTATCTTATACGCCGTTTAAATGTATCAAAATTGGCTTTTGTAATTACGGAAAAAGGAGAAGAATGTGCAAAAAAACTTATATGTGAGCTTCCGCGAGGTGTGACCGTATTCAATGCGGAAGGTGCATATACGGGAGAAAAAAAGACTGTTCTCATGTCGGCACTTAAAGAAAAAGAAATAACAAAATTTCAAAATACACTTACTTCCATCGATCCCGATGTTTTTATCATTTATTCCGAATCACAGCAAATCTTCGGAAACGGATTTTACATCTATCATTGAAATTATACAATAAATTCGGAGGATTTTTATGTTTGACGCAAAGAAAATTAAAGATGAATGTGTTTTATGGATACGAGATTTTTTTGAAAAAAACGGCAAAGGCTGTTCTGCGGTTGTCGGCATTTCCGGTGGGAAAGACAGCAGTGTGGTTGCGGCACTTTGCGTGGAAGCACTCGGTGCCGATCGTGTTATCGGAGTGCTTATGCCCTGCGGACAGCAGCATGATATAGACTGTGCCGAAAAACTTGTAAAATATTTAAAAATAAAGCATTGCACAGTAAACATAAAAGATACTGTCGATTCATTGAAAAAATCCTTACCGGAAAGTCTTGTTCTGAGTGAACAAACCTTAAACAATATTCCGCCGCGAATCAGAATGACAACTCTGTACGCCGTTTCGCAAAGCGTAAACGGCAGAGTTGCCAACACTTGCAACCTTTCTGAAGATTGGGTAGGATATTCTACGCGGTACGGGGATTCTGCAGGAGATTTCAGCCCGCTTTCTCAATTAACAGTCAAAGAAGTAAAAGCTATCGGACATATATTGGGACTGCCGTCGGATTTAGTCGAAAAACCCCCGATTGACGGACTTTGCGGAAAAACAGACGAAGAAAATCTCGGATTCACCTATGAAGAACTTGACCGATATATAAGAACAGGAGTAATAGATGACGAAGAAAAAAAGCTTTTAATTGATAAAAAACACGCTTCAAATTTATTTAAATTGTCACTCATGCCGAGCTTTAATCCGAATTTCTGAAAAAAGTTTTTAATATAAAAAACGCAACAGGCAAATGAACAAATCATTATTGCAAAAACACTGTATATAAATCTATAAATCAAAAGCTTAAAAATTGTTAGGAAAAATAAAATGGCTTCTATCATAGATAACAGAAATAAAACAATGCTCGACTCACTGAAGAATTCTTTGAAACAAGCAGAAAGAGTTGATATATTGACAGCATTTTTCTATTTTTCTGGATTTAATGCTTTGGCAGAAGAATTGAAGAACAAGAAAATACGAATTTTGGTGGGCAATACCATTGATCCATGTGCAATTGCCGACCTTTGTAATGCTGTAAAGGACAGCCCCGACGAATTGCTTGAAACATATGCTGTTCGTGGATATACAAGACTGAATAATTCTCAGAAAAAGAACTACTATGTGGATAGCTTTGTAGAATTATTCAATAAATCCTCGCTGTCGGACGAGTTTGATTCTACCGATAGCCAAGCAATTTTTAAGATGTTCTTTGATAAGATTGCAGACGGAACACTTGAAATAAAATTAACCGCTACCCCCAATCACGCAAAGGCATATATTCTTACGAATATGTTTGAGTATTCTTGCTTTGGTGATCAAAAAGGAGTTGTTTTCACGGGATCTTCTAATTTTACCTACAACGGACTTCGTGGGCAAGGTTAAATGAATGAGCGTTTCAGCGATAATAGCAAATATGAAGAGTATTCCGATAGCTTTGAAAAGCTTTGGAATGACGGTAAATCTATTGATGTTTGTGTAAAGGACGGCAATCAAGACTTCGTTAATGAGTTAAAGAAAAAACTTTGGATTTTTGCCAAACCTACGCCGTATCAGATTTTTATCCGCATTTTGTTTGAACTTTACGCTTCTCTTGAAAGTAGCGTAGTGAAATCTCCATATGAAATTACCGACGGTAAGTTTTCCAACCTGAAGTATCAGTTGGATGCTATCAAGTACGGCGTAGATTGTATTAATAAGAATAACGGTGTTATTATCGCGGATGTTGTGGGTTTGGGAAAATCCGTTATAGCGTCTGCTATTGCTCATAACTTGGATATGAAGCGAACAGTTATAATCGCACCACCTCACCTTGTAGATCAATGGAACGATTATCAGCAAGACTTCGGACTTCGCGGTGTCAAGGTATGCAGTAGCGGCAGACTCGAAGAACTCTATAAAACATACGCCGCAGATTCCAATCCTATTTTATACATCATAGATGAAGCTCATAGATATCGCAACGAATTAAGCGATGCTTATCAATGGCTGCACCAGCTTACACGCTCTCACGCAGAAAACAAGGTCGTTCTGCTTACGGCAACACCTTACAACAACAGACCGCAGGACCTCTTTGCGCTTATTAAGCTTTTCCAAACGCCGAGTCGTTCCACCATTCATTCTGTCGACAACCTCGGCGTTCGTTTCCACGAACTGATTGCACAATACAATCGTTTGGAGAAAGAAGGCAAGAAAGGCTTAACCGCCGAAATAAAAACTGAGTTAGATCAGCTTAGCCAGCAGCTTAGGATATTGATCGATCCCGTTATTGTAAGACGCAGCCGTATTGACCTTCAAGAAATTAAGGAATATGCCGAGGACCTGAAAGTTCAAGGCATTCAGTTCCCGCAGGTCGTGGGCCCCGAGCTTGTGGAATATGACTTAGGAGAAATTCGCCCCTTATACCTACATACGCTTGATTTGCTCAGCAACAAGTTTATCTGTGCACGTTATAATCCTTCGGCATATCTTGTAAACCCTGAAGTCTTTATGAAGCAGTATGGCGAGATGTTCGGTGAAATGAACATTCAGCTTTCGCAGAGAAACTTGGCAATGTTTATTAAGCGATTGCTCGTCATGCGATTTGAAAGCTCAAAGTCTGCTTTCAAGTCAACGCTTACAAGCATTTTGAACTCTTACGAAAATATCATCAAGTGGTGGGATAAGGGTTATGTTCCGATCAAAAAGAGCGGATATCTGTCCGAACCCGATGATGAAGAGATCCAAGAAACGCTTGACGAAATCGGAAGCATTGATGAACTTGGCATCGATCTGAACCGAATTAAGAAAAAGGCTATACCAATTGAAAAAAGTTTATTTCGAACAGAGTTTATTGAAGTGGTTAAGAGCGATATTGAGCTTTTGAAGGGGATTTACGCCGAGTGGTTTGAGAGCGACGATGTTGGTATCGATCCGAAATATAACATGGTAAAGCAAAAAATCTCCAAATCTCTTGAAGAAAACAAAGACCGCAAGCTTGTCGTTTTTTCCACCTTTGCAGATACTGCCGAATATGTCAAGGAGCATCTTGAGAGAGATGGCTTCAGAGTATTGCTTTACACGGGCGGAGCGTCGCAAATGGATCGCAACATTGTAAAACAAAACTTTGATGCTTCCTGCAAGCCCGCCGATCAGGCTAACGATTACGATATTATTGTCGCTACCGATGCATTGAGCGAGGGATTCAACTTGAACCGTGCGGGTGTTATTATCAACTACGATATTCCTTACAACCCCACAAGAGTTGTTCAGCGTATCGGACGTATCAACCGTATCAACAGAAAAATGTTCGATAACATCTATGTTTATAACTTCTTCCCGACAGATATTGGCGAAGGAAATACACTTATTAAGGGTATTTCCACGCTTAAGATGCTCCTTATCAATAACATTGTCGGTAGTGATACCAAAACGCTAACCCCCGATGAAACCTTGCAGAGCTATTTCAAGAAACGTTACGACGAAGAGGATGAAGAAAGTAATGATAGAAGTTGGGATAATGAGTATCGTAATATATATCACTCCATCAAACACAATATGGACTTGATTGACGAGGTGCACAACATCCCGGAACGCACGAGAATTGTCCGAAAAGGAAAAAAGGAAGTCTGTGCCATATCATTTGCCAAGCGTGGCGATAACACGCTCTTTGCACTTGCATATCCGGATATTCCGCAAGCCGAAATCGTGCCCGCCGACAAGGTGCTTGATCTGTTCTCGGCGGATTACGAGGAGAAAGGCTACGAATACGATGAGGAATTGGACAAGAAGTTCCAAATCCTGCGAGACGAAATCCGCAAGCCCCATCCGAAGATCAGACTGGATAAGAGAAAAAGTGAGGCGTTGGATAATCTACAGCAATTGCTTGCGATTTGTCCTACCGAGAAGGACTATATTACCGATTTGATTGATGTCATAAAGACCTATGACGATTTGAGTGACGGTGAATTGAAGTATTTGGCATCTCTTGTTGTGAGAAAAACTACTGTTTTCACACTTGTTGCGGAATTAAAGCAAAAAATTCCCGTACACTACATCATTCAGATCAAAACGAGAGTTGAAGCTATCGACTCGCAAGCAGAAATCATAATGTTCGCAGAGGATTTGAGAAATGATAACGATTAAAGAAGCGGAAGAGATA
>CAZLEX010000021.1:0-28151 GCA_964558655.1 uncultured Oscillospiraceae bacterium | reverse complement strand
TGTTGCGATAATCGTACTTTGTGTAGCCGAGCTCATCGTCAAGCTCACCCTCCAAACCGTTTTCGAGCATTTCTCCGACCATGAGCTTGAATACATCCTTCAGGTCATCAAAATTCTTCACATCAAGACCTTTCATGATGTTTCGTAAATTTTCTTTTCTTTCCTTTTCCGCTGCCCGCTCTTCGGGACTTAATTTGTAACGCGGCATAATTAAACCTCCAAAATGATATTTTTATTATACATTATCTTGGAGGTCTTGTATAGCCTTTACACAAAATTTGGGATTGTCTCCTGCTGATAGCTTTTTTCTATACCTTTACTTTAGCAATATGAAGCTTTAGTCAACGCAAATTATCTATGAATTTTTGATATATCAGCAATTTGATTTAACTGTTCTTTTATTTCTTCAAAATTACAGTTTAAGTCCAATGTTTTAACACTTATTTTGTTTCCGCTCATGGTGTATTCATTATTCGGTTGTATTTCTTCGTCTGTTTTTGCATACAAAAGCATACCGGATACAGCCTTATGAGGCTTGTTTTTTAATTCAAACTCCTTGTTTTTAACATAAGTAAATATTTGGTATAAGTTGTTTGAATGTAATGTATGTTTATCATAATTAACCTGTGTTGTATGTTCGTAATACTTTGCGTCAATAATCAAAATATTTTCTCCGTTCTTATCGGACAACATAATGTCACTTTGCATTTCCGGCAACATATCAAAGCTTTCACCATCTGCTAACTGCCATTCAATTTTGCTTGCATTAGCATTTATCTCAGGCCTCTCTTTTTTGTAATATTCAAGAATAAATTTTTCGTATAGTCGGCACATCCTTTGCTCATCCAAAAAGTCAATAACTTTTACTTTGCCGTCCATTTGTGATTGAATTAAATCTTTAACAACCATATAACAAATTGAAATCAAAAGTCTGTATGTTTTATTATTACGGTTATATCTAAAATTCCAATTTGCATTATATAAGTCAATGACATCAACCTCCGAGAAATACATCAAGAGCTTTTTGAGTTCCTTTTTTCTTTTTAATTCAATATTAGCTTTTATCAATCGCAGTATTGTTGATTTAATTATTTTGTTCAAATATGAATTGACCGAAAAGTCATCATAAATGCAATAAAGCTGTTGTTTTTTTATACTTAAAGTTTTTACCGACTCTGATACATTTATCTTTCCTTTTGGTGTGGACAATGCTTCGCTTGTTTCAACATAATCTTTATGTATTCCTCGTTTGATTTGCAAAGAAACACCCTTTATCAGTATAGCCGCACAAATGTCTGACATATTTTTAAAAATTTCCGTTTCAATGCTTTTATATTGACTTGTTTGCAATTCCGAAAAAGCATACGAAAGCATATAATAAATGTTTTTAATGGGAATCATTTTTAATACACTTCCTTAATCTTTTGCTCCAATCATCAATTTCTGCAGGTTCATCAAACCAATACTCATTCAAAAGCGGAATAATTTCAAAGTCCACAATTGAAGAAAGCCATTCATCTGTTATCGGCTCTTCGGTGCAAAAATAACTATGACCTATTCTAAAACTTTTTCCCAAGCTTTCATCTTTTGAAATTTTATTATTTAATTCTTTTACGCAACTAATTAAATTATTAAATTTTGTATTGTTTTTTAAATCTCGATATTCTTTGAATTGTTCGTTATCAAATGCGGGCTCAAATTCGAAAAATGCAAAACGGCGGCGTAGTGCATAGTCGAGCATAGCCAAACTTCTGTCGGCAGTGTTCATCATTCCGATTATATGCAAATTTTCGGGAATTGAAAATCTTTCATTTGAGTACAGTAAATCAAGTTCAATTTCTCTTTTATCGGCTTCAATAAGCATAAACAATTCGCCAAAGATTTTACTCAAATTTCCTCTGTTTATTTCGTCTATAATGAAGAAATAATCATTTTCCTTATCGTCACTGGCATTTTTGCAAAATTCATAAAACACACCTTTATGTAATTCAAATCCGCCACTTTCAACAGGTCTGTAACCCATAATAAAGTCTTCGTAAGAATAACTTTGATGAAATTGCACTATTTTTACTCTTTCTCTATCTTTGACACCCATAACTGAATACGCTAATCTCTTTGCCGTAAATGTTTTTCCCACACCCGGTGCACCTTGCAAAATAATATTTTTCTTGCGTTTTAAAGCATTTGCCAAAGCATCATATTTTTCAGAAGAAATATAAACCTCGTTCAAAAAATTCTCTTTTGAATATGTTTCGTAAATAATTTCTTTTTCTTCGGCATTTTCCATTGTTTCATCATCAAAAAGTGCATTTAATTTTTTGATATAATCGGTATATTGTGTTATATCGGTTAATGTTTTCATAGTGGCTTGTCCCGGATGTTTCCATTCGCCCTTATGCGTCCATTTAACCTTGCGAACATTATTGTAAGTATCGGTAACTTGGTCGTCAAATTCGTAATCGGATTCAATAACACCCTTGCCGACGATCATTTTCATACCCTTTTTTACAAAAACAATATCGCCTTGTTTCATTTCTTTGGAAAACTGCCACACGGCAAGTGCATCATTCCTATAAGAAAGGGTTGAGTCATAACATTCTTTCATTTTTTCTTTGATTTCTTCTTTGGAAGTGAATATATCAAGTTCTCCGATTTCACCCCATCCAATCCCCATTATTCCTTTATTGTAAAATTCTTCCCACTTGCCGGCATTGCTTCCGGGAGAGTATAACCAATAACGAACGGTATCGTTTTTTTCATCTCCCAAATTATCTTTATCCTCTTTTCTTTTTATTCGCTTAATTCCTTGTTTAAATATTTCAGAAGCCAATTCATCAGTCATATCGACTGTAAATCCTTCAGGGGTAAGTTTCCATATCATTCTTTCGGAATTATCTATATACCCGCCGTAAACAAGATAATTTCTCGCAAAAAACCTCATTTTCAAATTTGTTTATATTCGTTTTTCCTCGTGTTTCGGAAATAACTTCTTCCGACAGTTTCTCATTTTCAATAATTCTTTCTCTTGCTTCTTTCGGAGTTGCTTTTCCACCCAAATCGCGAAGTGCTGTAATAAGCGGTTTAAACCATTTCAAAAATTCCGCTTTGGAAATATTCGGTTCATCTTCGTTTGAATTATTAAGCCAAAACGCGTCTTTGGTTTCCGGAGAAGTTGCTAAATACCACGCCGAATGGGAGAGCTCTGCAAAAGAGTTATATTCCACAAAAGTTTCTTTACACTTTTTAATCAGTTCAATATATTCTTTTCCGCTCGGAACATCTGTTATCTCTTTCTTTTTGCTGTTTTTTATTTCACATAATAAATCATTGTTAATCAAAAATTGTCTGTTTACAGAATCTAAATTCATAAATGAGTTCGGCCTTATCCAATAAAGCCCCATTGTAATGTTCCACTTGACGCCTTTTTGAGTTTTTACGGTATCAAAAAGATGTGTGAATTTTTCCTCAAATTCCGCTTTGCTTCTGTCTGCATAATTTATTGCTGTTTCAAATAAGTCCCACAGATTATCTATGTCATTTTCGCCTCGTTCATCAACCCAATAATAAAAGGCTGCGTGAAGTGGCATAACAACCGGGATACCGTCAAAGTTTGTGGGTATGGGAGCATTTATATCAAATTCTTTTGCAAAAGACTTTACAAGAATTATATTGTTTTCAACTTTTCAACCCCTGTTAAATGTTGCAAATATTGTAAATGGGTCAATGTCTATTATATTAATGTCAATTTCAAGTTTAGGTAAATTTATTCCCGCATTTTCAAAAACTCTTTTTAATTTTGAAATTAAAGTCTGTCTGTTGCTTTTATATTCCAACAATTTTGTTGCAAATTCCGTATAGAAATTTACCCAAGTGTATCGCTCGGTATTTGTTTCAAATAAAGGTTTCATTTTGTTCCTCCTACATATTGCTAACGGAAATTAAGCTGTGAATTTCCGGTGCGATGTCGGTAAATAATATTTCGACGGTGTTTCGATATTTTTTATCTTTTGTCTGTTCAAAATTATATTTTGGGGACTCCCGGACATCAAAAAAGGCTTGCCACAAGGCGAAACCCTGTAAACAAGCCATTTCTTCGATAAAATAATTATCTCTTTGAGAACTGAGGAGCACGACGAGCGGCTTTGAGACCGTATTTCTTTCTCTCCTTCATTCTCGGGTCACGGGTGAGAAGTCCCGCTTTCTTAAGAATCAAATGATAATCTTCTCTTGAAGCTTGATCAAGTGCACGGGCGATACCGTGACGGATTGCACCTGCTTGACCGGAAACACCGCCTCCGACAACAGTACAAACAACATCAAACTTTCCTTCGGTAGAAGTAACAGCAAAGGGCTGATTAACAACGAGCTTAAGTGTTTCAAGTCCGAAATAATCGTTGATATCACGCTTATTTATTGTGACAGCACCGGTTCCGGGATAGAGGCGAACTCTCGCAATGGATTTTTTTCTTCTGCCCGTACCGTAGAAGTAGGGCTTTGCACTTGTATAATTCATATTTCTGTTCCTCCCCCTAATTATTTAACATCAACAGCGATCGGCTTCTGAGCCTGCTGAGTGTGTTCTGCACCTGAATATACTTTAAGACGGGTAAGACTCTTTGCACCTATAGAGTTATGGGGAAGCATTCCCTTAACCGCAAGAGAAACTGCCTTTTCGGGATTCTTTTCCATAAGGATTTTATAAGATATCTCTTTGAGTCCTCCGATATAACCGGAATGATATCTGTACTTCTTCTGTTCCAATTTTTTACCTGTAAGAACAATTTTAGCCGCATTGACAACGATTACATATTCACCGCAATCAACATGAGGCGTAAATTCAGGTCTGTGCTTACCGCGAAGAATGTCGGCTGCCATTACCGCAACTTTACCGAGTGTCTTTCCTTCGGCGTCAATGACATACCACTTGCGTTCAACGGTTTCCGCTTTTGCCATAAATGTTGACATTATGTTTTCCTCCGAAATTTGTTTTATTTACCAGTACATTATAACCGAGCAGGGCGGTTTTGTCAACACATTTTTGTCAAAAAAACAATTTATTTTTAATTATCTTTAATTTTCTCGTTTTTTCTCTTTTTATCTCGTTTTTTCTCACGCACGGTTCAAAGAAATTTGTTGTTTTTTATTGACAAGAAATCAATTCGCATTTATAATGTAACGGTTAAAAACATTAAAGAGGAATAACAATGAATATTAAACGCATATTAAGTTACACACGCAGAGCGGTAGACAATTATGAAATGATTTCATCGGGTGATAAAATTGCCGTAGGAATTTCCGGCGGCAAAGATTCTCTCACGCTTGTTGCCTCTCTTGCACATTTAAAAAAGTTTTATACAAAGCCTTTTGAAGTGATAGGCATAACAATCGATATGGGATTTGACGGAGCCGATTATTCAGCCGTTGAAGCATTTTGCAAAAGCTTAGATGTTCCGTATTATGTAATTAAAACTCAAATATCTCAGATTATTTTTGATGTCAGAAAAGAGGATTCTCCCTGTTCGCTCTGTTCGAGAATGAGGAGGGGAGCCCTCAACGACGCAGCAGAGGCTCTCGGCTGTAATAAAGTGGCGTTGGGGCATCACAAAGACGATGTTATAGAAACTTTTTTCATGAATATATTTTTTGCGGGGAATATATCGACTTTTTCTCCCGTCACATATCTTGACAGAACGGGTATCACCTGTATCAGACCGCTGATATATACTCCGGAAAAAGATATTCGCTATTTTTCGTCAAAAGAGAACTTACCGTTGCTTCCGAAATTATGTCCGGCCGACGGTTTTACCGAAAGAGAAAATGTCAAAATGAAAATTTCAGAAATCGAAAAAAAGATACCCGATGTAAAAAATAAAGTTTTCGGTGCAATAGAGCGTTCTGAAATTTCCGGTTACCGTAAATAAAACGGCTAAACTCTCATATACTAATATTAAAATGACATAATATGGGAGTGATAAAATGACACAAGAAAAAGAAGTGCAAAAGAAGTGCATACATTTTCGGCAGATTACCGAGAGATTTTGTTCTCAAATAGGCGATAATGTTATTGTAATGCAAACCATTGACGGTGAATCTGAATGTTTCAAATGTATGAGTGCCTATAACTGTCCACATTCGGAAAAATGCAAAAACAATCTGTAAAGTGTTCGGCAGATATTTTACGGCAAAATACCGATCGCATACATTTGTGACAGACGGGAGTCATACGAAAAAAATAAAGGCGGCGAAGTTTTGACTTCGCTGCCTTTATTGTCATTTTTCTGCGATTGAAAAAACATAGGATGTTTTGTGTTCGTATATTTCACCTGCGTGTAAAACAGGGGAGGGAAAAGTCGGAACATTAATTGAATCGGGAAAATGCTGAGTTTCGAGACAGACGGCATTGTGGTCGCCGTATACGGCACCGCCTTTTCCTATCCTTTGCTGAATGGTTCCTATATAGAGCTGAAGTCCCTCAAGTGTGGTAAATGTGTCCATTTTAATCTTTGTTTCGGGACAGAAAAGAGTTGCGGCAACGGTGGATTGCCTGTTCAGAGCGAAATTATGGTCATAACCGTTTGTTGCCGAAAGTTCTTCGGAATAAAGAGTGTCTTTCAAAGTAACGCCTTTGCGTAAATCAAATACCGTTCCGGTGACATCTGTAACCTTTCCCGTCGGAATAAGGTTTTCGTCAACAGGAGTTATACTGTCGGCATTTACCGTTAATATGTGCGATAAAACTTTACCCGAATTGTGTCCGCCGAGATTGAAATAAGAATGATTGGTAAGACTCATGGGAGTATCCCTGTCCGAAACGGCACGGTATGAAATTTCAAGTGCGTTTTCACATAATGCATATGTTACGCTTATTTCTGCGTTGCCAGGAAAACCTTCCTCTCCGTCCGGAGATACCGTTTTGAATACGACAAAATTTTCACCTTCGGAAAAGTCCCATATTTTTTTGTCAAATCCGTTTTTTCCGCCGTGAAGCGTATTTCCTTTTTCGTTGTCGCTGAGACGGTAAATGTGTTTGTTCAATTCAAATTTCGCATGGGAGATTCTGTTTGCAAAACGGCCTACGGTTGCTCCGAAATAGCCGCCGTTTGAAACATATCCCTCTATGCTGTCGTATCCCAGACATACATCTGTGAAATTTCCGTCTTTGTCTTTCGTCCAAAGAGATTTCAGAGTTGCGCCGTAATTTAAAATTTCGGCTTTCAAAAAACCGTTTTCAAGTGTGACGCAAAAAATATCTTTGCCGTTCAATTTTCCGAAGTTTTCAGTCATTGTTTTTCTTTCTCCTTTTTGACAAGGGTACCCTCTTGATTTCTGTACACAAAAAATTTACTGAATAAAAATTCGAGAATAAAATTGGAAGCCATTGTGAGTATGAGTACAATATATTCGTTTACACCGCTTTCTTCGGCATAGTTTCCTATAACAGTCGATAACGGCGTGAATACGAGATAGAAACAGAATATTTTTGCCATAGCGAGAGGGACATTTACAGCCGATTTGAAGGTAAAACGGCGGTTAAGGGTAAAATTCCACAAAATTGACAAAACTAAAGAAATGAGATAGCTTATCCAATATTTAAAGCTGAAAACCTCGTTGAAGAGGGTGAAAGAGCCTATCTGAATTATTCCGGCAGAGGCTGAAAACAGTGCGAATTTAATGAATTGTAGTGTGCTGTTCATAATTACTCCTTAAAGAATTTACTTGTCAAATTTTGTATTTTGTGATATACTCACGGTGAAGGTTTTCGGTGAAAGGAAAAACAAATGGTAAAACATATTATTCTTTGGAAATTAAAAGACGAATTTAACAGCGAAGAGGTAAAACTCGGCATAAAAAACGGGCTGGAAAGTCTTAAAGGAAAAATTCCCGGACTTGTCACGGTCAAAGTTTATATACAAGGACTTCCTTCGTCAAATGCCGATGTAATGCTTTGGTCGGAATTTGAAAGCGAAAAAGCATTGAAAGAGTATGCAATTCACTCCGAGCACATAAAAATTGCCGACACTTATGTCCGTCCGTATACCCAAAGCCGTAATTGCATGGATTTTGAAGAATAAATACGGTACCTCAACCGTCGATTTCAAGTTCGGCAATATAGGGAAAATGGTCTGACACCGAAAAATTCGGAATTTGCAAATCGGTTACTTTAAATTCTTTTGAAACGAATATGTAATCTATTTTGCAATTCGGATAATTCGTTTTGTATGTCGGGAAAGTCGGGAAATAATCTTGCCGTATGAGAGCCGTATCAAAAAGTTTTTCACGAAGTATATCATAGAGGGGATTGGAAGGGCGAATGTTAAAGTCACCCATAAGAATAATCGGTCCGACTGTTTTGTCGATTATTTTACATACCTCCGATACGGCGTTTTTCGACTCGGCAATTGCCAGTCCCATATGAGTTTGGATAATGGTAATTCCGCCGGCTATGTCTATTTTTGACCTGATAATCGAACGGGATTCATAATATGCGTCTTCATCACGGATTTCCGGATCCGGTATGGGAAAAACTTCGGCATCATAAATCGGATATTTTGAAATTACGGCATTTCCGTAATCTCTTTTCTGAGCCGGTAAATGTATGGCTTTTCCGAAAAAACCGTACTTAAGCCCGGAATAATCGGATAAATAGGCAGTTTGAGTGTCTTCTTCGGTTTCGCATTTAAGGAAGTGGCTCACTTCGTTAAGACCGCAAATATCGGGAGACGCAGATTTTATGACATCGCCTGTACGCAAGGGAATCACGGGAGCGTTTGCACCTGTGGAGTCCGCATGTTCGTAATTTCTGCAAGATGCAATGTTGTATGTCATGACTTTAAGTTTCATAAATCTTTACTCCTTGATTGATATACACTTGAATTATACTTACATTTATCTGTTTTGTCAAGCAAATAAGAAATAATTGCTCCGCTTTTTTAACGGCATTTTTGTGCAAAAAAAATTAAAATCGACATAAAACGATAATTCTATTGACTTATTTTGGATTATCTGTTAAAATATATGACGCACCGGCGAATAATAAGTGCCGGTGTTTGTATAACACAAGGAAAGGTGCATTGTATGAGTGGTTTATTATCCGTCATCATTCCTGCGTACAACGAAGAAGAAAATATTCTCGCGGCTGCCGAAGCCGTCCTTGCAGTTGTTGATTCGGCAAAGATTGAAAGTGAATTGGTTTTTGTCAGCGACGGTTCAAGAGACAAAACTTTTGAAAAAATAGAAGAAGCCGCAAAAAAGGATTCCCGTATCAGAGGGATCGAGTTCAGCCGTAATTTCGGAAAAGAAGCGGCGATACTTGCCGGACTTCGCGAAGGCAAGGGCGATTGTTTCGTTGTAATGGATTGTGATTTGCAGCATCCTCCGGAAACTATTGTAAAGATGTATAAGTTGTGGACAGAGGGATATGAAGTTGTCGAAGGCGTAAAAAACAGTCGGGGAACCGAATCTGTCGTTTATAAAAAACTTTCCGGACTCTTTTATTCGATTTTGTCGAAACTTACCGGATTTGATATGAAAAACACGAGCGACTTTAAGCTTGTGGACCGTAGGGTAGCCGATATTTTATCACGTATGCCCGAAAGAAAAACGTTTTTCAGGGCACTGACTTTTTGGACGGGGTTTAAGAGCTGTAATGTTTATTACGATGTCAATGAGCGAAAGGGAGGTTCTTCTAAGTGGTCTGCTAAATCGCTCATAGGGTATGCGATTACCAATATCGTTTCATTCAGTTCCGTTCCGCTGAATATGGTTGCGTATGCCGGCTTTATTTCGCTTTTTTCGGGCTTTGTGCTTGGTATAGTAAGCCTTATTCGTTTGATTGCCGATATGAGCGTAGGGACTGCTGCGGTGTTGGCAATATTGATTTTGATAATAGGCGGACTTGTACTTGTCGGCATGGGACTTGTCGGACGGTATATTGCGGCAATATACGATGAAATAAAACACCGCCCGCGTTACATTATTATGCGTGATACGCATAACGGAGGTAACGGTGGACGGGAATAAAGATATATTTGACAGAATAATGTCATTGCCTGCATTGAAACGGTTTTGGAACATTTATTTCAGAAATAAATCGGTTTTGCTCTATTTGTTCTTCGGCGGGCTGACTACGGTAATAAGCGTCGCTTCTTTCGCTCTTTTCGAGTTTTTGAGGTGCGAAACTCTTGTATCCAATTTTATTTCGTGGATATGTGCCGTATCTTTTGCATATGTTACAAATCGCATATGGGTGTTTAACTCGGTGACTAAAGGTAAAGCGGTATATAAAGAGATAATTTCTTTTTTCGGCGGACGGTTATTTACTTTTTTTGTTGAAGAACTGATGCTGTTTGTATTTGCCGAGTGCATGGACATTAACAGTATATTCGTTAAAATCGTGGCACAAATAGTTGTTTTGATATCGAATTATGTGATATCGAAGGTGCTTGTGTTTAAAAAATAAAATATTTTTTCATGAAAAAAGAGAGTTAAAAGTCGTAAGGCTTATAACTCTCTTGCTTTTTTATGAAAATTAAAATTCCGGTCGGCTGAGAAATTCCTTTGTACGAAGACTCTTCGGATTGAGAAATACTTCCTCCGGAGTGCCTTCTTCTTCGATTATTCCGTCCGACATGAAAATTATTTTATCGGCCACATTCTTTGCGAATTCCATTTCATGTGTGACTATTATCATTGTTCTGTCGCTTGATTTTAAATCTCTTATAACCCGCAACACTTCGCCTGTGAGTTCCGGATCGAGTGCTGAGGTTGGTTCGTCGAAACAAAGTATATCGGGGGAGAGAGCAAGAGCTCGTGCTATGGCAATTCTTTGACACTGACCGCCCGACAGTTCACAGGGATACGAATTTGCTTTTGCGAGAAGCCCGACGCTTTCGAGAAGTTCTTTGGCATTTGACTGTATCTTTTCAAATTCTTCTCGCTTTTCTGTCGCTGTGAGTTTTTCCCTCTTCGCTTTTTCACGCAATCTCATTTCCGGTGCAAGCGTTATATTCTTAATTGCCGTATATTGAGGAAAAAGATTGAACGACTGAAATACCAGACCGAAATGAAGTCTCTTTTCCCTTATGTTTTTTTCGCCGCCGGAGGCTTTGTCTTTTCCGTCGAAAAGTATGTCGCCGTTGACATCTATAATACCGTCATCGGGCGTTTCAAGAAAGTTCAGACATCTTAACAGAGTTGTTTTACCGCTTCCCGAAGAGCCTATAACCGCCAGGACTTCGCCTTTTTCGAGAGAAAAGGAAATGCCCTTCAATACTTCGGTGGAGCCAAAACTCTTTTTTATGTTTTTTACCTGTAAAATTGACATATTAGGCTCCTTTACGATTTGTAATAAGAAAGTTTTCTTTCGATATATCCGAATAACAGGGTGAGCACGCCGACAAAGACCAAATAATAAAGTGCGGTGTAAAACATCGGCCAAATCAGTGCGTGAGCCGTATAATCTTCGGCAATTTTCAATATTTCGGCCACCATTATAACTCTTGCGAGTGCGGTGTCTTTAACGAGTGTTATTATTTCGTTTGACATCGGCGGGATAATGCGTTTGATTACCTGCATCAGAATTACTTTAAAAAAGATTTGAGATTTTGTCATGCCGAGTACTTGTCCCGCTTCATATTGACCTCTCGAGATGGATTCAATTCCGCCACGGTATATTTCCGAGAAATAACAGGCATAATTGATTACAAAAGCAAGAATGACGGCGTTAAAACGGGTAAATGCGGGTAAATTCCAAATAAGTCGCGGCACATAGAAAACAACGAAAATCTGTAACATAAGCGGCACACCGCGAATGATCCACACAAAAACTTTGGTTATGTAGGAGAGCGGTTTGAATTTTGACATGGATCCGAATGAAATCACCAAACCCAAAGGAAGCGCTAACACTAATGTTAGCGCAAATATCAGGCAAGTTGTTTTAAATCCGCCGAGAAGTGACAGTGTTACCTCGCAGAAAGATGATAATGTTATTGACATTTTTATTCCTTTTCAGATATGTTAAAACTTAATCTCTTTGTTGAGCTGGAGAGAGTTCTCAAGACCGTATTTCTTGGCAATCTCTTCGATTTTTCCATTTGCAAAAAGCTCTTCTATCGCATCGTTGACTTTTGCCGTGAGCTCACTGCCTTTCTTAAATCCTATAGCGTAAATTTCCGAATCAAGTGTAATTTGGTCGACAATCATGAGGTCTTTGTAGTCGCCCTCACCGCATATATTTTGTGCGAGAATAATGTCAACTACCGCAAAATCAATCTCTCCCGACTGAAGTTCGAGAAACGCTTTGTTCTGTGCCGTATATGTTACGATTTTGTCCTCATCCGTAAATTTCTTTGCATAATCGTGACCGGCACTTCCGCCTTCAACGCCTGCCTTTTTGCCGCTGAGGTCGGCTTGTGTCTTTATGGTGTCGGCATTGGTGTTCTTGATTACAACGCATTGCTGATTAAGCATATATCCGTATGAGAAATCGACTATTTCGTTTCTGGGAGTTCCGTTATCCTGAGAATTTGCAGTGAAGCCGTTCCAGATACAGTCAATCGCACCGGATTCAAGTTCGCTGTATTTTAAATTCCATTCAATTTCCTGAAATTCAACATTCATACCGATAATTTTCGCAACTTCCTGTGCAAACTCGGTTTCAAATCCGGTCCAGTTACCGTTTTTGTCTTTTTCGTTCATTTTTTCATAAATGGTAACACCGCAAATAAATGTGTTGTCGTCTTTTTTATTTTGACAGCCTGTGATGCAGAGCACACACATTACCGCCATGATTAAAAGTGTAAGAATTTTTTTCATGATTTTTTCCTCGTCTTTCATTTGTTGACAGTATTCTAACACATTTTTTGTTAAAACGCAATAGCGTTTTAACATTTTAGCAGGGTAAAGTAATAAATTTGTATATTCGCATAATTTTTTGCACTTTATTGAGCGTTTTTTTGTCGTTATTGATAATAATATTAAAAAGCTTTCTCAAAAATGAGAAAGCTTTGGGTGATTATTTTATAAATGCTTTGTAAATTGCGTTCATGGCTTTTTCGAAATCTTCGTTTTTTACGCCTATGATAATGTTAAGCTCACTTGAGCCTTGATCAATTGTACGAATGTTTATCCCTTCGTTTGATATCGCCGTAAAAATTTTAGCGGCGGTACCGAGACTGCTTACCATACGCCGTCCCACAACCGCTATAAGAGCAACACCGTCTTCAATGGCAATGTGATCGGGATTTACTGCTTTACACAAATCGAGTATTACCTGTTCCCGTTTTCCCGCAAGAGCACTCTGTGCAACCACAACGCTCATCGTATCTATTCCGGAGGGGAGATGTTCGAAAGATATTTGATTTTTTTCTATCGCTTCGAGCATTCTGCGACCGAAACCGAGTTCCTGATTCATCATATCTTTTTCGATTGTTATAACCGAAAAATTCTTTTTGCCGGCAATTCCCGTTATAATTGCCCCTTCATCGTTTTCCGGTGCTTCCGATACAATCATCGTGCCGGGATCGTTCGGCTTGTTTGTGTTTTTTATGTTAATCGGAATACCCATCATGCGTACGGGAAAGACCGCATCTTCGTGAAGTACGGTTGCACCCATATAAGAAAGTTCACGCAGCTCACGGTAAGTAATGTAATTTATCGAAACGGGGTTTTCGATAATTCTCGGATCGGCCATCAGAAATCCCGAAACATCGGTCCAGTTTTCGTATAGTGTAGCTTGAGCTGCCCGTGCGACGATGGAACCGGTGATATCGGATCCGCCTCGTGAAAATGTTTTAATGGTGTCATTGGGCATAGAACCGTAAAAACCGGGAATAACCGCCGTTTTGTATTGAGAAAGAGTGGCAGAAAGAATTGTATTCGTGCGTTCGCTGTCAAAACTGCCGTCCTGTTTGAAAAATATCACGCTTGCGGCATCGATGAAAGGAAATCCCAGATAATTTGCCAATATAATACCATTGAGATATTCGCCGCGACTTGCGGCATAATCACGACCTGATTTGTGGCGGAAAGCGTATTTTATTGTTGCAAATTCATCTTCGAGGGAAAGGTCTAAATTCAATTCTTTTATAATATCGTTGTAGCGTTCGCGGATTTTATCGAATTCTTCGTCAATATTATTCCCGTGACTTGCACTTTTATAGCAGGTGTAAAGCATATCGGTGACTTTCGTGTCATCGGAAAATCTTTTTCCGGGAGCCGACGGAATTACGAATTTTCGCGCGGAGTCGGACAAAATAATCTCTTTAACCTTTCTGAACTGTTCGGCATCGGCAAGAGAAGAACCTCCGAACTTGACAACTTTAATTTCCATATAAAAACCTCAAAAAAATATAAATACAATTAATTTTATAGTATTTGTCTTAATTTGTCAAGCGTTTGAACAAATTTTCCGCAAATGGTTTAATACGGAGTACATATAAGTCGCTTTTTTGTGCAAATTATTATACGGAAGCGTTGAGCTTCTACGGCAAAAAACAAAAATGGAGAATATAATGTGCACAAAAAGAATTCGCATTTCAAGAATATTTGTCTCTGTATTTATTATATGTGCTCTTTTTGTAAGTGTTTCGTCACTGAATGTTTCGGCTGAAAATATACCGGATAAAGTTTTTCTCGGCGGTTTTCCTTTCGGAAGCCGTATTAAGACAAACGGGGTGATGGTTGCCGATGTGAAAAGCGTCGGATCCGTAAACGGTGTTGTAAGTCCGGCAAAAGATGCGGGAGTTATGCCGGGAGATATTATTTTAAAAGTTAACGGCAATTCGGCAGAAAGCTCTGCCGATGTTTCCCGTGCGATTTCCGAAAGCAACGGTTCGGCGGTTGAGCTGGAAATATCCCGTGACGGAAAAACTTTTTGCGTAAAAATCGTCCCCGTACTTTCCGCAGACCGTAAAAGTTATAAAAGCGGATTATGGATAAGGGACAGTGCTGCGGGAATCGGTACCGTGACTTATGTTATTCCGAATACATTCGATTTTGCGGGACTCGGTCATGGAATATGCGACGCTGATTCGGGGAAATTAATTCCGTTAAAAAGCGGAAAAGTTTTTCCCGTTGAGATATTCGGCATCGTTAAGAGCGAAAAGGGAAGTCCGGGAGAATTGAGAGGGCGTATGGACGAAAACGAATACGGAGAACTGTATGCAAACACGCTTACAGGTGTGTACGGCAGGTTTAATTCATTCGCTGTTGAACAAAAAACGGTAGATGTGGCAAGAAAAGACGAAGTTAAAGAGGGAGATTGTACCGTATATACGACTCTTGATTCAAACGAACAAATCGAAGCGAGTGCAAAAATTGTTAAAATTCTGGATATAGACGGATTGACAAAAAATTTTTTGATAGAAATAACAGACAAAAAACTGCTTGAAAAAACAGGCGGAATCGTTCAGGGGATGTCCGGCTCGCCGATTGTGCAAAACGGAAAAATAATCGGTGCGGTAACCCATGTTTTAATTGATGACACCACAAAAGGCTACGGCATTTTTATCGAGAATATGTTAAGCCGAACAGAAAAAGACGAATAAACAAATGAGTTCTCGATAAAGAAGTAAACCAAAAAGTTCAGACAAAATTAAATATTAAATTGGCAATGAATGAGTTCGGTTGTATGCCGAACTCATTCATTTAAAATGCCTCCTCACTGTATGGCACTTTTTATATAGGAATAATTTAGGCCGTCTACAATCAACGGGTATTTTTAAATATTATCTCATTTTACTCGGAGATACGCCTGTTATCTTTTTGAAAGTTTTTGAGAAAGAATAGATATCGGAAAATCCGCACATAAGCGATATTTCTCCGACCGACAGTGCGGGAGCGGTAAGAAGAGCTTTCGCATATTCGACTTTTTTAAAAATGATATAACCGTTTAAAGTCATACCGAAAGCGTTTTTGAATATTTCGGAGAGTCTCCTTTCGGTAAGAGAACTTCTTTTGACGGCTCCCCGCAGACAGTCCTTTTCGGAAAAATGCAAATCGATATATTCCTTTGCATCGGCGGCACGGCTGTCTTTTTGGGAATAAGGTTTTTGACGGTACTGTTCGATTTTAGATGAAAAAAGATACACGAGAGAAAGTAAAGTTAATGTATCGTTCTGTTTGTGTGCCTTTTCGGCTTTTTTCAGAATCGAAATGAACTCCTCACAGTTTGATATGGGAATACAGAAACTTTCGGTATCTATATCGTCATATGATGTAAAATGAATCGAGAAAGACTCACAGGGCTCGTATACTTTAACCGAGTAGTCGTCTCTTTGATTGAAAAAATAAACACAATTTCCGTTTAAGACAAATTCTTTGTATCCGAAATCATGCAACGCCGAGCCTTTTGTTTGAATACCGATAAAGTGATTTTTGCGATTTTGAGCAACCCAATGTGCAGCATTTGTGTTATAGATTACAACGCTGTGCACATCTTTAATCCGTAAGTCAGAAAAATTCATGTCACTCCCTCCCGATAAAAGTATATCATTCGCCTTTACCGTTGTCAATAAAGATTTCCGTATTTTACAAAATTTCCTTTATTGACATTTACCGATATTAAAAAATCTGATATATTAAAATAACAAGATATTCAGGAGAGAAATATATATGGATAAAAAACTTATACGCGAGGAACTTTACGGCTTTTATTTACACGGCGATGCAGAGAGGGCAAAAAAGTTTTCGGATGAATGTTTTGCCGAAATGGACAAAAGGTGTACGGATAAAATGACTGTTACCGAACAAAAACTTTTACAGTATGATGTTATTTCCGAAAAATTCGTTCCCGTTTTGTTTTCGCATATTCCTTTTTATTACGAAACGGGAGTTTTGACATCTCTGTCGGACGGTGCCAGACTTGTAAAGGGACATTCTTTTACTCATGCGAACGGCTGGGTGTATAAAAGGAACGAACACTTTTTTGTTGAGCAGGATTCGGAGCTTTATCGCAGGAGATGTAAGCATATTGACGAAAATCTCTACCTTATATGCGGCCCGTACAACGATACTTTTCAGCATTTTAACTTTAATTTCAGACCGATTTTAAAGGGAGGACTTCGCTCAATTTACGATAAAGCACAAAATGAACTTAAAACAGCCGCCAATGACAGCGAGCGGGAATTTTTGTATTCCGTTTGTCACGGTATGCTTTCTTTACGCAGAATGGCGGAAAAATTTGCCGAAAAAGCCGAAGAAGAATTACAGTCTCAAACAGATGAAGCAATTTCGGAAAATCTTAAATTGATTGCAAAAACGGCAAGACGGGTTCCGTGGGAAGCTCCATCAACATTGTATGAAGCACTTACAACACTCGCTTTTATCCGCAGTGCAGTAGGTTCAATCGAAGGGATAGGCATTAATACATTCGGAAGATTGGATAAAGATTTGATAAGTTTTTACCGTTCGGATATTGAAAAGGGGATACTGACACCGCATGATGCTTATGAATTGATATGTTTGTTTCTTCTTATATGGGACTGTCATTACGACCATGATATGCTCATGGAAGGTTATGCAGATCACGAACTTGAAAATACTTATACACTCGGAGGCTGTGAAGACGACGGAAAACCGTTGTATAATGAAATTACCGAAATGTTTTTGCGGGCAACACGGGAAGAAAAAATCATTTTTCCTAAAATAAAGTGTCGCTTTTCCGCAGATTCTCCCAAAGAGTACCTGGACGAAATTAACCGTTCCATAGTCAAAGGAACGACAGTCGTTTTGCTTCAAAATGATACACCGACCGTCGCATCTCTTATCCGTGCAGGACGACCGCTTAACGAAGCACGCGATTATATGATTGCGGGGTGCTGGGATTTGGTAACAAATCAGGAAAAGAGCGATCACGGCAGTTATCTTAATTTGCTCAAACCCTTTGAGTATTCCATACACAATATGACCGAAAAAATGAATGAGGTCGGAATAAAATTTGAGTGTTTGGACGGCAGTCGGGATTTTGAGGAAATATATCAAAAAACGCTTCGTAATTGCGAAAAAATCATTGAAGCGAAACTTGATGTTACGAGAAAGGGAGGGAGCATTTTTCATAAAGCTGACCGCCTTCCGATTTTTTCTTCCACTCTCGAAAATTGTATTGACAGCCACGCCGATTATACAATGCACGGTGCAAAATACTATGACGACTACCAGCTAATGTTCGGCTTCCCGAATATCATAGATTCTTTGCTTGCGATAAAAGAGCTGGTGTATGATGAAAAAAAATACACGCTTGACGCATTTTTTACAGCTGTCAGAGCCAATTGGGAAGGCTATGAAGAAATACGGCTGGATGCTGTCGGCTGTCACGGTTGGGGAGACGGAAGCGAAGAATCCTGTACGCTTGCAAACCGCTTTAACAATGACCTTTTTAATATATGCCAAAAGCAGACGGGTACATACGGCGGTAAAGTTCACATGGGACATTTAACATATACGGAAATTCGTTGGTGGGGCGAAAAAACTCTTGCGACTCCGGACGGACGAAAAAACGGTGAATATTTCGCTCAGGGACTCACACCGTCACGACTTAAGCACATTCCATGCGTCAATGATGTGATAAACAGTGTCGCCTGCCTTGACGGTTCGGTCATGTGTGCCAATTCGGTAGTCAATATTATATTGCCGAAAAATATATCTCTTGACAGGTGCGAAGGATTTTTGAGAGCGATTGCGGGAACGGCTGTGCAGTCGCTTCAGCTCAACTGCACTTCAAAAGAGGAACTTCTCGATGCACAAAAGCATCCCGAAAACTATCCCGACTTGATAGTTCGTGTTACGGGATTTTCGGCAAAATTTACAAGTCTTTCTCCCGAGTGGCAGGAAGAAGTTATAACGAGAAACTTTTATGAATGATTTACAGGCATTGATTTTTGACATACAGCGTAATTCGTTTGTCGACGGTCCGGGTATTCGCACAACCGTGTTTTTTAAAGGGTGTAACCTGCGTTGCAGATGGTGCCATAATCCCGAAAGTCAAAGCTTTGAAAAAGAAATACTGTTTTATAAGGATAAATGCAAATCTTGCGGGCGATGTGCCGGTATAAGTGTGCGGAACAGCGATTTTGTTTGTCCTTACGGTGCAAAATCCGTATGCGGAAAGTATTACAGTACAGACGCTCTTTTGCGTGAAGTGATGAAAGATGAAATTTTTTATATTTCTTCCGGAGGCGGAGTGACTTTTTCGGGCGGAGAATGTATGCTGCAAATTGATTTCTTACTTGAAATTTTGAAAAAGTGCAAAGAAAACGGAATACATACGGCAATAGATACGGCAGGTAATGTCAAATGGGAAAATTTTGAAAAAGCGATGCCCTTCACGGATTTGTTTTTGTTCGATGTAAAAATGATGGATTCCTCACTTCATAAGCAGTATACCGGTGTAGATAATACACTCATACTTGAAAACCTTGCAAAACTTTTGAGCACGGGTGCGAAAATCATAATCAGGATACCTGTTATCGCCGGTATAAACGACAGTGTAGAGGAACTCGAAAAGATAAAGTCTTTTATAAAGTCTTATCCTTCCGTTCAAAAAATAGAATTGCTTTCTTATCACGGAATGGGAGAGCATAAATACGCGGCAATAGGGCGGGAAGCGGAAAAATTCAATCCGCCGTGCGATGAGAAAATGAAAAAGCTGTTAAATATATTTTCCGAGTAATACGAAAAAAGCACGCTTAAAGTTTAAACCTTTAAGCGTGTTTTTGTTATAAATTTTTGAATATTTCAGAACCTTTTGACATTATCCATTTAAACAAAACACTACATACGGCGATAAGCAAAAACAGAGATAAAATCATGCAGAGCGTCATGCTCAAGGTGTTTCTCAAAAGATAAAAAACTACGGCAAATAAAGCGACAACCGTCCAGCCCGAAAACAGAGCGAGAAAACTTGAAAAACTTTGCTTAATAGGTATTATTTCGCTTGTCCAGTTTAAATTCGGCATTTTAAGGTTGATTATCAATCCCATTTGTGCTGTCAAAACAATGAATACCGCAGGTAAAACGAACATGAGTACACCCGAAATTATGTCCGGTTTAAGAATACATTCAAGCGTCAGAATAAGTGGCAAAGCCGAAATAAAAGTCGGTATCAAATGCAGTTTCAATTTTGCTTTCAGCACCTGTTTGCTTGAAACGGGTAATGACTGAATTAGCCATATACTCTTTCCTTCAAGCGAAACCGACGGTGCGGTTATATCGTTCATGGTTGAAAGCAGACAAATTGATGCGATTGATGCGGGAATTATGTACCGACTTATCAAGTCATCGGACAGTAACGGCTGTAAGTCGCTTGATTTCCAAATTAAAGCAATTGCCGCAAGAGGCATAAAGATCGTACCAAGTCCGCAATTTAGCATATAGTTTGTGCTTCCTTTGAAACGGCAAAACTCTTTGTAAAGCAGTGCACTTTCGGAAGAACGGATTTTAAACGGCATTTCTTTGTATTTCTTTTTTGCTTCACCGCGATTTGATGTCGCAAGCTTAAAGAAGCTGTGAGACATTACAAAATATGTCAATATAAGCAAAATTGCTGTGACCGAAGAGAAGATAAGCATTGAAACGATGTTACCCTCTGCGGCAAGTCCCATGTGATAGAGAAGAAAAAGTACATTTCGCATTTTTCCGTCCAGCAATGCGGGATTTTGAACAATTTTTTGAAGGATTTGCGATGCCTGTGAACAGAAAAAGTAATACGCAAATATAAAGATGAGAGAAATAATTACGGTGAGAATGTTTTTTCTTTTAAGTTTTGACGAGATGAGTGCCACAAAGTATCCGAGTACGGCTGAAATTACTAAAATCAGAATTGACAGAATTATCGGAATGAGCAGAGAGAAAAGCGTACTTTGAATTTTCAAGGGAGTGTAAATAAACCATACGGCAACCGTCGGTATCATGACGATAAGCTCATACATGAGTCCTACGGCATAAACTCCGGAAAGTCTTGTGAGGAGTATTACGGCAGGGGAGACGGGCATTGAAAGTAGCAGGTCGTTGTCTTTTGCCTGATAAAGAGAGGCGTATGTATTGAATACACTTCCGAATACTCCCATAAACAGCGATACAAGTCCCATGAGGCACCAGTACAGCCAGCCGAATCCGGCTGTATAAAACGGAGTGCAAATCAATTTTGCGAGCACGAAGAATATTACGCCCAAAAAAGCGAAAAGAAGAGTGTAAAGTGCTACGAAAGTAACGATACCTTTTTTACTTTTCCGCTTTCCCGTTTTATTGTCAACATACAGCCAGGTGAATACTTCAAGTAGCTGTTTTTTCAATAAAGAGCTTACCATTTTCAGTCCTCCAGTTCCAAAAATACATTTTCCAAAGATGTATCGCCCTTTACTTCTTCCATTGTTCCCGATTTGATAAGTTTACCGGATTTAATGATTGCGACTTTATCGCAAAGTTTTTCCGCAACTTCCAATACATGAGTTGAAAAGAAAATCGCACTTCCGTTATCGCAAAGTTCACGCATGATATTTTTGAGAGTATGTGAAGCTATCGGATCGAGACCTACAAAAGGTTCGTCCATTATAACAAGTTTCGGGTCATGAATCAATGCCGAAATAATCGCAAGCTTTTGTTTCATGCCGTGAGAGTAGGCAGATATCGGAGAAGTGAGACTGTCCGTCATTTCAAACATCTCGGCGTATTTGCCTATACGCTCTTTTCTGTCATTCATGCTTACAGAAAAAATATCCGATATGAAATTCAAAAACTGTATTCCCGTCATGAAAGCGTATAAATCGGGATTGTCCGGAATATATGCGATTCTCTTTTTGCAGGCAATGGGATCGTCTGTGACGGATATTCCGTCAACAGTGATTGAACCGCTGTCGTAGTGCAAAATACCGCAGCAGGATTTCAGCGTCGTTGTTTTTCCCGCACCGTTGTGACCTATAAATCCGTAAATTTCACCTTTAGATATGTGCAACGACAAATCGTCAACGGCTTTTTTATCCGAATAAATTTTAGTTAAATGTTCTATTTTCAGCATAATTTTTCTCCGAATGAATTATTGATTGCCCTCGTCTGAATTATGAATGATTTGTGCACCGTAACGGCAGAGCAAAGATACAATGATAAAAGCTATTCCCATTCCGGCAGAACCGTATTCGCTAATGTCGAGCTTTGTAACATCGGGAAAGGCGTGATACATAACATCTTGTACGATTTGTGCAACTATTCCCGACGCTATCGGAATACATATTGTTAAAATGCCGAGCCTTAAAAGTTCTTTTGCCGAATTTAAATTGAAAGGCGTATTGTATGAAAGTTCGTTTTTAAAATACTTTACCGCAAAATCGGAAAGTATCGCCTCTCCGACGCAAAGAATAGCACAGGCAGTCATCGTGACATAAAGCGTGCCGATGGTGACCTTTGCCTCGTTTTTCAAAATGTCCTCTACGGAATTACCGTCAAACAGGAAAAATCCGTTGCATACCGAAAGGAGTATAATGCCGAGTATACAGGCAAAAACTCCTATTACGGAGCATACAAAAACAATTTTACTCAAAACTTTGCCGATTTTTGAAAGAGTTTGTAAATAGTCGAGAGTTTTCATTTTTTCTCCTCACAAAGCAGAATAACTTTTATTTTTTCGATTTAAGTAAAACCATTACGGCTTGAAATTGTGTGCTTAACATTTCACTTATTTGATTTTCGGAAAACACACACATTTTTGTCGCACATAAAGTCGCTATTCCGTATGTGTAAATCCATAAGTTTTCAAAAAGAAATTTTGCGTCGGTATCATTTAATCCGTAGTCATTTTTTATGGCGTTTATGCACAAATTCGCACTTTCGCCGAGCTTGTCGAATATGTCGTCAAATGTGTTCGATGCCGTCTTGGTTTCTTCCATGAATAAAAACTGATAAAGTTTCGGCTCTTTTGTACCGAATAATATCATTTTTTCTCCAACCTGTTTGAAAATCGGTATGTTTTCATCGAAATTTTGCATGTGCTTTTCAAAGTGCTTCATGGTGGCTTCTCTTACATCGTCTTTTAATTCTTGCATTGTCTTGTAAAAAGTGAATATCGGTCTTGCCGATGAGCCGAGTGCAGTGGCTAATCTCTTTGCGGTAAGTGCATCGATTCCTTCCTTTGATACAACATTAAGTGCTGTCTGAATCATTTCTTCTTTTGCGAATTTCGGTTTTGGCGGCATAATTTTTCTCCTTTATTTTTAAATTATGTTTTGCAACGCTTATTATGCAACACTGTAATTATAAACTTAAAATTATATTTTGTCAATATTTTGAAAAATGATATCGCTGAATTTTTGTAGGTTTACAATAGAAGTGTTACAAACAGACATATTCAGTTACGGATAAAAGTGTAATCGATACCAGTTCTTTCGTCTGTGATGTGTTTTTTCAGTTCCATACAAAACTCCCTCCTCTCAGATACCACAGTACCTAAGAGGAGGGAGTTTTGCGAATGTGTCAAATCGCTTTATTCGATTTTACTTTACAGAATACTTTTTCTTTTTTCTGTAAACAGTTGTTCCGATAAGTCCGCCGATGCTTACAAAGAGGAGAGCGAACCACAGCCAAATGCGACTGCTATCTCCGGTCTGCGGAGATTTATAATTGTTATCGGGTTTTAATAACTTTTCAATAACGGTATTGGCAAGAGTGATTTCGTTTTTGCCGTTCTTGTCGCTGAAATACTTGCCGCATTCATCACAGTACCAATATTCCGTGTTGCCCTCCGCTTCGGTGGTTGCCGCTTTTGCTTCGTTGTGCTTTAGAGTAAGGTGATTTTCGGCATTAACTTCACCGTATTCCGTACCACAAACCTCACACTTTGCCTTGTGTATGCAATCTGCCGTTTTACCGGTATGAACGCAAATATATCCGCAGTCCTTGCAGACACCGTCTTTCCATTTATGATTTTCGAGGGTAACTGTAATTTTTCCGCAACAATCCCATATTTGTTCGTGCTGTGTGCTGTTTTCAGTCGACCAAATTTTTTCTCCGATGTGATTTTCGGCATCTAATTTACCGTAAGACTGACCGCATTTTTCGCAACTTGCTAAATTTTTACAGGTGGCGGTGCCACCGGTATGTTCTGCTTTTTCGGATTTATCTCCGCAAGTACACTCTTTCCAATGCTCTGTGTCGGAATGTTTGAAATCGTCGGAATATTTATGACTTACTATAAGTTTATAACTAACCTGTGCCTCTTTATATAAATCAGTTTGTGCCGCTTTAATTGTAATTGTTACTGTTCCGGCTTTGTGTGCGGTGATTTTGCCTGTTATAGCATCCACTGAAGCAATTCCGGGAACACTGCTTTCATAAGAAATCTTACCTTCTGCCGAAATGTCCGGGGCATCCAATGTCTCACCGCAATTTATGGTACGATCGGATGTATCAACCGTAACGGTCTGTTCCAAACGGGTAACAGCGGGATAACAAATTGTAAATGTAAAGGTCATACCATCATCACTAATGCCTTGTCCTGCTTTAATCTTAATTTGAACATCATTGTTTTTGTTTGTATATGTCAACGGTACTTCCGGTTCATAATTCCACGAATAAACAGACAAATCATCTACCGAAAATGTTTCGTCAAAATGCCCGAAACGGCGACCACTTTCGTGATTGCTCGTATCGACACTATCGGTCGAAAGCGTGATTGTCAATTCGGGCATATCGTCAAGCACCCAAGTGTTGTTATTACCGGTATATCCACTCCATGTTGCACTTTTTATAAAGAAACTACCGAGACTAATATCGGAGGTAATATAATTTAAATTTTCTTTAACAGGCTGTGCGAGCACAGGTTCATAAGCAACTGCAAATTTTCCGTTTCCGGAAGATATTCTTTCCGAAACGCCGAGATAAGTTGTCTCATTGCCAATGATCGTTCTAACCTTTAATGTGTATTTACCGTCCTGTGTATCCGAAAGGTCAAATTTCGATGCTATTGCAACATCTGTATCAGTGGGAAGTTGAATGATCTGTGCACCTTTTTCAACTTTTGCGGCAACAACTGTAAGGGTACCGTTTACGGTAATATCACCGGTGATTTGAGATACGGTATTTGCTTTCTGCTTAAAAGTACAGTTTCCCGCTAACTTAAAATCTTTCACAGAGAATTTACCGTCAATTGTGGAATTGTTAAGTGTCAATTTCTCTTTGGGATAGAACTCACCGTCGAGTACGGAATTATCCAGCGTAACATTGTTTATTCCGCTCGGAACAGATATGCCGCTGCCGGTACAGTTTTTGAAAATTACTCCCTCGCCGACTTTTCCGTCTACGGAGAACGAAATATTTTTCAGTTTCATGTTTTCAAAGGTTGCGGTTTTACTGTTGACAATATATATCGTTGGGACACTAATTGTGTATGTCTTATCTGCATCACTCGTTACAGTAATATTTTTATCAAATATGGGATAGCCGGAAGAAACATCACTTAACAGAACAATAGTTCCGCCCTCTTTCACTTTCTCCAAAGCAATCCGAAGCGTTTTCACCGCTTCTTCTCTTGTCCCCTCCCAGATTGTTGTCATTACCCTTTGTCGCATCCACATATACAGTTTCGGGATCGTTCGCCTGAACGGTCGTATTCACATCCGCAAGACTGCTTTGGTAACCGCTGGAAGTGCGTATAGTATAGGGCTTTTTGAGCGTAAGTGACAGTATAAGTTCACCTGCTTTTGTCAACTTAACCGAAGGATCGGTCCCGTATGCACTGCTGAAACTCGTATTGCCCCATTTATAAGTGAAAACTTTTGAAACATCCACACCGTCAATCAGATTTGTAAAAGTCGGCGTGACAGTATCGCCCACTTTCAAATCGGACGGTAAAGTTACCGTAACGGATTCGGTGACATCTTTTGCAATGTTTATTTTATAGTTGTCAACAGAAACAGCGGATAACATGCTATCAGGCACTTTTCCGTAATCAATATAAGTACTTGCAACATTAAAGTATTTAGAAGTGGGATTAAAGGTTCCCGTTCCTGTTACAGTTGCACTCCAATAACAATTACCGCTACCTTTTGTGGTTATAGTACCGTCATTTTCAATGTTTCCTTCGATGCTTACTTTTGCCATAGTGTCGTACGCATTTATAATAAATGTTCCGCCTTCTTCAATTTGCAAAAGTTTAAACTTTGCATTTGCATTGTATACTTTTACTGTAAAAGTAACACCGTTTTTTACAACAAGAGTTTTGCTTTCAACAACGATATTTGTTGTATATGTAATATCTTCGGTAATATAAATTATGTCTGCATTACCATTTAATGCTTTAGTTAAATCTTCTTTGGAAGTAACATTAACGCCGGTGCCTGTTTCGGCAAAAGCTATCGTACTTGATAGAGGTATCATGCTACACATCAGTATAAGAGATAATAACATATTCAAAAATGTTTTTTTCATAAAGAAAAACCTCCTTCAATTTGCTCAAAGGAGGTTTGTTATCCCTTATTTGTCCTCAGAGCATATTTGTCCTCAGAGGTGTTTATAATCATCGATAATTATATCATATTAGTATGCCGATTTCAAGAATTTTTTGAGATTTTTCTTGACTTCAGCATTTTTCTTGACTTTTTTGTTCAGTTGTCAATGATAGGTGACAGTTAAAAGCACAGGCAAAAAAGATTATGCAGGAAAGCAGCGGTGTATCTGCGGTTTTGAGATTAAAAGATTTTGAAGGCATAGAACAGGCATTAAGCGAATATGATAAAACGCTTAATGCCACAATAGAGTATATAAAACTACGGTTCGGACGGTCGGTTTGTATATTGAAAATTAAAACTATCGGTGAAATAAAAAAGGAAGGCCATAAGGGTCTTCCTTTTTAAATTGATATGCAAATGGTCTATTTTTGGTCTAAATTGAACTTTTTTCAAAGAATTTTAAGTCGAAAAGTCGCATAAACAAAGGGGTTCTGTTAATCCAACGGCTTCATTGTCGGGAAAAGTTTCTCCGACAATTCATATCTCTTCATATTAACTCAAATCCTTTATTTTGCTTGTTTTCCCAAACTTCATACTACTTCATATTACATCAGGGAAAAAGCAAATTTGTTGTCAAAATGTTGTCTTTGCAGTTTTTTGTTGTCAGGATTCACACCGAGAACCCTTCTCAAAAGATATCCAACTTTGACAAGTTGTTAAATGACTCCTGTTTCTTTTGATCCGTTGCTTCAGCGTAGATATCCATCGTTGTTTCAATATTACGATGTCCCATGATATCTTGAATCACTTTTAAATTGGTTTCATGCTCACAGAGCCTGGTACAAAAGGTATGTCTTAGATGATGGCAAGAAAAATCCGGAAGAATAACCGGTTCGCGATGCTCTCTTTTAGCTTTCACAACTTCCTCTGAATTGTGACTGCATATAATGCGTTTAATGGTTCGATTAACAGACTGAGGAGTTTGTACACCGCCATCACGATTGATGAACACAAAGCCTCTCATACCATCAATTACCGGATCGCACGTTCCGTTTTCGTTCTGTTCTTCACGAATCATCTGAAATGCATCATACACTACATCCAGCATAGGAATTGAGCGAATACCTGCCTCGGTTTTTGGTTTTGATATCTGCAAGGTGGATGTTCTGGAATTTCCAACAGGATAATAGACTATGCTGTGGTTGATGCTGATTCTGTGGTTATCAAAATCAAGGTCATCCCACGTCAGCCCTAACACCTCACCAATTCGTCCACCTGTGCCAAGCAGCACAGCAAACAACGGCCACCAATGGTAATATATCGGATGATTCGCAATATAATCCATAAAAGATCTCTGCTGCACCACGGTGAGTGCATGGCGTATGCCTCTTGCTTTGTCAGACTCTTTACTTACTTCTTTCATCACACCATCAGACGGATTTTTTCTGATTACCTCATCTCGAACCGCCAATTGAAATGTTGGATGCAACAAGGTGTGTACCGAGTCCAATGTTCCCAAAGATAAATCATCAGCATTTAACAAATGAAGATAAAATTGGAGCACATCCGAATACTTAACCTCGGCAATTTTCTTTTTGCCAAATGTGTCCCTGACAAAACGATCATAGATGTAAATGTAATTACTGCGAGTGGTTTCCCTTAATTTACATTTGGTAGACATATATCTATCAAATGTATCATTTACCGTTGCCTTACCCGCAA
>CAZLEX010000020.1:0-28932 GCA_964558655.1 uncultured Oscillospiraceae bacterium | reverse complement strand
ATCGTTGCCATTTTGTACTCGCAAGTGCTACAAACGGCGTGGTTAAGCCATTTTTAAGGAGTGATACATCATTCCCACTCGATTGTTGCAATCGGCTTTGGAGTAAGATCCAAAAGTACGCGATTTACACCTGAAACTTCGTTGATTATACGGTTTGTTATGGTGTGAAGAACCGAATAAGGTATTTCTTCTATTGTAGCACTCATGGCATCTGTTGTATTTACGGCACGGATAATTGACGGCCAACCTTCATAACGCTTTCCGTCTTTTACACCGACACTTTTCATATCGGGAACTACTATAAAGTATTGCCATACTTTTTGAGAAAGACCGTTTTTATCGAATTCTTCCCTGAGAATTGCATCTGCTTCACGAAGTGCATGAAGCCTGTCTCTCGTAATTGCCCCAAGACATCTTACTCCAAGTCCGGGACCGGGGAAGGGCTGACGGTTTACCATATTATAAGGAAGTCCCAGAGCTTTTCCGACAATTCGTACTTCGTCTTTGTAAAGTAATTTCAGAGGTTCAACCAATTCCATTTGCATATCATCGGGAAGTCCGCCTACATTGTGATGAGCTTTTACGCCGTCACTTTCCAAAATATCGGGATAAATTGTTCCTTGAGCAAGGAAGGAAATTCCGTCAAGTTTTTCAGCTTCCTCATTAAATACTTTTATAAACTCACCGCCGATAATTTTTCTTTTTTGTTCGGGATTTGAAATACCTGCCAATAGATTTAAAAATCTGTCGGTAGCATCTACATATATTAAATTTGCTCCCAATTCATTTTGAAAAACTTCGATAACCTGTTCGCTTTCACCTTTACGCATGAGACCGTGATTAACATGAATGCACACAAGATTTTGCCCTATTGCTTTTATGAGCAAAGCGGCGACTACCGAGCTGTCAACGCCTCCCGAAAGAGCCAAAAGAACTTTTTTATCTCCTACCTGATTTTTAATTGATGTTATTTGCTCTTGAATAAATGTATTTGCAAGCTCTGTGGTTGTGATACGCTGCATATTGTCGGGGCGTACATTTGAATTGTTCATAATTTTTACCTCCAAAATTTGTGATTAAATTTTTAAAATCGTTATTTTTTATCAATCCGAAAAACAGTCGATTTCCGCATCATCATCCGTTTCATTCGGTGGCTTTGAGTTTTCTTCAATAGGTTCATCAACGGTGGGCTCATCGGATTCTTCCGCGAATAACGGTGTTGATAAATCGCTCAGATTTGCAAGGTATGCTCCGGGATAGAAATATGTTGCTATTTCTGTCCATGTATATCCGATAAGTGCCATTTCTTTTGCACAAAACTGACTCATACCGACTCCGTGTCCCCAGCCCGTTCCGGAAATAGTAATCATTTCGGTAGAAGGAATAAGCTGATATTCACCATTCGCGGTAAGTACAGTTTTGTATACGGGCTCTGTTCCTTCCGACATTGCGTTAAATCTTACTGATTTTCCTGTCGAATCGGTTTGAAAAAAGCTTATGGCATCAAGTTCGGTATCTTCTTCGTTAATGGAAACCTGCATGATTTTTCCGATACTCATTCTTGCACTTTTGCAGTATTTGGAAAGAATAGTTCGTATGTTGTCTGTTTTTTCAAAAACCGCAACTGTGCCGTTTTCGTCGATTATTTCAAGCTTGTAAGCATATCCCGAAGGAGTATATTCTGAGATTCTTACGCTTTTTATAGGAGCGGTAATTTTTTTTGCAATTGTCGTATTGCTTTCCAAAAAAGCGAAAAATTCTTCTTTTGAAACAGTGGTACTCCATTCGCCGTAAGTGTGTTTTTGATAATTTTCAAAGGGAAGTTCTACCGGCTGAAGATACTCATATCGTGAATACCATGCATTTTGACTCGATTCTGTCATTCCTCCGGCAACCGCATAATAAAACGCTTTGCAAATTTCGGAATCATAGGCTAAAACAATATTCTTTGTTGAATCGACAGCCGCATCGGTTCTTTCAGTTGAACGCAGACGGCCTCTGTATGCTTGACAGTGAGTCTCATCGCACATATCGAAATCTTGATTTTTGTGATTGGCATAAATATTTGACAAAGTGTACGAACGGACAACGACGGAAAAAGCTTTTAAGGTTTCGTCAGGCCATGATGATGATATTTCATAAGGCAATACACTTTTTATGTAGTCATCAAGCTCCAAAATATTTACGAGATACAATCCTTCGGCGGTGGCTCTATATTCAAAAGTGCCGTCAAATATGTTTCCGACAGAACTTTTTATATAATACTCTTTATCTTGATTTTCATCTCCGATAGGCCGCACAAAAAGTCTGCAGTCGGCGGTGTCGATTTTAAAAAGTATTTTTCCGCTGTCTGTTTCAATAATGCTTATGCAAGTGTTGTTCGGAATTCGATCCGTAAAATCAAAGTTCAATAAGGATTTTAGATTTTCACAATCATTTGCACTTTCTTCGCGTGAGCCGTATGTTCCTACCGCAATATATGTTTCTCCGCCTATGTACATCGGAAAAACGGGAATGTCATCGGACAAAAGCTCTCGGAATTCAGTCATGGTATCATCTAAAACAGATTGTTCAACAGGAGAGGAGGTTATACAGTGATATATTATGTGTGTATTGATTTCAGTTGTGAAATAATACTTTCCGGATGAATTTTTCGCTGCCGAAAGGTCGCGAAGTACGGTAACGGGTTTGTCACTTTCACAGAAAAAAGTATATTCGCCGTCTTCTTTAACAGAATAAAACATCAAACCGTTTTCGGAGGAAATATTGTGTGAAAATGCAAGGCAGTTATTTGAACCGTAAATATAAAAAATGCCCACACGAACCGGCGTTTGGCATTCATCAATGTTGGTAAGATATTTACTGTAATCGTAAGTATTATTTGCGGAAGCGTTGGCGGAGAAATCTTCTCCGCCGATATCTTCGCTTTCTGTTGCCTGGACAAAGTCTGTTTCCTCTGCCGAAGCAAATACTTGGAAAATCAGAATTCCCGCACTTAATATCATAAGCAATGCAAGTATCCAGGCAATAACACGAACAGCTGTTTTCTTACTCAATTTCATATACTCCTCTCACAAGAAAATAAGCTTCATCGCTGATTGTTTCAATTCCTCTGCCGTCTTGACCTCTCGGAATAATACAGTAATTGTTTTTAACGAGTTTATCGCCGTTGTAAAGCTGTGTCGAAGCTGTTAAATCGGCTATTCCCTGATCTTCAAAAGGGGATACCGATACGGCTTCGCCGGCTCTTAATACAATTTCGAGCGACTCCGTATTTTCTCCGTTGGCAAAAAGTTTTTGCCCCTTTGTTAAGTAAACCACTGTATATTTAAGACTCTTTAGGTCTTCTGCAGACAGTTGAAAATCATCTTCCGGCTCTTCGGGGGTAAGCTCCAAAGTTCCGTCTTTGATTGCCGAAATGATGTTGTCCGTAATTTCTTCTTTAATTTTCGGAACAAGCGTTTCGTTTAAATAGCTTAGTGTAATCAAAGGATCGCTTGTGGAACTGTAGTCGGCATTTGCAAAAATTGCAACGAAAGTGATAAAACAAGCGAGCATCATTGTTGCGGCTACAAAAAATATCTTTTGCTTTTTCATTGTAAATCCTTTACTTAATTTGTGGCAATAGGTTTCAAAAACGACTCTGTACTTTTGAATTTTTGAGAAACTTCAATTTCGAATGAATTTATTTTTGTTATCAAATCAAATGTGTTTGTGATGAAGTCTTCCGGTGAAATATTTGTCTGGCAATTTTTCAATTGCGTCAGCAGGGAAGTAAAGGTTGAAATTGCCGAAGATGCACTCTTGTTTTCAAACTGAGACGAAATCAGTGCTTTTGTCATATCTCGTGCAACCGATGTTTGACGATCCATTCGTGCGGTAACGGAATCTCCCTTATATCTGAGCATGTTGTAAATATCAATTCCTGAGGTGAGTTTATCTCCTTTTTTAAAGTCGATGTTGTACTTTGCAAGTTCCGGCTCGTCCGAGTAAGTCCAGAACATATCTTTTTGAACCGTGTATGTGTAAACTTTATTTTCGTTGAGAATATCTACTGCCTTTATAAAATCTTCGGCGGTGAATGTAACATAGTTTGTTATATTCAATGCGGTAAGTGCGTGTATTTTTTCACAAATATAGTTCATATCGTTTTTAAAACGGTATAAGTCGCTTAATTTTACATATAAATACTCGGAAGCTTTTTTTTCGTTTTCGCCGACACAGATGTCGGCATCGGTGTTGAGCGGGTACAAGGTCATTTTTTTTGTTGTTTTGTCGATATCGAGTATGATCATGGCATCAAACGAATCTCCGCTTATGTTCATTCCCGCCACAAGAATCGAAAAATTATCACCGGTTATCTCTGAGTCGTCTGATTTTTTTGTGTCGTCGACATTGTCGATGTCAACATTTGCACTCAGGCTGTTATCGGGATCGTCCGAATCCGAAGATTTAAAAAGATTCGGGAGTGATTTCGACAAAATCAGAGCCGCAAAGATAAATAAAATAAGTGATGCGAAAAAAGTTATTATAAAGCTTATAAGGGAAGTTTTGGATTGCTTTGAAAATTTCATAATAGATCCTTTTTGTAAGCTTTCACTCTTTGTTTTCCAAAAGAGTTTTCAGCTCATTCATAAATGTATTAATATCTTTAAATTGCCTATATACAGATGCAAAACGGACATAAGCGACTTCGTCTATCTTTTTTAGTTTTTCCATGACAAGTTCGCCTATCTCTTTTGAACCTATTTCCGACTGCAAGGAGTTGTTGAGTGTTGCTTCGATTTCGGATACGGCTCGTTCAATATCGCTCATTGTTACGGGACGCTTTTCACACGCCCGTACCATACCGTTAATAAGTTTATTTCTGTCGAAAACTTCACGCGATTTGTCTTTCTTTACCACGACAATCGGAAGTATCTCGACTTTTTCGTATGTTGTAAATCTTTTTTGACATGAAAGACATTCGCGGCGGCGGCGTATTACACTGCCGTCTTCGGTAGGACGCGAATCAAGCACTTTACTTTCTGGATAAGAACAAACCGGACATTTCATAAATCAAACTCCATTATAATCATTTTTACTGTGAAAGTAGTACACATTATTATAACATACAATTTTTTGTTTGAAAAGATATTTTTAAAAAAAAATACACTTTTTTAAAAAATATATCGAATTTTAAATGTTATTTTTGATTAGTTAGCTTGTATACTGTTGTTTTATTTTCCGAATTTAAAATTTTGTAAACAAAAAACGAAAATTTGGAATAACAAAATGCGAATATTCATAAATTGTAACAGTGAAAGAATAGGAACAAAGGAGAACAGTAATGAGTATTTATCAGGATATCGCAACCAGAACCGGCGGAGATGTGTACATAGGAGTGATCGGACCTGTAAGGACAGGGAAATCAACTTTAATTAAAAAATTCACACAAACAATGGTACTTCCCTATATAGACAGTCCCGATGCAAGAGAGCGTACACGGGACGAAATTCCGCAGTCGGCGGCAGGAAAAACCGTAATGACGACAGAACCGAAATTTATTCCGGATTCTGCGGTTGAAGTAGAACTTGACAATAATTCGCATTTTCGTATAAAAATGATTGATTGTGTGGGATATATGGTTCAAGGTGCACAAGGATTAACCGAAGACGGTGAAGAGAGACTTGTAATGACACCTTGGTCGGAAAAACCGATGCCGTTTGAAGAAGCGGCTGAACTCGGTACGAAGAAAGTAATAGAAGAACATTCCACAATAGGTCTTATGGTTACTTGTGACGGTACAATCGGCGAGATTGAAAGAGAAAGTTACGAGGAAACCGAAAACAGAGTTATAGCCGAACTTAAGGCTTGCGGGAAACCGTTTGTTATCATACTTAATTCGGCTTATCCCGACAGTGACAAGGCAATTGAACTGGCTTTTGAACTTGAAAAGACGCACAATGTTCCGGTTGCGTTGGTAAACTGTTTGGAACTTGATGAAAAAGATATAAAACATATATTGGAATTGGTTTTGTTTGAATTTCCCGTTGAAGAGATAGAAGTGGATATTCCATCGTGGGTGTATAAATTGGATTCAACTCATGATTTGCGAAAAAATCTCGAAGAAAATCTTATGAAAATAGCTTCGCAAATAAAAAAAATAGCCGATATAAAGTGCAATTTCGATATGCTTTCGGATTGTGAAAATATCGAAAATGTTACGGTTGTCAATACCGATTTGGGAAGCGGAAAAAGTACCGTTAAAATAAAAATCTGCGATTCGTGTTTTTATGAAATACTCGGAGAAGGTGCCGGGATAAAAATAAACGATGAAGAAATGCTTATGGATGCGGTAAAGGAGCTGGGGGAAATAAAGACGAAGTATAACAGAGTTTTCGAAGCTATGAAAATGGTCGATGAAAAAGGGTACGGAATTGTTGTACCCGGAGTAGAGGACCTTAGCCTTGAGGAACCGGAAATCATTAAGCAATCCGGAGGATACGGGGTAAAGCTCAAAGCATCGGCCGATTCAATTCATATGATAAAAACGCGAGTCAAAACCGAAATCAATCCAATAGTAGGCAGTGAAAAACAGTCCGAAGAAATGGTTAAATTTTTGTTAAACGAATTTGAAGAGAATCCCTCAAAAATTTGGGAATCGAATATGTTCGGAAAATCACTGCATGAACTTGTAACGGAAGGACTTAATACGAAACTCGAAAATATGCCCGACGACTCACGCGACAAACTTGCCGGAGCATTGCAAAAGATAATAAACGAAGGAAGTCGCGGTCTTATTTGCGTGATATTGTAGAAATAAAAATATGTTCCGATGCCTCCGAAAGACATCGGAACATATTTTGTTTTACTACAGAAACACGGATTCATTGCAAAATTTACATTCGTCTTCATTATGTACGGCAATTAACAATGTTTTGTTTTTACACATTTTTTCAATAAGTAATATGGCATTATCCTTTGCCGAAATATCCAACCCCGAAAACGGTTCATCAAGGATTATATTCTGAGACGGGGCAAGAAGGGTTCTCGCAAGTGCAACCCGTCTGCACATACCGCCGGACAGTTCGTTTATACTGCTGTTCCGTTCGCAAAACAGTCCGAGACCGTCCAAAACTTCTTCTGCAGTACGGTCGTTTTCGCTTGAAACTAATTTAATGTTTTCCATGACGGTAAGAGTCGGGAAAAGTCTGTTTTCCTGAAACATATAGGAAAGTTTTCCGGAAATATCAACTTTGCCTGCCGTGACTTTCTCAAGTCCTGAAATAAGTCTGAAAAGTGTCGTTTTTCCCTTTCCCGACGGTGCCTTTATTGCATAAAACACACTGTCCGTGAAAGTTTTCGAGAAATCTTCGAATATGACTTTTTGACCGTAAGAAAAAAAGATATGATTAAGAACGATGCCCATTTTTTTCCCTTTCCTTAACGATACCGAGTGCCGCTTTTTCAAATATCAAACTTAAAATTACGACAACTGCAGTCCATGCAAAAAGCGTCGGCGTTTCGAGATATATTTTTGACTCATAAATTTTAATTCCTATGGATTCTCGCGGAGTACACAGTACTTCGGCGGCTATACCGGCTTTCCAGGAAAGACCTATGCAACTTTTTATTCCCGATATAAATTTCGGCATTGCCGAAGGAAACCATAATGCTTTTAAAGATTTTGAAAAGTTTAGCGAATATACACGGCAGACTTCTTTAAGGTCTTTATCCGTGCTTTCAAGTGCCCCCAATATGTTTGCATACAAAATCGGAATTGATATAACGGCGGCTGTTACGGACGGAATATATTCTTTACCTATAAGTACAAGAAGCAGTATAATGAAAGATGCCACCGGAGTTGCCTTCACGACTGTCATAACGGGCGAAATGAGATATTTCGCAACCTCAAAAGCATATGACAGTACTGCCAAAAAAACTCCTATGAAAATACCGAATAGTGTGCCGACGAATATACGCAGAACCGAATTAAAACAGATTTTCAAAAAATCCGGATCTTTTACGACGGTCACGAGTGTTTTTAGAGTTTCGTGCGGTGACGGAAAAACAAGTTCCATATTAACTTTTGCTGAAATTATATGCCACAATACTATCCAAAAAAGCAGTGATAAAGAGGTAAAAATTATTTTTTTACCGATTTTCATAGTAGAAAGCACTATCCGGAAGTTTTCCGCCTACTGCTGCCGGATTGAAAGAATAAAGGACTTCAAGGAAACCGGAAAGCTTTTCTTCCAAACCGCTATTAGAGTCATAATAGCAAATGTTGCAGGAAGGAAGAGCTTTTTTTGCTATTGCTTCGGCGGGAACAATACCCAGATTTGCGATGAGTGCAGATGCATCGTCTGCGTCTTTTATATAATTGACCGAAGCTTCGTATTCGCTAAGAAACGCTTTTACACTATCGGGATACTGTTCGATAAATTCCGTTCTTGCAACGATACACCCCTGTACAAGAGCACTTTCGGGAGCGACTTTATTCCATTCTTCCGTTAAGCTCAACGCTTTAACCAAGTTTGAATTTTTTGTTAAAGCGGTCGTAACATTGGGTTCCGGGAGCATACCGATTTCCACTTTTCCTTCCGCCATAAGTGTTGCGAGTTCAGCGTGTTCCGAATAGAATTGCAGTGTTACATCATTATCGGGGTCAATTCCGTTTTCTTTAAGAATGAAACGCAAAATATATTCCGGAGTCGAACCCTGTCCGGTTGCACCGATTGTTTTGCCTCTTAAATCTTCAACCGAATTGATTGTACCGGTCGCATCAAGAATGTAAAGAACTCCTTCCGTATTCAGAGCGAGAACCTTGATACCGCCGTTGGTTTTGTTGTAGAGTACGGATGCGAGATTCGTGGGGATTGCGGCGATGTCAACGCTTCCGGAAATAATCGCACTCTTCGCATCGTCTGGAGAAGAAGCGATTTCAAAAGTGTATTTTGAATCGTTATCCGTTATCATTTTAGCCATACCCATGCCGGTAGGACCTTTGAGAGCGATAACTTTTGTGTTTTCGGCGTATTTTTCTTCCTGTTTTGTTTCAGTGTCTTCTTTCTCTTTCGTATCGTTTTTGCAGGAAACCGCCATTGACGCAACAAGCAGTAAAATTAAAAAAATCGGCATTAATTTTTTCATAATGAACCCTCACTTAAAAGATATATTTTTTTGCCCTCTCTGAGAATAACTTCACTCGTTTCGAGAGTTGCAAGCACACGGTAAAGAGAAGCTCGTCCTACACCGAGTGCCGAAGATAAAGAGAGCATAGACATTTCGATGTAAGGACGATTGTTACAGGCAAAAGGAGAATGTTTGATGTATTCAATCAGTTTCTGCTCCACGCTTGTTTGTGTGTATGCATCTATTTTCCCGTTTAGGAACCGCAACTTGTCGCAAAGAAGTTTTGCAAATTTTTCGGAAAAATCGGGATCGTTTTTTAACGCATACAAAACGGCATCTTCCTTAACTGTCAAAATTTTGGAATCTTTTTTTGCACGCAAAGTGGAAATATATTGATTCTTTCGGTCGAAAAGCGTTGCAAGTCCCGTAATCTCTCCGGGAAATATTTTCTTCAAAAAAATATTTTTTTCGTTTTCGGTTTTGTATGCCTCCAATAATCCGGATTTGACGACAATCAAGGAATTTTTGACAATCAAATCCTCTCCCGATTTAAGCGTGTTGAAAAAAAGTAAATCGGAGTTTATGATTTCTTCGGCAAATTCCTCTTTGAATTCCGAAAAGAGTGCAATTTCTTTCAGCGTTTTGAAATCAATTTTTTGCGTTGTACTCACTCCATTTTGACGAAAGTGTCTTATTTGAGACAATTATAACATGTTTTTTTCACTTTGTAAATAGGTTTTGCGTTTTATTTTTATAATTTGTTATTTTCCCGTCCTTGATTTGTTTTAATGAAAAATTTTTTCAATCCGTTTGAATTAAAGGGAATAAAAGGGAACAAATAATTTTTTCGGTCGAATGTTTTGTTTAAGAAAAGCAAAGCGAGAAAAAGGAATACATTTATTATCATTCCCGTAAAATTCCAAAGCTGTACAAAAATTATCAAACTCATTCTCCAGAATTTAAAGCAGTAGCCTATTTCGTAATTCGTGGGAATATAGTTGGCAATTGCACAAATGGAAGAATAAAGTATTGCCTGTGGTACAAACCAGCCGGAAGTTACGGCAAAATCCCCCAATAACAGTCCGCTTACGACACCGAGAGAATTTGTAATGGCATTCGGGGTATTCAACGAGGCGATTTTTAGGGCATCTACCATTACTTCTATGAGCAGAAGCTGTATCCATATCGGCACACTGTGTTCCGGCAGCGCAGTTAAAAACTGCATATTTTCGCCGATTTCGAAACAGCCCTTTGTCATAAGCAGCCAAACCGGTGAAAGAAAAACCGAAACGATAATAATGCCGATTCTCACAATACGAAGGTATGATCCCGTAAGAGGCGGAAAATAATAATCATCGGTTTCTTCAATAAAGTCGTAAATTGTAATCGGTAAAAAAATTGCCGTTGGTGTAGTGTCGCACAAAATCATAATTTTTCCTTCTACCAGCATCGATGCCGCAGTATCGGGACGCTCTATAAACCGTACTTTCGGAAACGGATTAATACGGCGTAATTTTTTTGCCGAAAAAAGTGCTTCCGAAAGAGTTTGCTGTGTAAGCGTGAGAGAAGACAGTTTCATCTCGGACAGCTTTTTTCTTACTGCTTCAACGCATTTTTCATCTGCTTTCCCTCTTATATATCCGAGCATAACTTTGGTTTTTGTTTCGCTTCCTATATTGAATACCTCAAAGGAGAGATGCGTGGATTTTATTCGGCGTCTTATCAAAGCGGTATTTGTTAAAATGCTCTCGGAAAATCCGTCTCTCGGTCCTCTCATTGTCTTGTTTTTTTCCGGTTCTTCAATTGCTCTTGAGGGATATTTTTTGGTGTCAAGAATTATTCCTTCGTTATAACCGTCTATTATGACAATACATTGAGCTGACAATACAGCCGTTATCAAGGAGTTGAAATTGCTTTCCGTTTTATAATCGGTATACGGAATGAAATGCTGGGCGAGTGATTTTATGGTGTCGCATTCGCTTAATTCATCTTCCGTTATTTTCAGCAGGGAAGAATGAATTTTTACCATGCTTTCCGTGTCGAGCATACCGTTTATGTGGTAAATACTTGCCGTGCGACCGGCGATTATAAAATTGTTTTTTACTATATCGGCGGATGTTTCGGAAGGAAAAACCGAATTAAACAGAGTTCTGTTTTCCGAAATTTTATTTGATAAAAATATATTTTTCTCCATAAAAAACCTCTCGGAAATTTTTTAATAGTTTAACCGAGAGATTTTGTTTTTAATCATAAAATGTATATTTAATGTTTTGAGCACATAAAGTTATAAAACCGAATTTGATATCATCAATATTACTTATCTCCGAACGGTTGTCATCGGACTTTTCCGCATAATAAAATTCGGAGTGTACGGCTTTTGGGAGCGAATTGCATTTTCCGAAAATTACCACCCCTTCGGCATCTTTGCAGAGATTTTGCGGTAACCGTACATTTTTGTCGATACAAAACAAAAATACGGTATCGTTGTTTTCGCTTGAGATTGTAAATGAAAAATAAGTGCCGTTAAGTTTTTTTATTTTTATAAAAGAATTCGGTTCAAAGGAATTTTGCTGTACGAACCGAATGTTTTCGAATTTGTTTTTCAAAGTTCTTTTTTCTGCGGGATATATTGTTTTTCCCGTAGTTATTATAACTATTTCTTTTATATCGCACCTTTGAAGAATTTTGTCGATTTTTTCGGTTTCAACCGTACCGTCGGTAAAAAATACGGCACAGTCTATTTTATAAATATTCCGTTTGATTAGCATTTGGGAAAGAGAACTGTATGTGCTTGTACTTCGCATATCGGAAAGGAGAGTGACGGTATTGCCTTTTTCGACTATTGTGTCTCTGCAAGTGTCTGATGTCGAAAAAGTTATAAAGATTTTTTCGCTGTTGTTTTTTTCAGTTATTGTGCAGACGGAAATCGCAACAACGAAAATCATTACAGTTAAAGGCAAAATGGAATAAGGCTTTTTGAAAAATAATGAAAACATTATAATGACCGCTACAATGCAAATTGCCAAAACGGTAGTTTCCTCCGGAGAAAAGCGAACGGGATCCGGCAATAACTGTGCGAGAGTTTGTGCCGATTTTTCCGTTATGTCCGACAGAATTACACATATATTTCCCGCAAACACTTTAAGAGGCAAAATGTTTGAGCGGGATACAACAGCAAAAAGAGTGGTTGCAATGAGAAGTAGATCTATTGCAAAAATTATGCTGAGATTTGCGAACAGGGAAAAAAGTGCAATCTCTTTAAAATACAGTAAACAAATCGGTATTGTCACAACGGTCGCACTTACGGTGTTAAGAATGGTCATTATTATATCCAGTGATATTTTTCTTGATGTGCTCATTGCAAAACGCTTGAATTTATCTGTCGGCAATTTTTGCGAAAAAACATCGTGCTTCGATATAAGCGACATCATGGGAGATGCAAAAGAGAGTATACCGAAGGTGGCAAAAAACGAAAGTTCGAATCCTATATCGAATACGGAGTACGGATTTTCGGCTGTAATAAAAAAAGCGGCAGTAAAAAGCGTGGTGAGAGAATCGTTTTTTCTCCGAAAAAGCAGTGATAAAAAATAAACGATAAGCATGATTCCCGCTCGTACAACCGAATAAGAAAATCCCGTCAGAGCCATGTAGAAAAAAGTAAGCAAAGAGCAGAAGACAGATAAAAAGTATTTCCCGACCCCTCTGCGTTTCAGAAACATATATAAATTCATAACAAGAATTGACAGATGCATTCCGGAAACCGCAAGTGCGTGTGAAAGACCGAGTTTTCTGAAATTTTCGGTTATATTATCTGAAATTTCGTTTTTGTTTCCCAAAAGCAGACCTGACATCAAGCCCGTATTGTCGAACCCGGAAAAATCGTCGCTTATTTCCCGACGGCATGCTGATATAAAACGGGTGAATACATTGGGCGAAATATCCGAGTGCTCTATATTGTCGGCTCTCATTAAGAGAAATATTTTTTTGGATGCGAAAATTTTTTCGGAATCGTATGTAAGAGACGAGGTGAAATCTGTGTTTATTTCACCGTCTATGTATATATAGTCACCGACATTATATGTGTCATCGAATTTTGGGGAAGATAAGTATATTTTTACCCTTATGTTCTTTTCTCCGACAGCTGTTGTTTTTACCGTGACTTTAGAATAAGCGTCGTATTTTTCAAGACTTGTGATTTGTGCCGTTATTCGTCCGCTGTAACCATCCAGTTTTTCGGCTTCTTCTTTTTTCGGAATGTGAATAAAGACAGAAAGAGCAAACGCAATCACTCCGAAAACTGCAGCAAGGGATAAAAATGCTGTTTTGTGTGATCTTGTTTTAACGGTACAGAGCAGTAATATTATTGCCGCAGGTAATAATACGAGTAAGCATTTAATGCTTAATGCCTTTTCACAGTTTATCGAAATCCATAAACAAATAAGATAAAATACAATACTCGCTGCAAGAGGGCGTTTCAAAATTTTTCCTTTCGGCAATCAACGATTTATAATCGCATAATGCTTTATTGTTTTGTATTCGTTTTTTAAAAACAGTTCGTCTTTGCCTATTCCCTCCAAAGTCAAACCGCATTTTTCCAATACTCTGCTTGATGCGGTGTTTTCCAATATGCATCTCGCTTCTATTCTGTGAAAATTAAGTTCTTTGAATGTAAAATCAATTATTTTTAAAACCGCCTCAGTGGCATATCCGTTATTGTGGAAGACAGGATTTAAAACATAGCCGATTTCTGCTTTTCGGTTTGCAGAATCGAATACGGAAAAACCGCAGGTTCCGATAAATTTTCCCGTCTGTTTTAATTCTATGCCCCAGTCGAAATACTCGCCTTTAATGTACTTCTTTGAAAGGAATTTTATGTATTTTTTCGTGTAAGAAAGACTTTCGTGAGCCGACCATGTAAGATATTTTGAAACATTCGGATTTTTCGCGTATTCATACATATCCTGTGCATCTTTTATTTTTATTTTTCTCAAAAGCAATCTTTCTGTTTCAATTTCCGGCATTTGTAAAAATGTCATGATTATCCCTCGCTTTATTAAAAATACTGTATCGGTGTATTTTTATTATACTATCCCGATTTCTTATTGTAAAGTAAAAAGGTAAAAAAATCAAGCATACTCCGAAAAAATGCGGAGTATGCTATGATTTTGCATTTTACATACAGCAATATTTTTGCTTAAGAGTGTCGATTTTGTTTTGCGGAGCACTTTCGGTAGGATACCAGCCTCTTTGAGACATTTGTTCGAAAACATCATGCTGTATACAGTGTTCATCGTTTAAAATGTCCATAAGAGTATTTTTTATTTCGGGGTGTGCGGCTTCGTTTGCGAAAGTGTTGTATCCGTCCGTCATCATTTTTTGAGTTGAAAGAATATCGCTTATCATGTCTTTGTCACTGTAATTTTTTACACAATCTGCCATTTTTTTCTCCTTAATTCAATAATCCCATAAGCTTGTTGTAATGTTCCTGATGCTTTGCCGCAATTGAGTTGAAACTTGCCTTTAGCTGTGCGTCGCAGGATGCTTCTGCGTACATTTTGTTTTTTGCTATTGCCAGCTGTTCGGCTCCGAGCTGGTCTTCAAGTGCCTGTAATTCTTTGGTAGTAAGATTTGCCATACTGTTTCCTCCTTTTTGTGTTACTTTTATTTTTTTCAATAACGGCTTTTTTATTCATTGCGATATTGCAAAACAGAAAAAAATAATGTATAATTTTACAAATTGATAAGGAAGACAAAATAATGATTAAAAAAAATACAGTACTTGCATTAACAGTAGATTCTGTTACGGGAGACGGTCAAGGCGTTGCACATTTTGAAGGAATGACCGTTTTTATACCGTATGCTTCTGTCGGAGATGTTGTCGAAGTTGTAATAATAAAAGTCGCAAAAAAATATTCCGTTGGGAAAATATTGAAAGTCGTTGTGCCCTCTTGTGCGAGAACGGAGATCGATTGCGATGCGTTTCTGAAATGCGGCGGGTGTTCGTTCCGTCATCTTACCGTTGAAGAGGAAGAAAGAATAAAGACACAAAGCGTTGCCGATTCGATGAAACATATAGGCGGTTTTGCCGTTGATGTGGAGAAAATAAAACCGACACCGCAATTACATTACCGCAATAAAGTGCAACTGCCCGTATGTGAAGACGAAAAAGGTCTGAGATGCGGCTTTTTCGCTCCGTATTCGCACCGCATAGTCGAAAATACAATAGATTGCCTTTGCACACCGAAAATCTTTTCCGAAATTGCCCATGCGATGATCGATTTTCTGAAAAAAGAAAGAATAAGCGGATACAACGAAAGCACCGGTTGCGGACTTGTAAGGCATCTGTATATGAGAATAAACAAGTTTGAACAGGTAATGCTTTGCATAGTCATAAACGGCAAAGAAATTCTCAACTCAGAAACCGAAAAAAAATTTACGGAATTCATTACAGGAAAATTTCCGAGTATTGTTTCGGTTTTTGTCAATGAAAATACTTTGGATACGAATTCGATACTTACGGAAAATTTCCGTTTGCTGAAAGGTACGGAATTTTTCGAAGATGAATTGCTTAATGTCAGATTACGCTTATCTCCGGATTCCTTTTTTCAAATAAACAGGGAGGGAGCGGAGACGGTTTACAAAACAGCCTTTTCTCTTGTAAAGGGATATGATTTTGAAAATGTTTACGACCTCTATTGCGGAGTCGGTTCAATCGGTCTCACAATGTTTTCGGAAATTAAAAAGGGAAATCTTGACTGCCGTGCGAAAAATCTTTTCGGTATTGAAATTGTCGAGAAAGCAGCCAAGTTGGCAAGGGAAAATGCCGAACGCAACGGAATTGAAAACGCACACTTCCGAGCCGCCGATTCTTCGGATATTACCGAAATGGACTGGTTTGACAAATTTCCTCCGTCGCTTGTTATACTTGATCCTCCTCGAAAAGGAACGACCGAAAAACTTTTAAAATATCTGTCCCTTAAGAATGTGAAAAATATTCTCTATATTTCTTGCAATCCGGCAACATTGGCACGCGATATGGCGTTTTTGTATAAAGAGGAATATCGGTGCGAAAAAATTTTCCCGATAAATCTCTTTCCGAGAACAGGTCATGTGGAGTGCGTGTGCCTGCTCACAAAAGAATAAAAAACGGCTGTCGTTTAAAGGCCTTATATGATTGACACATTATTTTTATTGTGATAATATAATATTCATGTGATATTGAAGGCTAAACCCTTTATTTTAATATAAAACGATAATGAGGCAAATTTATGAGTTTATACAGTGAATTCAGAAAATCTTATCCGGATTTTTATTACAGAGAATACAACATTGAGGAAAACGGCAAAGAGATAAAGGTTTCTTTTTCTTTTGAGATACCGAAGCTTGCGTCTTTTAATCCTCGCTGGGTATTCTTAAAAAAAGATTCAAGAACCTTTTCAAACGATGATACATTTCGCAATTTGGTTTTTTCTTTGGGAATGGTGGAGCTTATAAGTTATTGGAAAACGGTTTGCTCTCCGAATGTACATATTATGCCTCACGGAATAGACGATGAGCAGAAAATATGGTGGAAAAAATTGTATTACGGAGGATTGGGAGAGTTCTTTTACCGCAACCGCATAGAAGCCGATTTCGACAGCTTTATGTCGATTTATTCAGATGCTCCGATTTTCGTATGTCACGATAAAAAAAGTGCGACGCTCTCCGGCTGTCTTGTGCCTGTCGGGGGAGGAAAAGATTCTGCCGTAACTTTGGAAATACTTTCAAAGGAAAGCGTTGTTCCGTATGTGATTAATTCGAGATGTGCCACCGATGATATTTGCAGAGTTGCGGGCTTTTCGAAAGACGGTACGGACACGGTTCTCAGATACCTTGACAGAAAAATTTTGGATTTGAACGAGAAAGGCTTTTTGAACGGTCACACTCCTTTCTCGGCAATAGTTGCTTTTTCGGCACTGATAGATGCGTATATTTCCGATAAAAAGTACATAGTTTTGTCAAATGAATCGAGTGCGAACGAATCGACCGTTAACGGCAGTGATGTAAATCACCAATTTTCAAAAGGTTATGAATTCGAAAAAGAATTCAGACGGTATGAAAAGAAATATTTTAATACGGGAATATCGTATTTCAGTTTGCTACGCCCGTTAAGTGAATTTCAGATTGCGTATCTTTTTTCAAAACACAAGAAGTATCATGCATTTTTTAAAAGCTGTAACGCCGGAAGCAAAAAAGACATATGGTGTTGCGACTGTCCGAAATGTTTGTTTGTCTATATAATTCTTTCGCCTTTTTTGGAAGAATGTGAGCTTGTGAGAATTTTCAAAGATAATTTGCTGAACAAAGAGAGTCTGCTTTCGGATTTTCAAAAATTAACCGGAATTGCAAGCGAAAAACCGTTTGAGTGTGTCGGAAGTCGCGATGAAGTGCGTTGTGCGGTTACCTTAACATCTGAAAAATATCTTAAAGAAGGCAAAGAATTGCCCTATCTTTTGAAATATTACGCAGATTGTTGCGATATGGAAAAGAATCCCGAAAAGTATTATGATTTTTATGACAGCGAAAATTTCTTGCCAGAACATTTTGAAAAACTTTTGAAAGGTGAACTCAATGTTTCCGAAAATAACTGAACTTTTGAATGGAAAAAATATATTGATTCTCGGCTTCGGACGAGAGGGAAGAGCAACTCTTGATTTTATACGGGAGTACATCAAGCCGTTGAGCGTTACCGTTGCAGATGCTTCCCGTGTCGATGACATTGTCGGGTGTGCTGTGCGATTCGGAGAGGGATATCAGGACGGGCTGGAAAAATATGATGTCATAATAAAAAGTCCGGGAGTTGTTTATAAAAATCCGACCGATGAAATAATAGCAAAAACCACATCTCAAACAACTCTTTTTCTTTCGGAATTCAGAGACAGAACGATTGGTATTACCGGTACAAAAGGGAAAAGCACAACTACTTCGCTGATATACCATATACTCAAAAATTGTTCTTTGGGTGTTGTGCTGGCGGGAAATATAGGAATACCTCCGCTTTCGGTTGCACACGAAATGCTTTCTGATGAGAAAAAAACAGCAGTGCTTGAAATGTCGTGCCATCAGCTCGAATATGAAAAATATTCGCCTCACATCGCACTGATTTTAAACCTGTACGAAGACCATTTGGATCATTATGTAACAAGAGAAAATTATATTCGTGCCAAACGCAATATATACAAAAATCAAAATGCCGATGATGTGTTCATTTGCAATTCCGAGTGTGCATTTGAAATTTCCGATGCCGTCGGTGAAACGCTGTCTGTCGGTAAAGACGGACAGATTAGCGTTGATAAAGACGGATTTACTTTTAAAGGAGAAAAAATTTTTGTGGACACCTCCTCTACAAAATTGGTGGGGTACCACAATATTTTCAATATCGCTTCGTCTTATGCGGTTACTTCCCGTTACGGTGTCGGGAAAAGCGATTTTCTTAAACATCTTAAAACCTTTCAACCGCTTTCTCACCGCCTTGAATTTGTGGGGACGGTGTGCGGAGTCGATTATTATGACGATTCTATTTCCACTGTTTGTCAGACAACAATACAGGCACTTCTTTCTCTCGATAATGTCAGTACCGTTATTGTGGGCGGTATGGACAGAGGAATAGATTATTCCGAGCTGGTATGTTTTTTTGCGAAAAATCCTATCGAAAACATCATACTTTTACCCGATTCCGGATACAGAATAGCTCATTTGCTTGACGAAGTTAAAGTGCCGTACATTTTGGCAAAAAATCTTGAAGATGCTGTGGATATTTCCGTAAAAGCGGCACGGGAAGGCACAAAATGCGTTCTTTCTCCCGCTTCCGCAAGTTACGGCTTTTTCAAAAATTTCGAGCATCGCGGAGATATGTTTAAAGAGTACTTAAAAAAATATTAATTTCTCTATTTTTTTGCGGTTTTTATATTGACAGATTTGTGTGTTTGTGATTTAATGATATCGCACGATTTAAAACGCCTTTTGTAAAATTGCTATGGAGGTAAAATGTGATGAAAAAAAGTGTTTTGATTTTGTTTTTTACGTTAATCGCTCTGACTTTTACGGCACTTTCGGCAAGTTCCGATTATGTCTATTCTCCCGTTGAAGATTTACAGGACATTACGGAATCCGGATATTTTTATACCCTTACCTCAGACGGAGTTCTCAGAATTTTCGGAACCGATGCTGTTGAAGCCGAATCTTTTGTGGAAAACAGTGATGTAAAAAAAGTCGTAATCGAACGCGGCGTGAAATTTATAGAAGGTTACGCTTTTTACGGCTGTGAAAATCTTGAAAGCGTAACAATTCCCGATACGGTGGAAAGTATAGGGATCAGTGCTTTTGAGGGCTGTAAAAAACTTTCGGATGTAGACCTTCCGAATACGGTCGTTAGCATTGATAATTTCGCTTTTTACGATACAGCATATTACAATAATGAGAGCAATTGGGAAAACGGCGTATTATATATAGGTGCTCACTTGATTGAAGCCAAAAGCGAACAGCTTAAGATTCCATACAGCATAAAAGACGGTACGCTTGATATAGCTGTTGTTGCTTTCAGCCACTGTGCAAATCTTAACTCCGTTACTTTGCCGATCAGCGTAAAACTTATAGGTGCATCGGCATTTGCGGGATGCGAAAATCTTGAAAGTATAACAATTCCGGACAGTGTTGACATTATAGATTTTTATGCGTTCAGCGGATGTAAAAATTTAAAATCGGTTGTCCTCCCGTCAAAATTGACCGATATCGCAGCGGGAATATTTTCCGATTGTATTTCACTTGAAAGCATTGCTTTGCCGAGCAGTGTAAAGACTATAGAAAATATGGCTTTCGGCGGATGTTTGAGTCTTAAAGAAACAGTGATACCCGACAGTGTCGAAGCAATATATTCGGAGGCTTTTGCGGGTTGTGTAAATTTAACTTCCATAACACTCCCGAACAGATCTTTGTTCATAGCAAGAACGGCATTTGACGACAGCGGATATTGCAACAATGACGCTAATTGGGAAAACGGCTTGCTGTATATAGGTAATCACCTGGTTAAAGTTAATAAAGATGTGATTTACGAGTGCGTTATAAAAGACGGAACGGTAAGCATTGCCGATGATGTATTTGCCGATTGTGCGAATATGACAAGTATCGTGCTTCCGTCGGGACTGACGGAAATAAACGATTATGCTTTCTATAACTGCGCAAATCTTGCAAAAGTTGTAATCCCCGATACTGTGACAAAAATAGGTTATTATGCGTTTTACGGTTGTGAAAGTCTTAAAGATTTATCGCTGCCGAACAGTATAAAGTCAATAGGATCATACGCGTTCTACCTCTGTTCGTCACTCGAAGCACTTCAAATTCCGGGTAGCGTGGAAGTAATAGATTATGCCGCATTTTCAAATTGTTATGCACTCAAAAGTGTTGTTGTAAACAGCGGTGTCTGCGAAATATTCAATGAAGCGTTTGATAGTTGCACGAACCTCACAAGTATTTCACTTCCCGAAACTCTTACATATATAGGTGAAGGAGCTTTTTACGGCACTGCATATTACCAAAATCCTGACAATTGGGAAGATTCCGTTCTTTATATCGGGAATTATTTAATTAAAGCAGATAATGTATCCGGCAAGTGCGTTATCAAAGACGGCACATCGGTTATTGCACCTGCGGCTTTCTTTGAGTGCAATAAGCTTACCGAGGTTGTAATTCCGGGAAGTGCAAAGATAATTTGTGATTTTGCGTTTAATTCTTCCGCACTTGAGAGTGTGGTGATGGCAGACGGTATTGAAGAAATAGGATATTTTGCATTTTGCAACTGTGCCAATTTGAAAAGTATCACTATTCCGGAAAGTGTTACGAGCATATATGAGGGTGCGTTTTACGAATGTTCCGAACTGTCGGAAATTACTCTTCCGAAAAAACCGTTATATATAGCCGAAGATGCATTTTCAATGACAAAGTATTATTTGGATGACGAAAATTGGGAAGACGATGTATTGTACATAGGAAATCATCTGATTAAATCCGTTTCGGGTGCCGATTCGTATGATGTGAAAAACGGCACTACGGATATTGCCGACGGAGCGTTTTTATTCTGCGATACGCTAAAAAGCATTACCTTGCCGACAAGTGTTGAAAAAATAGGCGAGAGTGCATTTGACAACAGTTTAAATCTTACCGTATACGCTCCGAAGGGAAGCGTTGCGCAAAAATACGCAGAAGAAAGACAAATTGCTTTTTCGGAAATAAAAGCAGATGATTTTGAAAAAAACGATGATACCGAAAAAGACACTCAAAGCGATGAAGTTTCGGACAGCGAGTTAAAAAATGACGCTGACAGCTCCGAAAAAAAGCAAGATAAATCGAATGAGAAACAGTTGCGTAAAATTGTAATTATATCCTCCGTTTCAACTGTAATTGTTCTTGCTGTATGTATAACCGCCGTTATAATTTTGGCAAAACGGAGAAAAAAGTAAACAGCAAGTGAATTGGCAAAGAAAATAAATAATATCGAAGCCTTGAAAAGCACTGTGAAAAGCTATGTGTCGCTTTATCACGGTGCTTTTCGCCGTTTGTCTTTATACAGACTTTTTTTCGAAAATATGTTTTTTTCTATTGATATTAATGCTTTTTTGTGATATAATGTTATGGGTTTTGAGAAACCTTAATTATTTTTTGATTTACTAAACTGACAGGATATGAATTAAGACCATGCTAACCGGGGAGTCAGCGGTGCCTTGTAGCTTGCAATCCGCTATAGCAAGGGGTAATTCCTTATCAGAGGGGCACAAATGTGTAGCGGCACTTGTCAAGAGGCTGTGACGAATGGGTCTTACGCAATTAAAAGCTGCGAAACATGTCAGGTGGGGGACCAAGCAGCATTAAACGGTTTTTTTAATGTGCCGTAAGGTTTCCTGTTCTGAGCTTTGAGCCGAGAAAGCGTGCATTTTTGTTGTTTCGATTTTAAGGTGCATGGTCTCAATTCGTATCCTGTAATGCTTGAAACGGAGCTTTTTTATGTATCAGGCTTTATACAGAAAATGGAGACCTCAAATTTTCGGTGATGTGGTCGGTCAGGACCATATTACTTCTGTTTTGCAGTTTCAGCTGGAACAGGACAGGGTGTCGCACGCATACCTTTTTTGCGGGTCAAGAGGTACGGGGAAAACGACCTGTGCCAAGCTTCTTGCAAAAGCCGTTAATTGTACAAACTTGCATAACGGTAATCCCTGCAATGAATGTGATGCGTGTGTTTCTATAAATAACGCGACCGCCGTTGATGTTGTCGAGCTTGACGCCGCTTCCAACAATAAGGTTGACGATATTCGTCATCTTTGCGATGAGGTTATTTATCCTCCGGCATCTCTCAAAAAACGGGTTTACATCATAGATGAAGTTCATATGCTTACAACGCAGGCTTTTAACGCACTTTTGAAAACGCTTGAAGAGCCGCCCGAACACGCTGTTTTTATACTTGCCACAACGGAACTGCAAAAAGTGCCGGCTACGATTGTCTCTCGCTGTCAGCGGTTCGATTTTTCCAGAATAAGAAAAGAAAAGATCGTTGACAGACTCATGACGATTTGTTCGGCGGAAGGCATCAATATCGAAAGGGAGGCCGCTTTTGTTATTGCTAATCTTTCGGACGGTGCCATGCGTGATGCATTGAGTTTGTTGGAATCCTGTGCGGCGAAAAACACTTTTATCACAGCCGAGTATGTAATAAATCTTTTGGGACTTTCAAACCGTGAACAGTTGCTTGAACTACTTTATTCCGTTTCAAAGCAGAATACTGCAAGAGCACTTGCCCTTCTGGAAGAACTTTATGCGAAAAACGGAGATTTGACAGTGTGCTTTACGGAACTTTTGGAGCTTTGCCGTGATGTACTTATAATACAGAATGTTTCCTCGCCGTCAATTTATGTTAACGCTTCGGAAGATGAAATGAAAAAACTGCGTGAAATCGCAGATTCGGCAACGCCGCAAATGATAAAGTATTTTATTTGCGAGGCGGAGAACTTTTTGTCCGACTCACACATTTTCGGCATGAATAAAAAAGTTACGGCCGAAATAGCTGTTATAAAGATGACAGTACCGTCCGTTTCCGATTCCTGTGATGCTCTTCAGACGCGAATCTCATTGCTGGAAGATTTAATTGAAAACAACAATTACAAAGCACCTCAAAAAGAAAAAAGCAAAAAAACCGATACCGATACGGCAAAATTACCAAGTCTTAAATCGGATAAAGTGTCGGAAACAAAAAGCAACCGCGATATTTTTGAATATGTCAATGAGTTTGTACGCCGTTTCGGCGAGAGAGAATTTATGAATAAATTCTTTGTCGAAAGTGCACTTATAAAAAAATCGGGAGATGCTCTGAAAATATATTGTCCTTCAATAGGCGTGTCAACAATGAAGATGACCGGAGCCGATAAAACCGCTCTTGAAATTGCCAAAGAACTCGATCCGACGATCGAAAGAGTTGAGTTGCTATCAAACGATGATAAAATCAGCGAAAATAAAAGCAAAAATGATGATCTTTTAAAATTTGAAAACTGATAAGGAGTAATAATATGAAAGCACGATTACCGCAAGGAATGGGTTCGGGACCGCAAAACATGAACGCAATGCTCAGACAGGCACAGAAAATGCAGGAGGACATGAATGTTCTGCAGGAAGACCTCGAAAACCGCGAATATGAAGTTAGCGCCGGCGGTGGTATGGTAAAGATTTCCATGAACGGAAAAAAAGAGGTAAAATCAATTTCCATTTCTCCGGATGTTGTCGATCCGGAAGATATAGAGACTCTTGAAGATATTTTGATTGCGGCTGTTAACGAAGCAATAAAAACGGTGGAAAAGGACGCTGCCGATGAAATGTCCAAAATTACCGGATCAATGAATATACCGGGACTTTTCTGATTATGTATACTTTCATTCCGCCTATTCAAAACCTTGTTGATAAATTCAGGCAGTTGCCCGGTGTCGGATATAAATCGGCAGTCCGTATGGCTTTTGCGGTTATAAATATGTCCGATGATGCTGTGAAAGAGTTTTCCGACGCGGTTATTTGTGCCAAAGAAGATACTTTCTTTTGCAAGGTTTGCCACAATATAGCCGATAAGGAAATTTGCGATATCTGTTCCGATGATGAACGGGATCAAAGCATTATTTGCGTTGTTGAAAACACAAGTGATGTTATGGCAATAGATAAAGTTCGTGAATTTGATGGGCTTTTTCATGTTTTGGGAGGTGTTATTTCCCCTTCTGACGGAATAGGTCCGGAACAGCTTAACATAAAAGACCTTCTTCACAGAATTGATTCGAATGTCAAAGAAGTTATAATTGCCACTAACCCCAGCGTTGAGGGAGAGGCTACCTCTTTGTATATTTCAAAACTGCTTAAACCTTTCGGAGTTAAAGTGTCAAGGCTTGCGTACGGAATTCCGGCGGGCGGTGAACTTGAATATACAGATGATCTCACGCTTTGGCGTGCGATAGAGGGCAGACAGGAAATTTAAATAAGGAAAAATTGTAATTGTTATGAAAAGAAGAGACGCAAGGCAAATTGCATTTGCTTTAATTTTTGATAAGGATTTTAATTCGGATATATCTTGCGATGATATATTCAAAAACGCCGTCGAATGTCAGCAGATTCCCGAGTATGACGGGGATGCTTATGTAAAGAGGGCTTTTTTCGGCGTTTTTGAACATCTTGAAGAACTTGACGGAAAAATCGATCAGGTATCGTTGCGATGGAGTTCGGACAGGATATCCCGCGTTTCCCGTGCAATTCTGAGACTTGCACTTTACGAAATATGCTATGAGGACGATATTCCCACAAAAATAGCCGTCAATGAAGCCGTTGAACTTGCAAAGACTTTTGACGATGATAAGGCTTTTTCCTTTGTTAACGGTGTACTCGGTGCTTTGGCAACCGATTTTGACGACAAATGAGCGAATTTTTATTTTTGGGGATTGACACCAGCAATTATACTACATCGGTAACTGCGATGTATGAAGATAGAATTATCTTTAAAAAAACTCCCGTTGCCGTCAGACAGGGGGAGAAGGGCGTAAGACAGAGTGAAGCGGTATTTTGGCATATAAAGAATTTGCCTTCTCTTTTGTCCGAAGTTTTCGATGAAGTACATACTTTGTGTAAAAACGATTTCACTATCGGTGCGGTTGGAGTATCTTCCTCTCCGCGTTCGGTTGACGGTTCCTATATGCCTTGCTTTTTATCCGGAGTTACTTCCGCCTCCTCGATTGCATATGCGGTGAATTGTCCGCTTTATTCTTTTTCTCATCAGGAAGGACATATTCGTGCGGCTGTGTTGGGCTCCGGAATGGATTCTTCCGTTTCTCATTTTTACTGTTTTCATTTATCGGGCGGCACTTGTGAGTTACTTGAAGTTTTTAAAGATAACGGAAGATACAGTGTAACTATTGTGTCGGACAGTGCCGATATAACACTCGGACAGTTGATTGACAGAGTAGGCGTTGCCATGCACTTGGATTTTCCGTGCGGTGCTCAAATGGAGAAGTTAGCTTCGGAATCCCTCATAAATTTTAATGTTCATATAAAAAAATCACAGCATATTAATTTATCGGGATTTGAAAATAAAGCATTGAATCTTCTGCACGAAGGAAAAACAAAAGAAGAGGTTTCTTCCTTTGTCCTGAAAGTGTGCTTGGAGGCTGTAGAAGTTATGCTTTGTAACCGTTCGGATAAAGCACTTCCGGTTTTGTTTTCCGGTGGCGTGTCGTCAAACTCTCTTATCAGACGGTATGTTTGTGCACATTATGATGCGTATTTTGCTCCGCCTGTTTATTCTGCCGATAATTCAATAGGAATTGCGGCACTTGCACGCGATAATTTTTTGTTAAGGTAAAAAATCATGGAACAGAATATTTTGACCGTTACACAGGTTAACGAGTTTGTTAAGGGGATGTTTGATGCTTCCTCTTTTTTGAGAGATGTATTTGTAAAAGGCGAAATATCCAATTTTACCAATCATTACAAAACAGGTCATATGTACTTTACCCTGAAAGACGAAGGCGGAGTTTTACGCTCTGTAATGTTTAGGTACAATTCGGAAAAACTTACTTTTTTACCTGAAAACGGAATGAAAGTTATAGCTCACGGGCGGTTGTCTTCTTATGTTAAGGACGGTTCATATCAGCTTTATGTAGACTTCATGGATCCCGACGGTATAGGAGCATTATATATAGCGTTTGAACAGCTGAAAGAAAAATTGTCAAACGAAGGCTTGTTTGACGAGATTCATAAAAAAGCTATTCCGAGATATCCGAAAAAAATCGGCATTGTAACTTCTCCCACCGGTGCGGCAATACGCGATATGATAAATGTCTCAAAAAGGCGGTTCCCTTTAACAGAAATAATACTTTTTCCTTGTTTGGTACAAGGAGATAACGCTCCGGAACAGATAATTCAAGGAATAAAGTTTTTTAATACAAGGTGTCATGTCGATACGATAATTATAGGAAGAGGCGGCGGCTCTCTGGAGGAACTTTGGGCGTTCAACAACGAAGCTTTGGCAAGGACGATATTTTCGTCGGATATACCGATTATTTCGGCAGTAGGGCATGAAACCGACTTTTCAATAAGCGATTTTGTGAGCGATATGAGAGCACCGACTCCGTCTGCCGCCGCAGAACTTGCTTTGCCGGATTTTATTAAAGAAAAAGAACGCCTTGAACTTATGCTGTCTGTAATGCGTAAAGATTTGAACGGAAGAATTACAAAACTCGAAACGCAGATCTCCGAGATAGCGAAAAAGCATTGTTTATCCTCGCCGGAGGCTTTTATAGATGATAAAAGATTAACTCTTGACAGTGTTTCGGATAAATTGCTTGAGCGATTTAAAGTTATTCTTACAGATAAGATGTCTAATTTGAAACTTGAAACAGCTTCTCTTGAAGCACTCAATCCGCTTAAAGTTATTGCAAGGGGATATTCCGCAGTATATAAAGAAAACGGACAGTTGATAAAAACGGTTAAAGATGTAAAAAAAGGTGACAGGATTGAATTTAAAACAGTTGACGGAAGCGTTAAGGCACTCGTCGAAAATGTAAGCGAGGTTTAATTTATGGCAGAAAAAACGAAGATAGAAGAAATGAAGTTTGAACAAGCTCTTTCGGAACTTGAAAAAATTGTTGCTTCTTTGGAAAATCAGACAGCACCTCTTGATGAATCGCTGTCTCTTTACGAGGAAGGTGTATTGCTTGTGAAAAGGTGTTCTCAACTTTTGGATCAAGCTCAGCAAAAGGTGGGTATATTATCCCGAAACGATGTGGGAGAAGTTGTGATAAAACCTTTTTGCGTTGATAATGACGAATAATTGAAAATGTTTTTACTGTATTAGGAGGAAGTTCGTGGGGAATACGGATTTTTTAAAACTGAAAAGCAGTTATTATTATCACTTGCCGCAAGAACTTATTGCTCAAACTCCGATAGAAGTGCGTGATATGGCAAGACTTCTTGTCTGTCACCGAAACGGTAAATTGGAAGATAAGGTGTTTCGCAATATTGTTGATTTTTTAAATCCCGGAGATGTGCTCGTTCTTAATACTTCCAAAGTATTGCCGGCGAGACTTTTTGCGGAAAAAATAAGAGATGATGATAAAAATGCCAAAGGAGCTCATCTTGAAATTTTACTTCTTGAAAGAAAATCCGGAAGTAATGACGGAGAATATTGGGAGGCGATAGTGCGTCCCGGGAAAAAAGCACTTATAGGCAAAAAATTTTCTCTCGGCAAAGGATTAATGACTGCTGAAATTGCCGATGTTTACGAAACGGGTAACAGACTTATTCGGTTTGATTTTGATAAATCAAAATATAATTTTTATCAGTTACTCGATGAATTGGGAACAATGCCGTTGCCGCCGTATATAACCGAAAAACTCAGCGATAAAAATCAATATCAGACGGTATACGCCGATACAGTGGGTTCATCGGCAGCTCCTACGGCGGGACTTCATTTTACACCGGAGTTACTGGAAAAACTGAAACAAAAAGGAGTAATAATCGCTCCTGTAATTCTTCATGTGGGATTGGGAACTTTCAGACCGGTGAAATCCGACAATATTGATGACCATAAAATGCATTCCGAGTATTATGAAATTCCGCAATCCACCGCCGATGCAGTTAACAAAGCTAAGGCATCTGGTAAACGAATTGTTGCCGCAGGAACGACTTCGTGCAGAACTTTGGAAGGATCGTATTTGAAAAACGGCAAAATATGCAAGGATTCGGGATACACCGATATATTCATTTATCCCGGAAAAGAATTTTTTGTTGTCGACTCGCTTATTACAAATTTCCATTTACCCGAAAGTACTTTGATAATGCTTGTTTGTGCGAAACTCGGTTATGAAAATACAATGAACGCGTATAAACACGCGGTTGATTGCAAGTATAGATTTTTTTCTTTTGGCGATGCAATGCTTATTGTATAGAAGAAGTTTCCGATTGGTAATTTCTTATATCCAATCAGTTTCGGAGATTGCTGTCTGATTTTATGACATTTGCACAAAGTTATGTTTGCGGCTTCCTATCATTTATGCAATGTTACCAATCGGAAAATCAAAATAACCAATCGGTAACGCAAAAACAGGCTTTTTAACCGATACTTATGGGATATAAGATTTTAATGAAAATATTTTGAAAAAATCTATTGACAAAATAGGATATATCCCATATAATTAAGTATAGGATATTTCACATATAAACGGAGAAAATACAGATGACGGAATTTCAAATCAAATATTCTAA